>JALHMV010000004.1 GCA_022843855.1 Patescibacteria group bacterium
GAGCACTCGCTCGTGTTGGTTCGTGGCGGTCGCGTTAAGGATCTGCCAGGTGTGAAGTATCACATCGTCCGCGGCGTCTTGAACGCTGAAGGTGTCGAAAACCGCAAGCAAGGTCGCAGTAAGTACGGAGCGAAGAAGTCGTAATGCGTGGTCGCAGTAAGATCAAACGGCCGCCGTTCGTGCTCGACAGCAAGTACAACGACCCGCTTATTACCAAGTTTGTGAACCGGGTGATGCTTGACGGCAAAAAGGAAACAGCTGAGAAGCTCGTCTACGACGCGCTTGAAAAGCTTGCCAAAGAAACCAACAAAGAAGTTCCAGCTCTCTGGCGCGAAATTCTTGAAAAAGCTGCTCCGATTTTGGAAGTCCGCTCTCGCCGTGTTGGCGGTGCCAACTACCAGGTTCCGGTTGAAGTTCGCCCAGCTCGCAAAGTCATTTTGGTTTTGCGCTGGATCGTCACAACTGCTCGCAACAAAAAGGGTGTGCCGATGAGCGATGCGCTCTACACCGAGATGAAAAACATCCTCGAAAACACCGGTACAGTCATGAAGATTCGCGAAGATATGCACAAGATGGCCGAATCCAACCGGGCCTTCGCTCACTTCGCTCGGTACTAAGATGTTTAAGGCCCTTCGGTTTCCCTGGGTGGCTTTTTTCTCCGCGGCTATCTCTATGGCTCTGAGTATGTATTGGATGAACCAGCCAGGGGAAACAGCGATATGGTTGAGTGGGTTGAGTTGGTGGATAAGTTTACTCGTATTAGCCCTCACACTCTCTGTAATGACACATCGGATTAATAAGATTAGAAAATTGAATATTAGAGAGAAGAAATAAATGGCACGCGAATATCCGTTAGAAAGAGTTCGTAACTTTGGTATCATCGCTCACATTGACGCGGGTAAAACCACCGTCTCCGAGCGTATTTTGTATTTTACGGGTAAGACCTACAAAATCGGTGAAGTGCACGAAGGCGCCGCGGTCATGGACTGGATGGAGCAAGAGCAGGAGCGTGGTATCACGATTACCGCTGCCGCTACTACCACCCACTGGAAGGATCACTCCTTCAACATTATCGATACTCCGGGACACATCGACTTTACCGTCGAAGTGCAGCGCAGCTTGCGCGTGCTTGACGGTGCCGTTACCGTCTTTGACGGTGTGGCTGGCGTCGAAGCGCAATCCGAAACTGTCTGGCGCCAAGCCGACAAGTACCGCGTGCCGCGTATCTGTTTCGTCAACAAACTCGACCGCATCGGCGCTGATTTTAAACACGTTATTAAAACTATCCACGAACGTCTCGGCGCCAAAACCGCCATCCTCCAGCTGCCAATCGGTGCGGAAGATCAGCTCAAAGGCGTCGTTGACCTCCTCGAAAACAAAGCGCTCGTCTGGAATAAGGACGAAGCGACCGAACCGACGACCGAAGACGTTCCGGCCGACATGAAGGCCGAAGTCGAAGAATACCGAGCCAAGCTGATCGAGCAGATCGCCGAAACCGACGAAGCCTTGCTTGAAAAGTTCTTTAACGGCGAAGAATTGCCGGTTGAGGACCTCAAGAAGGCGCTTCGCAAAGCTGTTATCAACGTCGAACTCTTCCCAGTCATGGCTGGTTCAGCACTCAAGAACAAAGGCGTTCAGCCGCTCCTCGATGCTGTTGTTGCTTACTTGCCAAGCCCGCTCGACGTTCCGGCTGTCGAAGGTATTAATCCAAAGAACGAAGAAGAAAAGATTGTTCGCGAGACAAGTGACGACGAGCCGTTTACTGCCCTTGCTTTCAAAGTCGCAACCGACCCATTTGTTGGTTCGCTGACCTTCTTCCGCGTCTACGCTGGTAAGCTGGCTGCTGGTTCGTACGTCATGAACCCAGGTAAAGGCGAAAAAGAGCGCATCGGCCGCATCGTTCGCTTGCACGCTAATAGCCGTGAAGATGTGAAAGAAGTCTACGCTGGTGAGATCGCCGCTGCCGTTGGTCTCAAAAACACGACCACCGGTGACACGCTCTGCACCGAAGACAAGCCAGTATTACTCGAACAAATCTCGTTCCCCGAACCAGTTATTAAGATGTCGATCGAACCAAAAACTAAGGCCGATCAAGAAAAAATGGGCGCCGCGCTCCAGCGTCTCGCCGCCGAAGACCCAACGCTGCGACTCTCAAAAGACGAGACGACCTCTCAGACCCTAATCGAAGGTATGGGCGAACTTCACCTCGACATTATCGTCGACCGGATGAAGCGCGAGTTTGGGGTCGTTGCCGATAAGGGCGCACCGCAGGTTGCCTACAAAGAAACGATCAAGATTCCGGTCAAACAAGAAGCCAAGTACATCAAACAAACCGGTGGTCGCGGTCAGTACGGTCACGTTTGGCTCGAAATCGAACCGATCGAATCTGGCACTGGCTTTGAATTCGTCAACAAAATCGTTGGTGGTGCTATCCCGCGTGAATTTATCCCATCGGTCGAAAAGGGTGTCAAAGACGCACTAACCAAGGGTATTATCGCCGGCTATCCGATCGTTGACGTCAAAGTGACGCTTTACGATGGTTCGTACCACGATGTTGACTCTTCGGACGTCGCCTTCCAAATCGCGGGTGCGATGGCCTTCAAGGATGGTTGTAAAAAAGCCAATCCGGTCTTGCTCGAACCGATCATGAAAGTCGAAGTGGTTACTCCTGAAGAATTCTTCGGTAACTGCATGGGCGACCTCAATAGCCGCCGCGGCCGTGTGATGGGCACCGAAGACCGCGGTAACTCCAAAGTTATCGACGCGCATGTACCGCTCTCAGAAATGTTTGGCTACATCACCGATCTGCGTGGTATGAGCCAAGGTCGCGCCTCGTTCTCGATGGAATTTGACCACTACGAAGAAACACCGGGCAACATTACCGCTCAGATCGTCGGTAAGTCGGTTAAGGCAACCGACTAACAACCGTTGTTCGCATACTGCTCACAATCGTCGGTAAGTCCGGCAAAGCTACCGACTAACACCCCTTGACCTCACACCGAGTCAACAGGTACAATAAATCCGCTAATTGCGGTATACTACCGCTATATAAGAATAAAGAAAGGGTTTACTAGTTAAATGGCAGCAACATTTGAACGAACAAAACCGCATGTCAACGTTGGTACAATCGGCCACGTCGACCACGGTAAAACTACCCTGACAGCTGCGATCACCAACGTGCTCGCGGAAAAGGGTTGGGCCGAGAAGCGGGCCGTCGACCAGATCGACAACGCTCCAGAAGAAAAGCAGCGCGGTATTACTATCGCGACGTATCACGTTGAGTACGAGTCCGACAAGCGTCACTACGCTCACGTCGACTGCCCAGGACACGCTGACTACGTTAAGAACATGATCACCGGCGCCGCCCAGATGGACGCCGCCATTTTGGTCGTGTCCGCTCCAGATGGTCCAATGCCACAAACCCGCGAGCACATCTTGCTTGCCAAGCAGGTTGGCGTTCCGTACATCGTCGTCTTCATGAACAAGTGCGATCAGGTCTCTGACCCAGATCTCCTTGAGCTCGTTGAAGAAGAGATTCGTGACCTTCTGACCAAGAACGAATACCCAGGCAAAGACACCCCGATCATCAAGGGCTCGGCTCTTAAAGCGATCGAAGGTGACGCTGACGCCAAAAAGGCGATCTTCGACCTCGTCGAAGCGCTCGACACCTACGTTCCAGAACCAGTTCGTGAGACCGACAAGCCATTCTTGATGCCGGTCGAAGACGTTTTCTCGATCAAGGGTCGCGGTACGGTCGTAACCGGTCGTATCGAGCGCGGTCAGATCAAAGTCGGTGACGAAGTCGAAGTTGTTGGCCTCAAAGCCAGCGCCAAGACCACCATCACCGGTGTCGAAATGTTCCGCAAGCAGTTGAACGAAGGCCAGGCCGGCGACAACGTTGGTCTCCTTGTTCGCGGTCTTGAGCGAACCGACGTCGAACGCGGTCAGGTTATGTGTAAGCCAGGCTCGATCACCCCACACACCGAATTCGAAGCCGAGTGCTACATCCTTAAAAAAGAAGAAGGTGGCCGTCACACGCCGTTCACCAAGGGCTACAAGCCGCAGTTCTACTTCCGAACAACGGACGTAACTGGTGAAGTCGAGCTGCCAGATGGCGCCGAAATGGTTGTCCCAGGAGACACCACGACCTTCAAAGTCAAGCTGATCCAGCCGATCGCGATGGAAGAGAAGCTCCGCTTCGCCATCCGCGAAGGTGGTAAGACGGTCGGTGCCGGTATTGTGACAAAGATTATTAAGTAAATGGTATCCTTGTCCCACTTCTCAACTATCGTTTCGAAGTCGTCACATAACTAACTAGAACTAGATTGAGAAAGCACCTTAATGAGCAAAACACACAACGAAAAGCGCGCCGCCGCCAAGTCGAGCATCCGAATTAAGCTCAAAGCTTACGATTACCGGGTCATCGACCGCAGCGCCAAAAAGATCATCGAGACGGCTGAAAGAACCGGCGCGATTGTCGCCGGTCCGATCCCGCTGCCGACGGAAAAAAATCTTGTCACCGTCAACCGATCGACCTTCGTCCACAAGGACGCACGCGAACAGTTCGAGATCCGCACCCACAAGCGCATCATCGACGTCTTGGACCCAAATCCAAAGACGCTTGATGCCCTAATGAACCTGGACCTTCCAGCAGGTGTAGACATCGAAATTAAAACGTAAACGTTTTACTTCTCGTTGCGAGGCAACTCGCAGTCAAAACCTAAGAGCTCAAAACAAGGTTTGCAAAAAGGCCGCTCACCAGAGCGGGCTTTTTGTTACCCGAATCTTTCCCGAACAGCTCGTCTGTAGTAAAATACCGTTAACATGGCAGCGGAAGCTAATCTTGAACAAAAACTTTGGGAGGCTGCTGATACATTGCGCGGAAATATTTCTTCATCTGAATACAAAGAGGTCGTTTTAGGCCTCATTTTTCTTAAATACATTTCCGATGCGTTCGAGAAGAAATATAATGAGCTGAAGCAGAGCCCGGTATCTGAGCCGGAAGATCGCGACGAATACACGATGGAAAATATCTACTGGGTGCCCAAACAGGCGCGCTGGTCCTTTATCCGTGATTACGCTAAACAGCCAGCAATCGGAACCATTGTTGATAACGCCATGGAGGAGATCGAGAAAGATAATCCCGATCTTAAAGGGGTACTTTTCAAAAATTACGCACGTGAAAGTTTGGACAAACGCCGTCTCGGGGAGTTGATTGATATTATCTCCAGCATCGATATGTCGGGTCCGGACAAAGGAGATGTGCTGGGCCGCGTTTACGAATACTTTCTTGGTAAATTTGCCCATGCCGAAGGGCAACGCGGTGGTGAATTCTTTACGCCAAAATCAGTCGTGAAGCTGCTTGTCGAAATGGTCCAGCCGTTCAACGGCCGGGTGTATGACCCGTGCTGTGGTAGTGGCGGCATGTTTATACAAAGTGAAAAATTTGTTCTCGACCATCAGGGCAGGATCGACGATATTCATGTCTTTGGCCAAGAGCTAAATACAACGACAATGCGGCTCGCCAAAATGAATCTGGCCATGCACCATATCGACGCCAAACTCGAGAACGGCGATACGCTCCATAATGATAAACACAAAGATTTAAAGGCAGATTTCATCCTTGCCAATCCACCGTTTAATGTCAGCGATTGGGGGGAAGAGCATTTGCGTAATGATCTCAGATGGAAGTACGGTATCCCACCGAAAGGTAACGCTAACTTTGCCTGGGTTCAGCATTTCATTCATCACTTAGCGCCGCGTGGTGTTGCTGGTTTTGTCTTGGCCAACGGTTCTATGGCCTCGCAAACATCCGGTGAAGGTGAAATTCGCAAGAATATTGTCGAAGCTGACTTAGTTGATTGTATTGTCAGCTTGCCGGATAAGTTATTCTTTAACGCGGCTATTCCTGCATGTCTGTGGTTCATTGCTCGCAATCGCGAAAACCGCAAAGGCAAGACACTGTTCGTCGACGCGCGCAATATGGGCACGATGATCAATCGTCGGAACCGTGAACTGACTGATGCTGACATTCAGAAAATCTCCTATGCATACCACAGCTGGAAAGGTAGTAACGGTGGCGATTACAAGGATGTTCCTGGCTTTTGCAAGGTTGCCACAGTCAAAGAGATTGCCGAGCAAGACTATATCCTCACTCCTGGCCGCTACGTCGGCAGCGAAGAAATTGAAGAAGACGACGAGGCGTTCGAAAACAAAATAAAGAGGCTTACAGTAGAACTTTACAGTCAATTTGAGGAGAGCCGCAAGCTCGAATCAGAAATTAATGATAATTTGCGAAAGATTAACTATGAGTAAAAAGCGATTTACGACATACGCGTTTATAGACAGCCAGAACCTAAATCTGGGAACAAAAAAGGATATCTATAAGAATGGCAAGCGAATATACAAAGGTTGGCAGTTGGATTTTAAGAAATTTCGACGCTATCTTTCAGATAAATTTAGGGTCGAGAAGGCTTTTCTCTTCATTGGATATATTAAGCAATACAGAAGCCTTTACCGGAGCCTTCGATCATACGGCTACGAGCTAGTCTTTAAGCCAACCGTCACAGATTCGGACGGTAAGCCAAAGGGTAATGTTGACGCTGAGTTGGTACTGCACGCAGCGGCGATCGAGTACGGCAATTTCGATCAGGCGGTGATTGTTGCAGGTGACGGAGATTATAGGTGTTTATGTGAATTCTTGGTAACTAACAATAAGTTGCGAGCACTTGTTATTCCAAACTCCCTTTCCGAATCGGTATTACTGAAGGATTTTCAGAGATTCAAATTCTTTATTCAGTACGAAAAAGATAAGTTGATTATGGAAACTCAGGGTTAAAGGAAATGAGAGGCGTCACATATAACACGCAGTTATACGCTCGTTTCTCTCTCCTGATATCTAGATTTTCTCATTTTTCTCTACTTAGTCAACCTATTAAGGCTCCAAATGACTAAAACTGTCTTGCTCGGAAATGTTGCAGAAATAAATGCAAATCAGGTAGGAAAAGGGTATCCATATGAAAAAATAAAATATATTGATGTGGCTTCAGTAAGTAGCGGTAAGGTCGAGAAGATAGATTTAGATTTAGCTAACGCTCCAAGCAGAGCAAGACGCATTGTACGCGACAATGATATTTTGATTTCTACGGTGCGGCCGAATTTGAAGCACTTCGCGTACATACCAGAAGCCGAGGAAAACTTGGTTGCCTCGACTGGCTTCGCCACAATTTCTGGCAGCCAAAATGTTGATCCAAAGTACCTCTACTACTATATGACCAGAGACGATATAACAAATTACCTTACTTCAGTGGCCGAAGGCCAAGCTACTACATTTCCAGCCTTCCGACCTGAAATTTTACAGAATCTAAAAATTACCCTGCCTGAGCTTGAACAGCAAAAGAAGATTGGCAACTTTCTTTATTCTCTGGATAAAAAAATCGAACTCAACCAGCGGATGAATGAGACACTGGAAAAAATCGGCCAAACACTTTTTAAGCACTACTTCATCGACAACCCCGACCGAAATAATTGGGGAAAACGGTCTTTGAACAGCTTCGGAGAGATAATATGTGGAAAGACACCGCCGAAAAATCGCGCCGAATATTTTGGTGGAGTAATTCCCTTCATAAAAATTCCTGACATGCATGGGCAGGTTTTTATTACCGAAACGCAAGATAACCTGACAGAACCTGGTCGAGACTCTCAAAGAAATAAAACACTGCCCGCCAACACGATATGCGTAAGTTGTATTGCAACTGTCGGGCTAGTTTCGCTTACTTCACAGCCGTCGCAAACAAATCAGCAAATAAACTCAGTAACACCGACTGAAAAGGAGTACACCTATTATCTATACTTCATGCTCAAAAGCATTAAATCTCAATTGATTGACATGGCCAGCGGAGGTTCGGCAACGCCTAACTTGAATACTTCATCATTTTCTAAGATTTCTATCACCACTCCTGACAATAAAATTCTTCGTAAATTCGACCAGACTGTAAGAATAATTTTCGAGAGGATTCTTAATAACCAAAATCAAAACAAACAGCTAGCCGAGCTTCGCGACTCACTTTTGCCGCGGTTAATTTCTGGGAAAATTCATGCTTAAGACGGTAAAGATTTCGCAATATAAAGGTTTCTACGGTACTCAGACGATAGAATTTGCAGTACCAAATAATTCAAGTTTTGGTAGTGGATTAACACTTGTTGTGGGACCGAATAATACGGGCAAGACCACGGTGATAGAATCATTACTCATTACAGAATCTAAGAAATTCAAAGAAAGTGAGCGACATGGTAAAAATGTGCCTAAAATTGTCATAGGAAACACGCAAGGTGGTGCGACGACCTACACCAATAATCGTGGCGGGTCATTAATAAGCTTTTCTGGGGCGCATCATGGGATAAATTTTGAACTCATCCCTTCAAGGCGATACTGGCAGTATAAGTTTGGAGGACAACATAATTTTCAACAGTTGGTTAGCCAATCCATTGCAGGAGAGACCAGAAATTCGAATGTCTTCGATTTGGGCCCGGTATTAAAAACCATACTTTCCGATAGTCGGATTTTGGAAAGGTTTAACTCACTAATGAAGAGGGTGATCCCGCACTTTACAAGCTGGACAATTGATACGGGCGATGATGGTAGCGACTACGTAAAATACAAAACAGCCAGCACCTACCATCAATCGAATTTGTTGGGTGATGGCATCATCTCTCTGTTTAGGATAGTTGCCCACTTAATCCATGACCAGTCGACTACTTTTATTATTGACGAGCCAGAACTTTCGCTCCACCCCGCAGCACAGAAAAGGCTCGCTGCGGTTTTGTCTGAACTCTCTAAAGATAGACAGATAATAATCTGTACTCACTCTCCTTATTTTATTAACTGGCATGATTTTGCTAATGGAGCAAAAGTGATACGGCTGAACAAGGACGCAGAGACCCCTTGTCGCGTTTACTCGCTGGACAACTCAAAAGACTACTCTCGCTTTATTTCAGGAACGATAAATGAATATCAGAAACCTCAATTGCTAGACTTAGCAGCAAAGGAAATTCTATTTAGCGACAGAATATTTTTTACCGAGGGGCAGGAGGATGTTGGTTTAATTAAAAGGTGGATGGCAGATAACGATATAGCTCAACCATTCGAAATATTTGGCTATGGCGTGGGCGGAGAAAAAAATATGAAGCTCTTCTTGGAAATGGCGAAAGATCTTGGAATTGCAAAAGTAGCGGCATTATATGACTCAAATTCAACAAATTATAGCTCCGATCAGAGTAGTTATCCCGACTTCTTATTAAAAAAGCTTTCGACCGAAGACATTCGGGACAAAGTAAATAGGTGCATACGAAGTTGCCCATACGGGAAAGATAGAAACGGCACTTTTCTTTCAAATGGGAGAATCAAAACAACGGAAAAATCTAATTTCCAAGCTTTAATGAATGAAATAGTAACGCACTTATCGACTTAAAATGACTGAAGAAAAAATCGAAAAAGAGGCATTGAAAATTTTAGAACGGCTTGGCTGGCAGATTTTGAGCGGGCCGGAAATCGGACCGGAAGGGTCGAGTGAGCGAAAGTACGACGAAGTAATTTTGACACGGCGTCTTAGCGAAGCGATTGCGCAGTTAAACCCACGACTTCCAGCATCCACGATCGACGAAGTCGTCAAAAAAGTTAGTCGTCATGATCATCCGGAAATGCTGCTGGACAATCACCAATTTCACCAGCAATTAACCGATGGTGTGAGTGTTGAATATAGGGCATCAAATGCCGAAGTTCGGACTGAGCAGGCGAGGGTTTTTGATTTTGAGAATCCTGAAAACAATGAATTCGTAGCAGTTAATCAGTTCACGGTTATTAATGGCGATTATCACCGTCGACCGGACATTGTTCTGTTTGTAAGCGGTTTACCATTGGGAATCATTGAAATTAAAGACCCGACTGATGAAAGAGCAACATTAGAAAGTGCATATAACCAACTGCAGACATACGAAGCGGAAATTCAGCCGTTATTTCGATTCAACGCACTGGAAATAATTACCGACGGCATTGATGCGGAGGTTGGAACAATCAGTGCAACCTATGAACGCTTTAATGCTTGGAAAAGCATTGATGGCAAAAAAGATCACTCAGGCGTACCTATGCTGAAAGTATTGCTGCGTGGTGTTTGTGACAAAGCGCGATTTTTAGAAATAGTTCGTAGCTTTATTGTTTTTGAAAAAGATAAAAAACACGGATTTATTAAAAAGCTGGCTGGCTATCACCAATACTGGGCAGTGCAAAAAGCGCTTGACTCTACCGTGAAATCAATTCGACCGGGCAGTGATCATCGCGTGGGAGTTATTTGGCATACGCAAGGATCCGGTAAGTCGCTGTCCATGGTTTTTTATGCAGGCAAGTTGGTCGCTAATCCAGAACTCAGAAATCCAACGGTAATTGTGGTGACAGATCGAAACGATTTAGATAACCAGTTATTTGATACATTCTCGAACTGTCCTGAGTTGTTGCGTCAAATGCCGGTACAGGCAGAAAGTCGTGACCATTTACAGGAAATACTCAAAGTTCAGTCGGGCGGAATTATTTTCACAACCAATGCAAAATTCTTTCCAGAAAACGGCAAAGAATTTCCGCTATTAAGTGATCGAGAAAACATTATTGTGATTGCTGACGAAGCCCATCGCAGTCAGTACAACTTTATTGACGGCTTCGCCAAACACATTCGCGATGCCTTGCCCAATGCTAGCTTTATTGGTTTTACGGGTACGCCAATTGAGGCCGATGATCGTTCAACACCAGCAGTGTTTGGTGACTACTTAGATGTTTATGACATCGAGCAGGCCGTTAAGGACGGGGCGACTGTTCCAATTTATTACGAAAGTCGTCTTGTTGAGCTGGATATCAACAAAGATATGCGAGCCCGTATAGATAATGAAGTTGCCGAAGTAATCGGTGAGGAAGAGTTAGATCGTCAAGAAGAACTGAAGGCAAAATGGGCGCAAGTTGAGGCGGTGGTTGGCAACTCAAAACGAATTGAACGAATTGCTAGCGATATAGTTGAGCACTTTGATAATCGCCTTAGTGCAATCGACGGTAAGGGCATGATTGTGACGATGAGTCGACGGATAGCAGTTGATTTATATAGCGCCATTGTCTCCCTGAAACCGGAGTGGGTAGGGGAAAGCGACAAGGAGGGTTTCCTAAAAGTGATAATGACTGGCTCAGCAACCGATCCGGTTGATTGGCAACAGCATATTCGTTCAAAAGAACGGCGCAGAGAGTTGGCGGATCATTTCAAGGAGCCAAGCTCACCGTTTAAGCTGGTGATCGTGTGCGATATGTGGTTGACAGGTTTTGATGCGCCAAGTTTACATACTATGTATCTAGATAAGCCGCTAAAAGGCCATAACTTAATGCAAGCTATTGCGCGAATTAACCGTGTGTATACGGATAAGCCCGGCGGTGTAGTTGTTGACTATCTGGGCGTCGCCGCAGCTTTGCGTGAAGCATTGCAGGACTACACGGTAAGTGGTGGCAAAGGCCGACCAACGCTCGATCAGCGCGAAGCTGTGGCGGTGATGATGGAAAAAATCGAGCAACTTCGCGATATGTTTCACGATTTCCCATATCGAAAGTACTTTACGGCTGATACTAAACGGCAGTTGCAGGTCTTGTTGGATGCTCAGGAATACGTCCTCTTGCAAGAAGAAGGGGAGAAGCGCTTGAAGCAGTATGTTCTAGAGCTTTCGAAGGCATTTGCATTAGCCGTTCCAAATGCGCAGGCACTGGCGACTCGCGAAGAGGTGGCATTCTTCCAGGCGGTGAGAGCGAGGCTTTCTAAGATTGTAGAAAAGGGGAAGAGCGATCAGGACTTTGGGGCGGCAATCAAACAGATCGTTGATAAAGCCATCGCCCCGGCTGGTGTGGTGGATATCTTCGAAGCCGCGGGAATTGATAAACCAGATATTTCTATACTGTCTGACGAATTCCTGGCTGAGATTAGAGGTATGGAGCGCAAAAATTTAGCGGTTGAGGCATTGCGTAAGCTGCTGGACGGAGAGATCAAGGCAAAATTCTCCAAAAATGCAGTAAAGCTTGGTTCGTTTGCCGAGATGTTGGAGAAGGCCTTGTTGCGTTATAAAAACAATGCGATTGAAGCCGCGCAAGTCATTGAAGAATTGATAGAAATCGCCAACACTATTCGATCTTCGGAAGAAGAAGGTGAAAAACTTGGTCTGTCGCCTGATGAGATTGCATTTTACGATGCATTGGCACAGAACGACAGTGCTCGTGCGGTGATGGGTGATGACAAATTGCGTGACTTGGCACGATTGTTGGTGAAAAGGGTTCGAGAGAATATTACTGTTGATTGGTCAGTACGAGAAGCAGCTCGCGCTCGTCTTAAAGTTATGGTCAAAAGACTACTACGAGAATACGGTTATCCGCCAGATCAAGAAAAAATAGCAACTGAGCTTGTGCTTGTGCAGGCTAGTTTGTTTGGCGACGAATGGAGTAGTCGTGACCGCTAAACAATTTCAAAATTTACTTAAGAAAAAGCATCAAGCAATAATAGGGGCGCAGTTTTGTTTTTTGATTGCGTTTGCGGTAGTGATCGGTAATCAGCACAACGCTTTAACAGCGCGGGATAGAAAAGCGCAACAAGTGCAGCAGAGTCTCCATGATATTAGTCAGTGGCATCGAGCTGAGTATGGGGCGCGCTACGAAGCGGTCGCTCACTCGCTTCTTTTGTTGGATGCGTACGAACAGGGTGGTGTGGAAAAATGACAAGAAGTATCTGATGTCTAAACCGTTTCGCTCTGATAATGCACAAATCAGAAAGACTACAGAAGAGATCCATGGTCACCTTCATCTTGTTCTGAATGACATTGCCCATACTTGCCCAGACGGTGGCCTCCAGGAGTGTATAGACGGTCAGTTGATCGAATATATTCAACGCCGGAAGGGCTGGCACCCGATTGGAGAAAACGGTTTTTCCTACAAAAATGGGATCAAAGTTGTTGTTGATTCTTATCGATTTTCAAACGCTTTCGAAACGGTATTGAATATCGGGAAAGAGCTGCTGCGCGCTGAACTTGAGGGCTTGATTAAAGAATCGGCCAACAAAGGTGATGAAATACGGCGTGCGCTAAAAGAATTCGAGAGTAAAGATTGGACCGCCGCATTTGTTCGGAGGATTGTAAGTGAAAAATGATCAAACGCCTAACCGCTCGACAACTCCGGGTACTTGTCAAACAAAAGCACCGCGCCATTATCGGCGCTCAACTGGGGTTACTCCTTATATTTGCTATTTTTATCTCGATGCAATACCGCTCGTTGGAACAACTACAGGGCAAGGTTGCTGACTATCAACAGAGTCTCGGACAGATCAGCACTATGCATCGAGCGCAATGGCGGGCCAGTACCGATGCGACTTTTCATGCGCTTGGGATGCCGGACGCCTATCTCGAAGGCGTCGAAAAGGTCGATGAGGTCTACGAGGCGGTGATGGCTGCATCTGAAGAAGCCGTCCGGCAGAAAGATCTTATTATTGAAGAGCTAAAAAAATACGGCATCGTGCCGCCGCCTGAGGAACCGACACCGGCGACCTAATTGATTTCCGTGCATTTTGGGTTGTTGCGACTTATGATGATGCTATGAACCAACTCATTACGAACATTCAATGGAAAAAGGTCGGGATCGGCGCTTTTTGGGCAGTGACAATTTTAGGCTACTTCTCGCTCGTCGCAGTTGTTATGGTGTATTTTTCACCAATCCTGGACGAGCAACTAACGAATCCAGTTACTGGTGAAGCATGTCGAGGTGATGCCACGGTAGTCAACATCCCCATCAGCGGCTCACTGTATACCTATCATTTCGAAGAAGGCGACACCGCCTCGTTGGATATTACACAGTTGATCCGTCGGGCAAACGATTCGCCAAATATTAGCGCCATTGTCCTTGAGATTGACTCTCCCGGAGGCGATCCAACCGCTGGCGAAGAAATCGCGGCGGCGGTTGCTGCATCTGAGAAACCGGTGTATGCCCTTGCGCGGGGTTACGCCACATCAGCTGCTTACTGGGCTGGTCTGACCTCGAAAGCGTTCTATGCGCATTCAACTTCCTTAGTGGGAAGTATTGGTATAACCGCGTCGTACGTGGATGCTGCCGAAAAGAATAAACGGGATGGCTTAACGTACAACCAATTGTCGACGGGGAAGTTTAAGGATTTATTTGATCCCAACAAGCCGCTCACTAAAGATGAGCGAACTCATATTGAGACGGAGTTAAACAAGTTTAAGGAACTATTTGTTGACCAAGTCGCAACATTGCGCAAATTGCCGCGAGAAGAAGTGGTCGCTTTAGCGGACGGCTCCGCGTTGTTGGGTGGAGACGCTAAGACCAAGAAGTTGATCGATGAAGTCGGAACGATGACGGACGTTAAGAAGCGAATTGAGGCAGACACCGGTACGCCAGCCCTTCTTTGCTGGTAAGAATTATTAGTACGAATAGTTTTAGGTAATGAAAAGGCCGGGTCCATAGAGGACCCGGCCGTGGCAGACGGAGCTGCCTAGTTTGGGTTTGCCAGGAAGTCGCGAAGCTCCTGGCGGGCTTTGGTTTCGGCATCGAGCTGGTTGACGGCCTCCTTCGCCGTTGTCAGCGCGGTGTCGATCGCGGTGTCGGGACCGATTGCGTCGTAGGCTTTCTCAAGCACTTCGACGCTCAGTTCTTGGACGTTGAGCGATTGGCACATCGCTGCCAATGTCAGTCGTTCGTCTTGGAGTTTATCTAGCTCGCTCGCGACGATTTCCATTTGGGCAGCGATAGCTTCGAGAGCTGTCGCGTACGAACGGTGAACTTCAGCGACTGCCTCAAGCTCACTTTTTGCTTGATTGGCCAAGTCTGGATCGGGGTAGGTGGACTTCTGCGTCCAGTCGTCAACGATCAGCTTGGCGTCAGCGGTCAGCTCTTCCAACACACCCGCGGCCAGGTAGGCGTTGCGAATATGCTGGATTCGTGGCTGGACCTTGCCGAGCCACTCATGGAAGATCGCATCGCCGTTTGGCATCAGACAACTCCCATTTGCTTGACTTCGGCCGGCGACATTTCTTTACCGACGTAGACGACGCAATCGGAGCCTTCTTCGGCCCACATTGCGACCATCCGGCGACCGGTGAAGCTCTTGTCACCACTGACAAAGTCGGCTCGCATGTCGTAGTACGACACCGGTCGACCGACCGTGGTGAGGAGCGTCGGAACGTCGTCGGCAAACTCGCCCAATTCCGAAAGCACCGAAGTGCATTCGATCGTGCTTTGGCCGGGATTGCGACCGCCCTCGTTAAGGCCGTAGGCGCCGTTGATCTCCCATTGGCAACCACGAAACTCGCGAATCGCCTGATCGGGAGTGTCGTCTCCGGCTTTGACGTCGTCGAGAAGCTCCTTGCGCTCTTTGAGGAGCAGGTTGGCTTCGCTACTGGTAATGGGCAGTTCCGTTAAAAGGAACCATTTCTTCGGCGTTTTCATGATGAGCATGTCGCCGGAGAGCCAGATGAACTGAGTGATCGCTACGCCTTGCGGCGTATAGATATTAGCTAGCGCCGTGGTGACGACGGTCCGATTGGCTTTCCAGGATTTGGATCCCGGAGCGTAGTTCGGTACGTCGCTGATGACTTGACCAGCTCGGGCTTCGTCGACGGTGATAGCTTCAACGATATCATCGCTGGGGTTGGTGTCGGGTTCTTCGCGATGAATCACCCGGCCGTTAGCCCGTAGTTGGGGTTCTTGGGCAGCGACTTTCTTAACGTATCCGAACCACGGGCCAATATGATTTGGCCAGAGGTCGGTCACGATCCAAAAGACGCCGGCGCCGATGACGATCAGGTACACAATGACCTGAAGAACGTGAAAGAGTGTCCACATAGTTGATTAGTCTCCTCCGCCGAACGAACCAGATCCCGGTCCGCCGAATGATCCGCCCATGCCTCCGCCTGAGCTTCCACCACCGTAACCGCTCCCGAAGCCGCCTCCGCTTGAGCCGCCATACCCGCCGTAGCTGCCGCCAGAAGAACTGGAGCCGCTATCGTAGGATGTTGTCGGTGGGGGTGGGGTGTAGGTGTCAACCTCATCGTAGGCTTGGTTAGCCAGACTAGTTGCCGTTTGATAGTGAGTGACCGCCAAGACGGGGTCACTGGCTTCATATTGCCGGGCCGAATCGCGATGCCGACGAGCACTTGCCAGAGTTGCCTCGGCGGTGTCTTGGTCGTTTCGATCTTCCCAGTCGTCAATATGCTCAGCAGCGCGGCTGATGGCCGAGTTGGCATCGATACGCTCTGATCGCATGACGGCGACAGCATTACGGACGCGAACGTCGAAGTTGTGCACCGACTTGATGTAGTTCTGGATCTTGGTGAGCTCGCCTCGAACGCTGCGCAAAAGCACATCAGCCCTGGCAAACTCTTGGGTATCCATACTATTGAGTCGGTTGATCTCGCCCAATGTTTGTTCGAGATTCGCCAATGACCGCTGATGCGTTGTAAGCCCGGCAGTGAAGCCTTTGCGGTTGTAGGCGCTATAGCGTTCAATCCGCACGGCAGCGTTGTACGCATCGGTAAACGAATTACGAAGCGTGCCGAGCGTGTTGCCGGCGTTGCCTGAGAGCTCATTGACGGTCTGACGCAGCTTGGGAGCGCGATCAGCCAGTTCTAACGATTGTGTGGCGACGCTTTTGGCCTCTTCGCCAATGGCGAAGATCCGGACGTAATCTGGACGATTGTCCCGAGGGTCAATCGCGTTCATGAGCCGGGCCACTTTCGCTTCGGTTTCGTTGAGCTGGCCAATTACCATGCGAGCGTCACCGAAGTGACGATCGAAGTAGCCGTTGGCAATATGCCCGGCGATCCGGTTGGTCGTTGCCTGGCTGTAGGCGTTGATTTGGCTGACGACGTTGGGGTAGGCCTCGAGGGCCGTGTCCAAGTCGGTTAGCCCAGCAGTCAAAGCCTTCATATCGCGCTGAACTTCAGCGAGGATGTAGCTGGCCTGACCGGTTGCCACTGCCACGGGTTTTGGGTTGGGACCGTCGGCGGCCTTCAGCTTGCTTGTCGCTTGTTCGAGCGCGGTGATGAGGTCGTTGACCGACAAGTTGTCTGTGTACTTCGGATGCGTTTGTTTCGCAGCCGTGACACGGGCAAGAATGTCGGTCCGTAATTCGTTGGTTGTCTTGGTGATAGCTGCCTGAACCGTATCGCGTTGGCGATAGATCTTTCCCGCTTCGTAGTCCTTACCGAACCCGAAGACGAGAGAGAGGGCAAACAGTCCCAAGATCCATTGCGGAATCGTTGAGCGATTGTTCATAAACTGTTTCCTGTAAGTAAACGTGCGGTGACGGCGCAGTCGCCGCACAGTGCAGGCGGAATAATAGCAGTTTTCAGGTTAGGAGTCGATGGGTTTGAGGCATATTTTTACTGACCAGTAGAGTAAGAGAAAGGCCGAGTCCATATTGAACCCGGCCATCTTTTTGTCGACGCTGTCGTTAGGCGCCGGTTACATTTTCCTAGTCGTGACCTTCTCCCAAGGGAATGTTTTGCTCGAGAAGTGGCCGTTAATCGCTGTTTGGCGGTAGATTGGCTGACGTAGGTCTAGGAATTTGATAATCCCTGCTGGTGAGAGGTCGAAATTCTTAACCACCCAATCTCGAGCGGGATAGTCGGTATCGGTCCAAGCGTCCACCATCACGGGATCGTTATGGCCAATGGCGTAGGCGCACGAGACGAGACATTCGTTGCACCACCCTTGTGAAACAATATTTTTTGCCAAATAGCGGGCCATGTACGCTGCTGAGCGATCAACTTTGGTTGGGTCCTTTCCACTAAAACAACCGCCACCCTGCGGAATGAGGCCGCCGTAGGTGTCGACCATGATCTTGCGACCAGTCAGTCCGGTATCTGCTTCAAACCCTCCTTGTAAGAAAATTCCGGTTGGGTTGATGTGGCAATCCTCGAATCGCAGGTTGGCAACAACCGGTTGTATGACGTGCTCGAATATTTGCTGGCGTAGTTCGTCGGTAGTGATTGTTTCTTCGTGTTGAGTAGAGACGACAACGGTCCAAACCGAATTGTCGACGGTGGTGACTTGGGCTTTGCCGTCGGGGCGAAGCCAGCTAAATTTTGGATTATTTTTGCGCAATTCCGTCAGCCGATCAGTTAACTTGTGAGCCAGAACCACTGGTAGCGGTAAAAGCTGCGGTGTCTCTTTGGTGGCGTAGCCATACATAATTCCTTGGTCGCCTGCGCCGCCCGTGTCGACGCCCAGAGCGATGTCTGAAGATTGAGTAACGATCTTAACGGTAATATCTAGCGCGTCAGCGTAGCCTATCGATCGATAGACTTGCTTGGCAACATTGGCAGCGTCAACGGTTGCCTTCGAAGTTACCTCGCCAACAATAAACAAGACACCGTGACCCCCTACGGCTTCGACCGCAACGCGGCTATTTGGGTCGTCTGTTAGATATGCATCAAGAATTGCATCGGAAATTTGGTCGCAAATCTTGTCTGGGTGTCCTTCGGTCACTGACTCAGCCGTTCTCCACTGGCTTATAATCATTCTGCCTCCTTAACATAAAACGAAAAACCTCTCCGAAATGAGAGGTAATTGCTTATATTCATCACTCCGTGTTAACGGTTGGTTGTAGCACCTTACCGATAGTAGGTTGCTGGCGGTTTTATCGGGCCAAGTCCCTGTCCGCACTCTTGATGGTAGATTGTTAACGTTACCACTATGCCGAGGTGCAACGCCCGCAGTCAAGTCTAAGTGCAAAGTGGAATACTCGCATAGATCAAATCAAACGATCCTTGCAGGGTGCCACAATTGAATTACAATCAAGGTAATAAAATAACGGAATAAGGAGAACTATGGAACCTGAGAAACGACTGGCCGGCCTGCGACGATTTAACTGGGTTATGGCGGTTTTGCATGCGGCGCAAGGCATTGCCATTATTGCATTGAGTGTCGACTTTAAGTTACCGATTACGGCGAATTACCTAACGTTTGATGTCGCAACTCAGTCGTTACTGCCGGCTTCGAGCGAACTATTCAGGCTGTCCCTACCTTGGTTGGTGGCAGTATTCTTCTTCCTCTCGAGCTTTGCGCACCTGAGTATTGCGAGTTACTACAACAAGACCTACGACGACAATCTCTTGAAGGGCATTAATAAGGCTCGGTGGTGGGAGTATTCTTTCTCGGCTTCAATTATGATGATCGCAATTTCGCTGCTGGTTGGTATCTACGACTTTGGTAGCCTACTCATGATCTTTTCGCTCGTTGCAACGATGAACTTGCTCGGTTTGGTAATGGAAGTGCAAAATCAGGGTCGCCTTGAGCGCGGCGAGAAGCCAAACTGGTTTAGCTTCAACTTGGGTTCGTTCGCTGGCCTAATTCCGTGGATCGTGGTCGGGTTAGCGTTTTACTGGAGCGCAAAATTTAGCGGCGCGACGCCGCCAACGTTCGTCTATTGGATCTATGTCTCGATCTTCGTTTTCTTCAACTGTTTCGCGTTGAACATGATTTTGCAGTACAAGAAGGTCGGAAAGTGGGCAGACTATCTCTACGGCGAGAAAGCCTACATCGTACTGAGCTTGGTCGCCAAATCGCTGCTCGCGTGGCAGGTATTTGCCGGTACACTTCGTCCGTAACATATGAATCGCTGCATGATCGTGCATGGGTGGGCGGGGAATCCTTCCCATGGCTGGAAACCGTGGTTGAAAGCCGAACTGGAAGCAGCCGGGTGGCAGGTCGAAGCGCCTTCGATGCCTTCACCGAATACTCCTAAACTTAATGAGTGGCTCGAGGTGCTCGCAGAAATTGTCGGTACACCAGACGAAAACACATACTTTGTTGGTCACAGCTTGGGCTGCTACACATTTCTGAAATACATCGAACGCCTGCCGGAAAATCAAAGGATCGGTGGGGGAGTGATGGTCGCTGGTTTTGCCGGCTACCTCAAGCACAAAATCCCAGTTTTAGAAAAATACTATGAAGCCGGTTTGGATTGGGACAAGATCCGTCATCACAACGGCAAATACGCGGCCATTTATTCTGACCGTGATGATTACGTCCGGGTAGAATCGGCCTTTGAATTTGAAAAACATCTCGGTGCCACACTGATCAAAAACAACGACTGGGAACACTTCTCCGGCGACGAAGGTATCACCCAACTCCCCGACGTCCTCTCCGCATTACTCCACATCTCAAAGTAGCACCACTCAACTTTAGGTGCCCTCTAGTAACTGACATATGCTATGCAAAACCCGCCGACAAGGCGGGTTTTGGGTTCGGTGAGGCGTCGAGCCTCATTAGGCGGTGAGTGGCAGAGGGAGTCCGCCGCCATCGTCGTCAGACCATTCGATCGGCAGCATCAGTCTCTGCCCGAAACCGCAGACAACAGCCCACTGACCAGTCTCCGTGGTGATTAGGTACCACCAAACAAACCGACCGTGAAAACCGTTGAGCCGAATAATCCTATCGATTGACCAAACTTTCCAGTCCGCTTCTCGGGCGAGTGTGTGCAGGCGTTTCATGGTGTGGCTCTCGACGATAACGGTCGCTCCAGTCTATCAGGCCACGATGACGCCGGCAAGGCCGCCCTCGGGAAACGACGGCAGTTGTGTTCGGTAAAACGGGGTATACAATGAAATAGAGATGGAGGACCTGCGTCAGTACATCGAGAGCGCTCGCGCGAGCGGGATGACCGACGAACAGATCAAAGCCGAGTTGCGTCGCGTCGGCTGGACCGAAACGCACGTCAGCCAAGCCTTCTTTGCCGATCCGACAGCGCCGAAACCGCTGCTCGATTTGGGCGACGTAACGAGGACAGACAACTCATCCCCGCCGAAAGTAGATCCCGTACCGCAGCGTGAGAGCATCAACTCTCCGACCACTGCTCCGGTCGCGGCCGAGCCTACACCCCCGCTGAAAGAAGAGACGACGCCAACCGGATTTAACTGGGGGGCGTTTTGGCTGACGTGGATCTGGGGCATCGGTCATCGAATCTGGCTCTCTCTTCTCCTCATTCCGTTGGCGATTGCGACTGCTATTTTCTCGCTCTTCTACTCGTTTTCGAGCGCTCTCGAAAGTTGGACGGCAACCTCCGGTCAATCGTCGGCAGATGCTTGGCTAATCTCCGGCGCCACCGTCGTCGTTAATCTGCTTATTTCGTTGTGCTTTGGACGAAAGGGCACGGCTTGGGCCTGGCACCGTCGCGGTGACCGAGCGCTCGATCAGTTTCAGCGTCGCGAAAAAAGATGGGCGGTCATCGGTTGGGTCTTCGGCGCTTTGGTTGTCCTTGGGTGGGCGTTGTTTGCTGTTTCACTGATCGCAGATCGGGGCGCTTCAAACCAATTCGAATGCACGCCAGGTGTCCAAATAGAAATCGGGGGCATCAATCGCTGCGCCGACGAGTCGGGGGAGCAGACGGACACTGTCTCGACAACCAGCTTTAGCGGAACGGGTGTTCGTTTTGATCACAACGCCGCATGGCAGGTCAAACAGCTGAGCGCGCTGCTCGAAACGGGAGGCGGTGCCGGCGACCTGACCCTATTCTTCACGGCCGCGGCGATGAGCGAAACTGAGCAGCGTATCGCTGCTGTCAAGAACGATCCGAACGCCGATTTTGGTGCGGTCTTTGGACTTCTTTTTACTGTGCCGCAAGCCGCAGAGATGTCGGTTGTTACCTTGGAGGCAACGACAGCTCAAGCAGCGGCCGAAGCAGCGTCGCAGTCTACCTGTCAGGGCACGGTTTTTGAATCAGATACCACCGCTCCGATCGACTCAAGCCGAATCGAAGCGATCACGTTCGCGAACCGACCGGCGTATGCCGTGGCCAGTCAGCCGAGTTGTCAGTTTGTTTTTTACCAAGTCTTTGTTCAGCAAACCAACCAATCAACCGTTGCCCTAACCTTTAATCGAGCGGCTAACTTACAGGCACTCTCGGCTGATCAAAAGGTCGTCGAACGATCGGTCCAGATTGACTAGACGTCCGTCAGACTGCTGCGTGGCTGAGAGCGTCGAGGCCGCCCAAGCGCTCGGGACCAAGACAATCTGGTTCAATACCGGCACGTTCGGCCGTAAATACACCCTTGATCGCGATAGTCAGGTTACTGTGAGCGCCTCAAAACGAAAGGATCTCCTCAACGGTATCGACACAGAAGTGTTGCGCGCCAAAGCGAAAGGTTACGAGGTCACGATCAACCTGTTCGCCGAGGATAAGAGCGCCACGTCCGAAGCAACTGACTGGTCGTATCTCTCATCCGGTGAGGAAATACAGATTCTGAGCGGGTTTATCAATCGCTTGAAGCGAGAGAATATCGCTTTTAGCTTCTTCGATATCGTTCGCCAGTGAGGTCACTCTCGGCAGGACAGGCGCCCAAGACAGAGCAACGGGGTAGTCTGCGTGCAGGCGACATAGCCGGTGGTGCTCAAGTTGGCTGATTGTCTCTCGGTTTGATCTCGGGTATCCTGTTGTCTGGCCCGCGGAGGGGGCAAACGCACATTGGATAACGAAGAAATCACCCGAAGAGACCTTCTGCGTGTAGGTTTAGCTCTAGTTGGTAGCCTCACAATCCTCAGCTGCGGCGGAGGAGGTGGAGGCGGCCTCGGCTCGACAACGCGCTCGGTTCTTGACCGAACGATCGCCCAATACGGTTCCGATAGTGTGGTGGCCGATCCGGAGAGTCCTGACTACCTTGTCCAGGTTGGCACGCTCGCGCCGACCAACGACAGCCAGGGGCTTATTTTCCAGATCAATGGTCAGTTTCCGCCGGAGACGAGTGGTGACGTTAGCGCCGCACGGACTTTTATGGTTCGGGATACGGACACGATTACCTGGCTACTGGTGACACGTCGTTGACCGCACTTATTGAGGGAGGATCAGGGCCACGGCTCTTGTCCTCCCTTTCACTTTTTAATACAAACAAACAAATGCTAAAACGCTTTCTCTACCTTCTTGCTGTCATCGCTGTTGGTTTTGTGCCGTTTTTGGTTACGCACGCCCAGACAGCTCGTTTTGCTTTGGTTGCAATAAGCCCGACTGGCCAAAAAACAGTTTGTGTTGAACGCGCCAGCCAGTCGGTTCTAAACGCGCTCGGCGAAAACGGTTTTACGCCAAAACAGGACGATACCGGTTTTATTTACTCGCTCATCGGTCACGACGGACCGGTTTCAACTGATCCCGCAGCACAAGCAGCGTTTTGGGGATTTTGGTGGGCGAGTGGCGATAATCTCGGTTTTAGTGATCGCGGTCCGGCCGAGGTTGTCCCGCAAACTAACAATCGTTACGTCTTCTCTTTCGGCAACGGCACATTGCCATCCAGCATCCCGTCATTCCAAAGCGTTTGCCCGGATCCGGTTCAACCAGCCGCCGCGCCGGTAAACAATAGTCAGTCAACATCAACGCCCGCGCCCGTTGCTAATCCGAGCGGCCCAACGCTTCAAACATCGATTAACTATTTACGCACTAACTTTGCAGCCCAAGCGCTGGCCAACCGAGACTGGGGCGCGATGGCGCTTGGCGCTAATGGAGTAAGCGTTGCAACCGGTACGACCGCTGACCCGAGTGTCCTAAGCTTGGCGCGCAATGCGCTCGGTAAGGCAGCCCAGGGACAAGAACGAACAAGTTTGGTTGACCAGATTAAAGCGTCGTACGCTGGCGGTCAGCTCGGGGAAAGTACGCTCATAAGCGACGATATTTTTGGAGTTTTGGCAATTCAGGCAACTGACCCGGCTTGGCTGAGGACACGCACGGATATTTTTCAGACGATTCTCAGTTCGCAACGGAGTGACGGTTCGTTTGGCTACAGTGAAAGCGGCGACGGTGATGCCGATATGACAGCCGCTGCAGTCTGGGCGCTGGTCTATGCGCCAACATACCCAACCGATGTCATCGCCCGTGCCTTTAACTACCTCAACGCTGCGCGCGCCAGTGACGGCGGCTACGGTTACCGGCCCGGGGCCGCTGCTAGTGTTGCTACCTCCAGTTGGGTTCTGCTCGCGTATCGAGCAACCGACACGGCTTTTCCGGCACTGGAGACCTACCTCCATAACCAGCGACAAGCAGACGGCTCGTATCTTCAGTCAGGTCAACCGAATTACCTGAATACGGCCTACGCTGTGTTGGCGTTGTCTGGCCAGCGGATGCCTATTGTCCCAGCGGCTACCCCAAACCCGACACCAGCTCCGACTCCATCCCCAACACCAAAACCGACTACTTCGGTATACGGTAACGGCGCTTCGGCGATCGAGCGCACATACACAGAGACGAACGACTTTGGCTGCTCTGCTAGCGCAGCCGCCACCGCAACGGGTACTGCCGCTTCCGCAACAGCCATCGCCGTCTGTTGGTGATGCGGCCGACGAACCGCTATCAACAACAACGAATCGCTTAGTGACGTTTTCTGGCTAAATCGGTCGGTTTCTTTCTTGACTGGCAATCAAGAAACTGTCAAAATAGCCCTAATGTGTGCTCGGTTAATAGCCGTACAACACGGATATCGAAATGACAAAAGCAATCTTGGGATGGAAACTTGGTATGACACAAGTGTGGGACGACAAAGGTCGTCTGGTTCCTGCTACTGTTATTTTCGCGCCGAGCAATACTGTTCTCACCAAGACTGAAGACCGCGTTCTCGTCGGCATCGCTACTCGCGGCAAGACCAACAAAGCCCAGGCTCATCTCGCTAAGAAAATCGATTCGAAGCGTGGCATCGCCCTCAAAGAACTAACCGGCGTTTCTCCGGATATGGAAACGCTTTCGGTTAGCCAGTTTGCTGTTGGCGATAAGCTCAGTATCAGCGGCGTAACCAAAGGTAAAGGCTTTGCCGGTACGATCAAGCGTCATAATTTCCACCGTGGACCGATGACTCACGGCTCAGACAATATTCGCCAGCCGGGTTCGATCGGTGCGCAGCGTCCGCAGCGCGTGCCAAAAGGCCAAAAAATGGCTGGTCACATGGGCGCAGTCAACCTGACCGTTCGTGGTAACAAGGTTTTGGCCGTCAACGCTGAAGAGAATCTCCTGATCGTCTCCGGCGCAGTCCCTGGTCCCGCCAAAGGACGTATTTTAGTACGGAGCAACTCATGAGCAAGAAAAACGTCAATATTTCATTAATTAAGCAGGCGGTCCTCGCCAAACAGGCCAACGCTCGTCAAGCTACATCTGCGACCAAGACTCGCGGTATGGTTCGTGGTGGCGGTCAAAAGCCGTGGAAGCAAAAAGGCACTGGTCGTGCCCGTGCTGGTACCAAAACCTCCCCGATTTGGGTGGGTGGTGGCCAAGTTTTTGGTCCGCACAAAGACCGCAACTATAAAACTCGTTTACCAAAAAAGATGCAGCGCGCGGCTTTTAAAGAAATGCTCACCGCCATTAAGGATCGTATTGTGTCGGTCCCATCTTTGGCGATGAAAACCGCTAAGACAAAAGACGCCGTGGCGATGCTGGCCAAGCACGACCTAAGGGGTAAACTTCTTCTGGTTACCGAAGCAATTCAGCCAGAGCTTCTACTGTCGACCAACAACCTGCCGAATGTTGAGGTGAAGATGGCGCGTGATTTATCGATCATTGACTTAACTGACACGCGAACAATCGTCATGGAAGAGGCAACATACGCTGGCTACTTTGGACCAACTACCGCTCCAGCCAAAGCCGACAAGCCTAAAGCAGCGGCTAAAAAAACTGCGCCTAAGGCCACGAAGACGGAGAAGAAATAATGTTTTCAGTGATCAAACCACTCCTAACTGAAAAGTCTGCGGCCAAGATGTCTGACGGCCTTTACGTTCTTCAGGTTGCTGAAGACGCTACCAAAACGAGCGTTGCTCAAGATGTCGCTACGATGTACAAAGTCGACGCTGTTTCAGTTCGCATCGTAAATACCCCAGATCGTCGGGTTCGCTTTCGCGGACGCAAAGGAGTTCAGGGCGGCTTCAAGAAGGCCTACGTTCAACTGAAGAAGGGGCAAGAACTGCCTGGCTTTGAAGTAAAGAAAGAAAAAGAAACTGGCAAAGACAAGAAAGCTGCAAAGGAGACTAAGTAATGCCACGCGTCGTCAAATCTACCAATAATGCTCGTCGTGGTCTCAGCTACGCTGACTTTTCAACGCTTACCAAAAAACGTCCAGAGAAGTCGTTAACCGTAAAACTCAAAAAGCACGCCGGTCGTGATAACCGTGGGCATATCGCCATCCGTCACCGTGGTGGCGGTGCCAAGCGAATGTACCGAATGGTTGATTTTAAATTCATGCCATTTGAGGGTAAGGCCACCGTGACTGCGATCGAGTACGACCCAAATCGCAGCGCCTTTATCGCCCTTATCGAGCTACCCGACAAGAAAAAGGCCTATATCCTCGCTCCTGACGAGTTAAAAGTCGGCGACACCGTTACCTCGGGCGCGGCTAAGGCGCAAACAATCGGTTCTCGTCTAAAATTGGCTGACATCGCCGTTGGTACTGCAATCCACAACATCGAGCTACAACCAGGACGGGGCGGCCAGATTGTCCGCTCGGCTGGTTCGTCCGCTACTGTTACCGCCAAAGAAGGTAAGTACGCCTATATCCGTCTGGCTTCTTCAGAAGTTCGTCGCGTCTTGCTAGAATGCATGGCGTCGATTGGACGAGTCTCCAACTCGACTCACAACCTAATTCGTGTTGCCAAAGCCGGCCGTAAACGTCATATGGGCCATCGACCAACCGTTCGTGGTAAGGCGATGAACCCGAATAGTCACCCGCACGGTGGTGGTGAAGCTGTTAACCCGATTGGTTTGAAATATCCAAAGACTCCATGGGGTAAGCACGCGCTCGGCGTTAAGACACGTCGCAATAAACGTACCGACAAATTTATCGTTTCAAGGAGAAAGAAGAAATAAGATGGCTCGTTCACTCAAAAAAGGTCCGTTTGCGGACGAAAAGTTACTGAAGAAAATCGATGGCATGCCAGCTGGCAGCAAGACGGTCGTGAAAACCTGGAGTCGTCGGTCAACCATCTTCCCGGAAATGATCGGCTACACTTTTGGTGTCCACAACGGCAAGAGCTTTACTCCCGTAACCGTCACGGAAGAGATGGTCGGTCATAAGCTTGGTGAATTTTCGCCAACTCGTAACTTCCGCCATCACGGCGGTAAGATGGCCAAAGAGCAAGCAGCAGGTGGTAAGAAATGAGCGTCGTTATTAAATTAAAAATGGTTCGCCACTCAGCGCGCAAACTTGCACCGGTTACCAAACTCGTGCAGGGCAAGGCGCTCGTTGATGCGATTAATCAAACCGCCGTTATGCCTCAGCACTCGGCTCACGAAGTTAATAAAGCATTAAAGATGGCTCAAGCTGCTGCGACTGGTAAAGAGTTTAAAGCCGAAGAGCTAGTGGTTGCGCAAATCTTTGCAACACAAGGGCCCAAAATCCGCCGTCAGCGACCGAACGCTCGTGGCCGTGCTAACCGTTACCTGAAGCACCTGGCACACATTACAGTGGTTGTCGACCAGGCAAAACCAAAGAAAGCCAAGCAAGCTCCGGTTAAAAAAGCCGAAACTAAAGCTGAAGTGAAGGAGAAGAACTAATGGGCCAGAAGATCAATCCGTTAAGCAACCGTATGAGTCTGACCGCGGACTGGAAGAGTAAGTGGTTCGCTGGCTCAAAAACCGATTACCGTAAATATCTCGTCGACGACGTGAAAATTCGCGAGTACATCATGAAAAAACTCAGCAACGCCGGTATCGGTAACGTTGAGATTGTTCGCTCACGCGATCGGCTGCAGCTCAAACTTACAACGAGCAAGCCAGGCCTTGTTATCGGTCGTGGTGGTCAGGGCATTAACCTGCTCAAGGAAGAGATTCAAAAGAAGTTTTATCCAGGCGGCATGCCAATTGTTCGTTTGGACATTATCGAAGAGCGCAAGCCCGAGTTATCCGCTACCTTAGTTGGCCAAAACATCGGCAGCCAAATCGAGCGCCGCATTCCGTATCGCCGAGCCTGCAAACAAGCGATCGAAAAGTCGATGGCCGCTGGTGCTAAAGGCGTCAAAATCATCGTCTCCGGCCGCCTGAACGGCGCCGAGATCGCTCGTGTTGAAAAGTTCCAGGACGGATCCATTCCGTTGTCACGATTCAACATGGCGATTGATTATAACGTCTACCACGCCAAAACTACCTACGGCATCATCGGTATTAAGGTTTGGTTAAACAAAGGTGAGATCGCTGACCAGGTTGAAGTTGAGGAGCGTCGCTAATGCTACTGCCAAAAAAGCTCAAACATCGAAAGCTCCATAAGGGTACCTACGCCGGTCCGGCTACTCGTGGCTTTACGATCGATTTTGGCGATTACGCTTTAAAAGCAATGGATCGAGCCTGGCTAACAAGTCGGCAGATCGAAGCCGGTCGTCGAGCGATGACTCGCTATATTCGTCGTGGCGGTAAGATTTGGACACGAATCTTTCCCCACAAACCCGTCACAGCTAAACCAGCAGAAGTCGGCATGGGTGGCGGAAAGGGCGCGCTTGACCACTTTGTAGCGGTTATCAAACCAGGAACAATAATTTTTGAGATTTCGGGCGTCGAAGAAGCTGTCGCTGCTGAAGCGATGCGGCTAGCTGCTCACAAGCTGCCGGTCAAAACCAAATTTGTCCGAAAGGAACGAGCGTAAACAATGAAAAACGCCGATCACTTAAAAGAGCTACGCCACTTATCAGTTGAGCAATTAACTGGTAAAATTCAGGAGAGTAAACGGCGACTTGTTGAAGTCGATCAGGAGAAACTCCTCGGTAAGCTCAAAAATGTTGCTTCACGGAAGTATTTGAAGCGCCAGATCGCTCAAATGCTGACTATTCGTGACGAAAAAATCGCCGAAAAGGTAAAAACCAATGCGTAAAACAATGATGGGAGTTGTGGTGTCCGATAAGATGCAGCAAACAGCTGTCGTTGCTGTCACGACTCAAAAAATTCACCCCATTATCAAGAAACGCTACAACCGGACTAATCGGTTTATGGCTCACAACCCAGAGAATACCTATAAGACAGGTGACCAGGTCGTTATCGCCGAAACTCGGCCCCGGAGTAAGAACAAGAACTGGGAGATTACTGGTCTAGTTGGCGTCAAGGAGAAGAAATAATGCTTCAACTCCGCTCTCGCATTAAAGTTGCAGACAACTCCGGCGCCCGCTGGGTCGGTGTGATTAAGGTAGTTCAGCAAGGCAAGAGCGACGCTGCTCAGATTGGCGACGTCATTATTGCATCGGTTAAGGACGCTATTCCTCGTGGTAACGTCAAAGCTAAAGAAGTCGTTCGAGCTGTTGTTGTTCGTCAAACCAAGCCGCTGCGCCGTAAAGACGGTTCAACGATTCGTTTTGACGATAATGCGGTTGTCATTATCAACCCGGACGGTACGCCTCGCGGTACTCGAATTTTTGGACCGATTGCCCGAGAAATCCGCGACAAAGGTTTCGCAAAAATCGTTTCGCTAGCACCGGAGGTTCTCTAAATGAAAGCTAAAATCCTCAAAGGTGACAAAGTTCTGATTATTGCCGGAAAAGATCGCGGCAAGACTGGAACGGTTGAGCGAGTAATGCCCCGAGATAACAAGGTAGTTGTTACCGGCTTAAATATGGTTAAGAAACATCTCAAGAAGTCAGCCAAAAACCCACAGGGCGGTGTTGTGGATAAGGTTCAGCCGATTCACATAAGCAACGTGATGTTGCTCGATCCGAGCCAAAACAAACCAACGCGAGTTGGCTATGTCATTAAAGGTAACGACAAAAATCGTGTCGCCAAACTTAGCGGCGAAGTCGTGCGTGGGGAGAAGCAATGATAATTTCATACAAAGAACGATTTGCGGCTCAAACAAAAGATCTGATGGCAGCGCTTGAAGTTGCTAACGTCAACGCACTGCCAAAATTGGAGAAAGTCACTGTTAACGTCGGAACTGGTCGCTTCCGAGGAAATAAGGAGATGCTGAGCTATATCGAAGGCGCTCTCAAGCAGATTACTGGCCAAAAAGCAGCTGTTACGAAATCGCGTAAATCGATCTCGGGCTTTAAGCTCCGCGCTGGCGAAGAAGTGGGCATGAAAGTGACGCTTCGTAACCAAAAGATGTATGACTTCATTGATCGTTTGATTAACGTAGCCCTACCCCGAATTCGCGAGTTCCGCGGCTTTGAGGCAAAAAACTTTGATGCTCAAGGCAACTTAACGATCGGTTTTAGCGATACTGTTCCGTTTGCCGAGCTCGGTCACAGCTCTCTCGACAAGCCGTTTGGTCTGTCGATGACCTTCACGTTTGGCAATTCTAACCGCGATAAGTCATACAAGCTCCTCCAGACTCTTGGCTTACCTGTAAAAATCGATTAAACTAACAAAAGTATTATGGCAAGTAAACGCTTTCAGACACGGGGAAAACCAAAGTTCGCGGTTCGACACGTCAACCGCTGTGCTTTGTGCGGCCGAAACCGCGGCTACTTGCGCGCGTTTGATATCTGTCGGATTTGTTTTCGGGAACGGGCAAGTCGTGGCGAGATCCCCGGCGTACGAAAGGCTTCTTGGTAATGTATACCGATACAGTTTCTGACTTGGTAACCCAAATCCGTAACGCCTCGGCTGCCGAGAAGGATCTTGTTACCATTCGAAGCTCGAAAGTTGTTCGAGCGATCGCTGATGTCATGAAGACAGCTGGTTTTGTCAGCAATATTTCTGTCGAAGGTCGCAATCTTCAAATCTCACTCGGGGGCGCTCAACCAGTTACTCACATTAAGCGTCTCAGTAAGCCAGGCTTGCGCCGCTACGTGAAAACAACTGAGATTCCCACCCCGTTTAGCGGTTTAGGTACGGTTATTTTATCGACTCCCAAAGGAGTTATGACCGGCCTTCAGGCGAAAAAACAAAAAGTCGGCGGCGAGCTAATTTGTGAGGTCTGGTAATGTCACGTATCGGAATTCGCCCAGTTGAGGTAAAAGACGGAATTACCGTTGAGCTATCGCCAACCAAGTTGACAGCGCGTGGCACGCTCGGTGTTCAAGAAGTATCGCTCCCGTACGGCGTTACAGTTGTTCAAAAAGACAACAAGATTGTCGTTACCCGAATCAACGACACCAAGCAAAACAAGGCACTTCACGGAACAGTTCGTAACTTGATTCAGAACGCCGTGACCGGTGTTTCGGCGGGGCTTGAAAAGAAGCTCGAGCTCGTTGGTATCGGTTATCGCGCGGCGCTCGAAGGCAACACCCTTGTTCTCCAGGTCGGGTTTACTCACCCAGTCAAGATGGAAATTCCCGAGGGCCTACAGGTCAAGATCGAAAAAAATGTCATCGCCGTTAGCGGTGCGGATAAGCAACGCCTGGGACAGTTCTGTGCCGAGATTCGAGCAAACCGACCACCAGAACCGTACAAGGGCAAAGGTATTCGCTACCAGGGCGAGCAGGTTCGGATGAAGCAGGGTAAAGCGATGAAGGCAGGGGCATAATCATGAATCAAACACGCCGATCTAAAATTCAAACTAAACTGCGGAAAACTGTTATCGGTACAGCCGAACGACCCCGTTTGTCGGTATATCGTAGTTTAAACCAGGTTTACGCTCAGCTCATCGATGACGCTACGGGTAAGACGCTCGCTTCGGCTCACTCCCTAAAATCAACGGGGAGTCTGTCAGTAAAGGCGACCGAGGTTGGTACGGCGATCGCAGCAGCGGCCAAGGAGAAGAAGATTAAAAGCGCTGTCTACGACCGCGCCGGTTTTGCCTATAGCGGCGCCGTGAAAGCACTGTGCGAGGCAGCTCGTGCGGCAGGATTAACTATTTAAATATGACACGCGACGAAAAAGCCCCACAAATTGAAGACGTAACCGTAACGCTCCCAGAGCCAGATCTGGAAGAAAAGGTTGTTGGTATCGACCGAATTTCTCGTACGGTTGCTGGTGGTCGCCGTATTCGTTTTCGCGCTCTCGTGATCGTTGGCAACCGACATGACAAGGTTGGTGTTGGTATGGCGAAGGCCAACGACGTTCAGTCAGCGATCGCTAAAGCTGTTGCTCAAGCAAAGAAGGTCATGATTACGGTGCCGTTAATCAACGAAACGATTCCGCACCAGGTCACCGAAACATACGGAACCTCTTCCGTTCTGCTCAAACCGGCGCCAAAAGGTCACTCAATCATCGCCGGTGGTGCCGTTCGACCGGTCCTCGAACTTGCTGGTATTAAAAATATCGTGAGTAAGACCATTGGGAGTAGCAACGCCCTCAACAGCGCGATGGCGACGTACACCGCCCTAAAAACTCTTAAGCCGCGTCCAACAAAGGCAAAATAATGAGCATCACTGAACTCTTTAAAGATAATCGATACAAGAAAGCCAAGCGTGTCGGTCGTGGTATTTCGGCCGGTGGCGGTAAAACAGCTGGTCGCGGTACCAAGGGTCAAAAATCACGCACTGGTTCAAACTCGAAAATCAGTCCGTGGTTTGAAGGTGGTCAAACGCCGCTCTTCCGAAAGATGGCCAAGGTACGGGGCTTTAAGCACAACGTCGCTAAACCGTTCCTCGTCACCACAACAGTGATCAACCGCTTTTACAAAGACGGGGAGACCGTTTCGCCAACAACCATTCTCGAACGCAAAATTGCGCGCAGCAACCAGCTTAAAGGTGGCGTCAAGGTTGTGAAGCGTGATGATCTCTCGGTAAAAGTTCAGTTCGAATCGGTAAGCGTTTCTAAGACGATTGCCTCGTAATGCGTTTGGTGGGGGAGTGGGGTTTGAGTAACACCCGTCAAGTGTGGTACAGCTGAAGAACGTCATGCTACAGTCATTTCTTCAAGTTTTCCGTAGTCCAGATCTCCGTTCTAAGGTTTTCTTTACGCTCGCCATCTTGGTGCTCGTGCGAATCGTGGCGCATATTCCGCTGCCTCAGATCGACCGCGCTCAACTCGAGACGTTTCTTAACCAGTCGGAAAATCAAATATTTGGTGTCCTGAGTTTGTTTACTGGCGGTGCTCTTGCCCAATTGTCGATCAGTCTCATGGGAGTGGGGCCGTACATTACCGCCTCGATTATCATCCAGGTCTTAACCAAGGCTATCCCAACATGGGAAGCGCTCTCCAAAGAAGGCGGTTCAGGTCGAGAGAAGCTCAATCGATACACCCGTTACGTAAGCGTCCCTCTGGCGGTCATCCAAGGCTACGCGATGATATCTCTTCTGAGGAGCCAGAACGTCTTCCCGGCCCTCGATGGGATTGATATCCTCCTTGTTCTTACAGCGTTAACGGTAACGAGTGTCTTTTTGATGTGGTTAGGAGAATTGATCTCGGAAAAGGGAATCGGTAACGGCATATCACTAATTATCGCTCTTGGGATAGTCGCTGGCTTACCGCAACAGGTTGCCAACGTTGCAACGACAGTTGAGGCAAGTTCGTATCTAAATATTGTTATTTTCGGAGCGATTGCCTTATTAACTGTTATGGTCGTGATCATGGTTAATGAGGCCGAGCGAAAGATCCCAATCACCTACGCCAAGCGACAAGCCGGCCCCGTCCGATCGAGCGCCCCCGTCGATAGCTACCTACCGCTGCGAGTCAATACGGCTGGTGTTATTCCGATTATCTTTGCGTTGAGCTTTCTGACGTTTCCCGAAGTTGTCGCCCGTTTTCTCTCAACCGCCCGTTCGGAATGGCTCGTCAATTTCTCCAATAGCATCACCGCTTTCGTCGGAAACGATATCTACTACGCGATCATGTACGCTGTCTTAGTCTTTGCTTTTACGTTCTTTTATACCTACATAGTACTCGAACCAACGCAGTTGGCAGAGAATCTTCAAAAACAGAGCGGATTTATTCCCGGTGTCCGACCAGGAAGTGAGACAACCACGTTCTTACGCTATACCATCAGTCGGATTACGGTCATCGGCGCGATCTTCTTAGCGGCGATCGCTGTTTTACCGATCTTTCTCGAAAATAGCTTAAGCATCCCGTCACTCGTCATCGGTGGAACCAGCGTATTAATCGTCGTCTCGGTTGTAATAGATACCAACCGCCAACTCAGCGGTCAGCTATCGCTCCGTCGGTATGACAGTCTCTAAGCTATAATATAAACTATGAGCGTCTCACCCCTGACTGTATTCGTCGTTCTGGTAGTGTTCGGGTTTCTGTCTGGTTCGACGATTTATTTTTATAACCGGAGTCAGAGCGAAACGGTTAAACAAAAGAACGCCGAAGCAACGTTTCAAGCGGAGAGTCTTCCCAGCCCCGCCGAAACATCGTCCAAAGTTGACGAGCTGACTGCTCCGGCCGAACCACGAGGGCGTTTGAGTTACCCAGCCAACGTCTATAAGGTTCAAGCAAAAGAATCCCTCTTCACTATCGGAGAGAAAATGGGTGTTTCATGGCAAACGATCAAATCGGCAAACGGTTTGAAAGATGAGAATGTTATTCAGGCAGATTTTCCGCTTGTTATTCCGAAAGTGAGCAAAGAAACTGACTATTTCCGTGTCAACTTTGTCGTTGACGAAGCGAAGGCGTCGGAGCTCAATCGAGAACTGAGAGATAAAGAGAGTAGTGAATGGTACGACCCGGTAGAGGTAGCAAAAAAACACGTTGAGCCGTATTTCAACGCACTCAAGACCGACGTCTTTTCGCTCGTTGAGGCTGATCTCTCAAAAGGTACGGCGCTCGTTGAGGTTAAAAGCGAGACTCGACTCATCTACGTCGGTCTCATTCAACCAAAAATTAAAGGGAAAAAGGGTCTCTGGGCGCTGTATTATGTTGAAGATCGAAGTAAGTGAGATGAAATATCTTTTTCTCGTGAGTGGCCCGCAAGGTTCAGGGAAAAGTACACAGGCCGAGCAGTTAGCGGCGGTCAATGAGGCGCCGCTTTTCGAATCGGGCCACAAGCTTCGAGAAATGGTCGAGCGTAACGAACCAGGTGCCCGCGAAGTAGAGCAGTATATGGAAAAAGGCGAGCTGGTGCCGCACCATTACGTCGACACGCTTTTTACGGAATTTTTTGCGCGCAATAGCAGCTCGCCGATTTTAGTTTCTGACGGGTATCCACGCAATTTACCAGAATTGAAGATCGTTCAGCGGCTATGCAGTGAAGATAATCGCGTCGTTATCGGTGTTGCCATCGACCTTGACGAAACGACCGCTGTTGAACGAATTATCGCTCGAGCCCAAACCAAAACAGACGGCGATCGTCCTGATGACTCTCCGGAAGCGATACGACAACGGCTTAATCTGTATCACAAGGAAACCGTTCCGGTTCTCGAGGAACTACGCGCAAACCACGTGCTGCTTTCTGTTGATGGGAGCGGAACCATCGAGCAGGTTACCGATCTCATGCTTTCGCTGACGCAGTCACAGATTTCAGATGAAGCATAACCGTGAACTGCAACACGCAGCCGGGCTCGTTGCCTGGAATCTCTTCGAAGAATTAGAACAATTGATCAAGCCCGGTCTAAATCTGCTCACCATTGAAGAGTTAGCCCGAAAGCGCATCGAGTCAAACAAGATGAAGCCGGCCTTTCTTGGCTACAAAGGCTACCCCGCTGTCACCTGCCTCTCAGTTAACTCCGCGGTTGTACACGGCATTCCTTACGACTACGCTCTGAAATCCGGCGACGTTGTTGCTGTTGACATCGGCATCAACAACAACGGGTATCTCGTCGACACCGCCAGAACCTACGGAGTGGGGGAGATCAGCTCAGAGAACCAGAAGCTTTTGACAACGACCTCGGCGGCACTTGAAGCGGCAATACCACTGTGTCGGGCCGGTACGTCCGTCGGTGTAGTCGGACAGTCTATTCAGGAAACAGTTGAAGCTGCCGGTTTCTCAATCATCGATGAATTAGCTGGTCACGGCGTCGGCGAAACGCTTCAAGAGGAGCCCAGCGTGCCCAACCACGGACCGGCCGATCGCGGAGCAAAACTGACAGTCGGAACGGTAATTGCGATCGAACCAATTACGGCCGTTAAGCCCGTTACGATTGCGATTCTTGAAGACGGCTGGACAATTATTGCTCAGCCAGACGTCGTCACCGCCCATTTTGAGCACACCGTCCTCATCACGGATAACGGCCCGGTCGTTCTAACCCGTCCATGACAGGTTGTTATCTGGTTTGGCGATCGGTATACTTAACCCAGATGGCTATTCGTTTTCGACAGGAGATCGCCTAGGGGCCACTCGACCGGCTCTTTTTACGATGGATAAAGAAGGTGTCATTGCGCTTGACGGGCTGATCGATGAAGCGCTGCCCAATACGCAATTCCGAATCGTTCTTGATAACGGTCAGCATATCCTTGGATATGTTTCGGGAAAAATCCGTAAAAACAGGATTCGCATCCTGCCTGGCGATCGTGTGACCGTCGAACTCAGCCCGTACGACATGACGAAAGGTCGAATCACCCGTCGCTTGACCTAAATAGGGGCTGACAACCAGGAAAAAGTACGATAGAATAAATAACGATATAAATATGAAAGTTCATGCCGGTGCCAAAAAGCGATGTGACAAGTGCAAAACCGTCCGCCGACGGGGAGTTTTGTATGTCATCTGCCAGAACCCGCGCCACAAACAGCGACAAGGATAACAGTGATGAGCGCTCATTTTCCCAATAAGTATATTTCGAAATAACAATGCCACGGATTGCCGGAGTAAACATTCCAGATAATAAACGTGTCGAGATTGGCTTGAGCTATGTCTTTGGGGTTGGCCCATCGAATTGTAAAGTAATTCTCGACAAAGCCGGTGTAAAAGATAATCCCAAATTTTCGGAGCTCACCGAGACTGAGGTTGATACCATTCGAGCTATCGTCGAAAAAGAATACACCGTTGAAGGCGACCTCAAGCAGCAAGTCAGCCAGAATATCCGACGCTTAAAAGATATTAATAGTTACCGCGGTACGCGACATCGTCGCGGGTTACCTGTTCACGGTCAGCGAACAAAGACCAACGCACGGACCAAACGAGGTAAGAAAGTTACGGTCGGTAGCGGTAAGAAGAAAGCAGCAGATAAAACCTAAACATGGCTAAGAAACCCGTAAAGGCAACAAAGAAGAAAGTTTTTGAAAAGGTTGAGGAGATCCGCCTCTTTATTTACGCGTCCTTCAACAATACGATTATCACCGCATCCGGTTATAAATCAGGTAATGTTCTCGGCTGGACCTCCTCAGGCGGCTCAGGGTTTAAAGGAACAAAAAAAGGTACTCCGTACGCTGCCGGCATTGCGATGAAGAATCTTCTCGATAAGATCGCACCGTACGAACCGCAGATCGCGCATGTCTTTGTTTCTGGTGCCGGTAACGGTCGCGACGCCGCGCTTCGAGCGTTGATCGGAACAGGTATTAAAACCGCTGAAATCAAAGATGTAACCGCCCTTCCTCACAACGGAGTACGAGCTAAAAAGGCGCGACGAGTTTAATCATGGAAAACACACCAACCCAATCACCAGATCAGAAAAATACACGCACCGGTACCGGTGCGCCACAACGCCCAACTGGTAATCGCCGACAGAAGAAGATTACCGAGTACGGTTCTCAACTTCAGGAAAAACAGCGTCTCCGCAACAACTATGGTCTACGCGAGAAGCAGTTCCGTCGCTACTTCGAAATCGCTTCCACTGAACGCGGCCAAACCGGCCGAGCTTTGCTCGAGCAGCTCGAAAGCCGTCTAGATAACGTGCTCTTTCGTGCAGGGCTAGCAACGAGTCGTGCGCACGCTCGCCAGCTGGTTAGCCACAAACATTTCCGTGTAAACGGTAAGCGGGTCAACATTCCGTCGCTCCCAGTTTCTGAAGGCGACATCATTGAGCCAGTCAAAAAAGAAGGTATCAGCATCCGACCGGAAGCATCTGAATACACTTGGATTGATCTCGACAAAAAGTCGATGAAACTTACAATTACCGGTACACCATCAGAGTCAGACCTACCGATCGAGTTTGATACTCAAAAAGTTATTGAATTCTACTCACGTTAAAATGAGTCCGAACCTTGATCGTTACGTCTCTAACTGGTATGATGTACAAGCAAATTTGAATTTGGAGGTTATCTAACAACAATGTCGTATAAATTGCCTGAAGTATCGTTGATGCAGGTGAAGGCCGAGGAAGTCACTGATAATAACGGTACTTTCGTTATCGAGCCGCTCCTGCCTGGGTTTGGTCTTACAATTGGAAACGCGCTCCGTCGCGTTCTTCTGTCGTCACTCCCTGGCGCAGCGATAACTTCGATCCGTATTGACGGTGTCGCTCACGAGTTCACAACCATCAAGGGTGTGCGCCAAGACGTTGTTGATCTTATCCTCAACCTCAAACAAGTCCGTCTTACCGTGGAGTCAGATGAGCCACAGGTTATCATCCTCGACGTTAAAGGTGAGAAAGCGGTTAAGGCCGGTGATTTCAAGTGCCCAACTGGTGTCACTATCATCAATAAAGATCTCGCTTTAGCTGACGTTGTCGCTGGCGGTAAGCTTCTCCTCGAAGCAACTGTTGAACGCGGTCGTGGTTACGTCCCGACAGAGATGCGCAAAGACGAAAAGTTGCCGATCGGCGTCATCGCTATCGATTCGGCTTTCTCTCCGGTTAAGCGCGTCAACTTCAATACTGAGAATACCCGCGTTGGAAAAATGACCAACTTTGACCGCCTTGTTCTTGAGATCGAAACTGACGGTTCAATTACCCCGCAACACGCTCTCGAGCACGCGTCGGCTATCCTCGTCGACCACTTCTCTGTTATCGCTGGTGATCAGACAGCTGAACCTGGACAGTCTGATCTCGAAGCAACAGCAGAAGACGGTGAAGCCGAAGAAGCACCAAAAGCCAAAAAATCGACCAAGAAAGCCGCTAAGTAACGCCGATGAAGCGAGTTGTCCGCGCCCATTCTGACTTCCTTTCCACCCAGCTGCGCAACCAGCTCACTTCACTTGTTCTCTACGAAGCTGTTACGACTACTACCGCCAACGCTAAGAATCTCCTCCCATTTGCTAACCGTTTTTTCAATAAAATGAAAAAGGCCGATTTAGGAGCGAAGAAGCTAGCCCACGCTACGCTCTTCGATAAAAAAGCGATCGAAAAGGTATTTGAAGAAATCATGCCCCGCTACAAGTCTGAGGAGACGACCTTCGTTCGTTCGTTGCGCGTCGCCGCGCGCAAAGGTGATAACGCCCCCCAGACACTCGTCAGCTTAATCGCGACCCTCGATGTCAAGCCAACGGCAAAAGAGAACACGGAAGCCAAACCAAAGCCAAAGACGCGAACTAAGAAGGCGGCGCAATGACCGAATTGAAAAAAGTAACAACTCATACGCTTGACGCCAACGGTAAGGTACTCGGACGACTAGCGACAGAAATCGCGACGCTACTGCGTGGTAAGAACAAAGTTGGCTTTACTTATCACCAAGATCACGGAGACCGAGTCGTGGTAAAAAATGCTGATAAGGTTGTCCTAACTGGCAATAAAGCGACACAAAAAAAGTACTACCGTCACTCTAGCTACCCAGGCGGATTGCGCGAAGTTTCATACAAAGAAATGAGCGAACAGCATCCCGACCGAGTAATTCGGCTAGCCGTACAGAACATGCTACCAAATAACCGTCTTCGAACAGGGTGGTTAAAGCGTCTTATTATTGAAACAGGAGAGCCACATGCCTAAAACAGCTGACCAATTTACCGGTGTCGGTCGCCGAAAAACCGCCGTTGCACAAACCCGCCTCACGACAGGCAAAGGTCTCTTTATCGTCAACGGCAAAGAGCAGCCGCTCCCGCGGAAAATTGCAACGATGTACGAGCTCGTTGGACGCACCGGACAGCTCAACGCTGAGGTTATCCTTCGCGGAGGTGGTAGAACCGGTCAGATCGACGCCGCCGCTCTGGGGATCGCCCGCGCGCTCGTTGGACTCAACCCTGATTTTCGCTCGACGCTGCGTAAGGGTGGTTATCTTACCAGAGACGCTCGCGTTACCGAACGGAAAAAACCGGGACTCAAAAAAGCCCGCCGTTCGCCGCAGTGGGCGAAGCGTTAAACAGCACCTGTTGCAAAAGAGCCGTCCGCGGCTCTTTTGCTTTGGTGGCCGAGGTTGAATCAGAGTAGCCTTTCAGAGAAAATAGGGTTGATGAGCAAGAACAAGCTCGAACAAGTCAACCAGGCGTATAAGAAGGCGCTTGCGCAAGTGCTCGTCAAGGAGATGCCGCAGATCGTTGAGCTAACCGTCTCGGACGTTCTCATTGACCCTTCGTACCAACACGGGAGAGTCTATCTGCGTACGAGCCCCGAGATTTTCGAGCAAGTTGAGAAGAAGCGATCGGATATACTAACCCAACTGACAAAATATGTTGAAACTCGGTACACGCCAAAACTGACCTTTCATCTCGACGACGGCCAGTTGGACCATCTCGACCAGCTCTTCGAGAAAATTGAAACCAAGCAATGAAGACTCGGGTACTGCTCTTTCTGTTGTTTGTCGCAACGCTGATCGCCGGCGGTACATTGGTAACCGTTCTCTTCAACACTGCTCCGACGACGACTGAGATAATCCTACTCTTCTATTGCGCGCTCACGGTAGTAATCTTCGGATTAGTGTTCTTCACGATCTACAGTCTGGCGGCACTCCGCTTTCAGGGACTGCCCGACTGGCAAAGCACGGTAAGCGCGCTGCGGATTGGGGTGATCGCCGGGATTTTCAGCGCTGTTCTGCTGGCAATTCAGTCAGTATCCTTCTTAAACCTCGCCACCTTTGTCATTGTTCTCATTCTGGCGCTCGCGTGTGAGCTGATGTTGCGCCGTCGACTAGTGGTAGGGAAGCGATGACTGGCCACCTGCACCCGATCACGCAAGTTACAGAAAAGATCGCGACATATTTTGCCGATTACGGTTTTGAGGTCGTAAACGGGCCAGAAATTGAGACGGAAGAATACAATTTTGACAAACTTCGAGTCTCAGCTGATCACCCTGCACGCGACGAACAGGATACGTTCTACATCAAGCCAGGATGGGTGCTTCGGACCCATGCCACAAACATACAGCTTCGTGCCATGGAGACACGTAAGCCCCCCGTTCGAATAATCTCGCCAGGACGAGTCTTCCGTAACGAAGCAACTGACTCGACGCACAACACAACCTTTCACCAACTCGATATGCTGGTGATCGGTGAGGATATAACGCTCGGCCACCTAATCGGAACGCTTCAAGGGATGATGCGCCACTTGGTCGGGAACGATATTGAGTTTCGGATCCGCCCCGGTTTTTTTCCGTTTGTTGAGCCGGGACTTGAGCTAGATTTTCGGCGAAAGAACTCGGAACAATGGACGGAGATTTTAGGCGCCGGTATGGTTCATCCAGAGGTTCTTGGCAATATGGGCTTAGACAGCAAGAAATACACTGGCTTCGCCTTCGGAATGGGTGTCGAGCGAATTTTGGCAGTTATCAGCGGTGTTGACGACGTCAGACATAACTTAAGCGGCGATTACCGTTTTCTCGGGCAGTTCTAATGCGCGTCTTCCGCTCTGATTTACTTGCGTTTCTTCCTCAGTTGACGCTCGATACTGCGAGTCTAGCTGGAATGTTGTCGATGATTGGCCATGAGTCGGAAGTCATAAACGACGGAGAGCTTGAGGTAAAAGTCTTTCCGAGCCGCGGTGACGTACTTTCATTGCGCGGTCTAACACGAGACTTAGCCGCGTTGCGTCCAGAAGTAGGGGAATGGGTCGATTGCCCGGTAGCGCAACTACCGGAACCGACTGATTTCTTTTCGCTGACGATTGACCCCCGCGCCCAACGCTACGTATATGCTGACCATCTCATCCTTCTCTCAAACTATCGACCGACTGCAAGCCCAGAAAAGATTCGGCGACTACTGAGACCGCTTGGCCTACAACCGAAAGATCTTCTCGTTGATCTGACGAATATTATTACCTACGAGACTGGTCAGCCGCTTCATGCCTTTGATTTTGAGAGCATTGCCGCTGGCATGACTCTCGATCTTTCCCGAAGCGGCGAGTCGTTTGTCGCGCTTAACAACAAGAAAATTGAACTGGAAAGCGATCTCCTCATCGCTCGTCATGCCATAACAAAAGACGTAGTTGATTTGGTCGGTACGATCGGGGGCAAGAATTCTTCCGCTCAGCTCAAATCAGGGAAAGTACTCATCCAGGCCGCTGCGTTTGAGCCGAGCATTATTCGTCGCAATAGCCGTTCAACAGGCATAACGACTGAAGCGTCGTACCGATACCAGCGAGGGGTCGACCCGGCCCTGCCTAATCTGGCGCTTGCCAGGTTCGCATTACTCCTTAAAGAAGCGCTCCCAAGTATCTCCATCGATGCGTATCAAAGTTTCTCTAACGTTCCAGTAGCTACTGAAATCGCACTTGACCGAAACTATGTAAGTCGTCTCCTTGGTCACGAGGTACCGACAACCGCAATCGACACATTAGACAACCTAGGTTTTAGGATAAAGGGGAGCTCGGTTATACCGCCCAGCTGGCGTTTTGATATCACATGCCCGGCTGATATCGCTGAAGAAATTGGAAGAATCATTGGTCTAGACGCGATTACGCCAACGCCCTTAGGCGCGAAGTCCGGCTCCTATGCTGGGGAGTTTTGGCAGGTCTTGGGTCTCAAGCGTGCTTTAGTAGAGCAAGGGCTCACCGAAACAATGACGTATTCCTTTGTCGAGAACGGCTTTGTTACATTGCAAGACCCACGCACCGACGACCAAAAAGCGATGCGAACAAACCTACGAACGGGGATCCTTTCGACGCTCGCAAGAAATCCGTATTTGCACAAAGCAGCCTTCTTTGAGATCGGCAACGTCTTCACCCCTGACGAGTCAACGCATATCGGGGTCGGTGTCACCGGCCGAAGAGAGAGCGCGATTCGCCAACTTGAGAGCACTCTCAAGGAGATGTGCGGCCTATCACTTACCTTTGAACAAGTCGATCCGACCGAGTTGGCACGGTTCGATGTAAAGCAAGCAAAGGTTTTCTATGGGGAGCTGCCCGTAAAGATGGTTGAAAAGAGATTCGTCTACCTACCCAACCGGGATATGACAATTCAACGCTTTACCACAATTAGTAAATATCCACCTATCGTTCGAGATATCACCATTGTCGTTGACAAAACGATCGATTCATCAGTCGTCACAAGTCATTGTTTAGCCAACGACGCGATACTGATCGCCGAGCTCGTCGACCGCTTCGAATCTACGGAAAAGCTTGGCGAAGAAAAAGTCGCGCTGACATTCCGGCTTTTTGTTCAGAGTATTGAGCGGACACTCCGCGACGAAGAGGCAACAAAAATTATCGAACAGGTTTTCCATACATTGTCTGATACGGTACCATTCGAGATACGATGACAAACCAACGAATCCTTGCTCGTGACGTCGCTAACCACGTTGATTCTACCGTCACTGTCCGTGGTTGGGCCGAGAGTATCCGCCGGCACTCCAAAGTAGCCTTTATTGATCTTCGAGATCGAACAGGCATTACACAGATCGTCGTAACAGGCGAGTTGCTAACGGCTATACAAACGGTAACCGATGAATCAGTCCTATCCGTGACGGGTAAAGTAACAAAACGCCCACAAAACCTGATTAACGCCAACATTGTCTCGGGAACAATCGAAATACAGGCTGAGTCGGTCGAAGTCGATACGCTTGCGGCCGCGCTACCAATGCCGCTCAACGACCGGAGCGTTGGCGAAGATGTCCGTCTAAAATACCGCTACCTCGACCTTCGAAGTCGAAAAATGGCCGAGAACCTTCGATTACGACATCAGATGAATCAATACATTCGTCAATACTTGAGCGAGCGAGAGTTTGTCGAAGTCGAGACCCCGACCATCTCAAAATCGACTCCCGAGGGCGCTCGCGACTATTTGGTTCCAAGCCGAATCATCCCCGGTAGTTTTTACGCCTTACCGCAATCTCCTCAGCAGTATAAGCAACTACTCATGGTTGGTGGCATCGAACGCTACTTCCAGATTGCCCGCTGCTTCCGTGACGAGGACGCCCGCGGCGATCGTCAACCAGAATTTACCCAGTTAGATATCGAGATGAGCTTTACTACCCAAGAGGAAATTCTGGCAACGGTTGAGGAGCTGTTTCTCGGGCTAGTTACAAAGTTTTTCCCTGAAAAAACACTGACCTTCGGCGAATCGGTGCCGCGATTAACGCACGCAGAAGTCATGGAAAAATACGGCACCGACAAGCCTGACTTGCGCAAGGACACAACAAATCCCGATGAACTGGCATTCGCTTTCGTGGTCGATTTCCCGCTTTTTGATTGGGACGAAAAGAAGAAGCGTTTCGATGCAGCTCACCACCCGTTTACCGCACCCAAAAAAGAGTATATCGAGACGTTTGAAAAACAACCAAAAGAAGCGCTATCTGAGGCGTACGATTTGGTGCTGAACGGTTCGGAGATTGCCAGCGGAAGCATCCGAATCAACCAGCCAGAGCTGCAGTCGCGCATATTTGCGTTCATCGGACACGACCAACGCTCGATCGATGAAAAGTTCGGCCACATCATTGAGGCTTTCCGATTTGGCGCACCGCCGCACGGCGGCATTGCCCCGGGGTTGGATCGGATCTATTCGATACTTTTGAAGGAAGAAACTATTCGCGATGTGATCGCGTTTGCCAAGGCAGGTGACGGTCGTGACTTGATGATGAACGCCCCGAGTGTTGTTGACGATTCACAGCTCAAAGAACTGGGTATTCAATTACGTAAGTGATGTACGAGCCGGTGAGGCGAAATCATATCAGCTCGAGTAGAAAGAAGAAGGCCCGATTTCTCACAGTATTCTTGACTATCGCCGTTCTACTTCTATTGCGGCAACTCTCAGAGGGAATCGATCCGGTAACTGTTTCAGGGGCACATAGCAGCAAACTGACTGCGGACCTACCAACCCACCAGTACATTACCGTCAGTCCCACCGCACCAGCACCGCCGGTATACGCCAAAAATATCCTTCTTCTTGATGCGGAAAACGGCGATGTGTTGTATGGCCAAAAGATCGACGACCCTATTCCAGTAGCTTCAACAACTAAGATGGTAACTGCCTTAACAGTTGTTCGAAAAATGAAGCTGGATACCATTACTACCGTTAGTAAACGCCCACCAACCGTCCAGGGTTCAAAGATTAACCTTAGAGCGGGAGAAAAAATATCCGTTGGCGATCTACTAAAAGGTTTATTGATTAATTCTGGAAATGACGCCGCATTTGCTCTAGCGGAAGCGTATTCCGGAAAAGAAGGGGAGTACCAGCCGTTTATTGATGAGATGAACGCGTATGTGCGAGAGCATAATCTCCCGACATCCAAGTTCTTTGACCCTGCTGGTCTCGACGACGAGCGGGGTCGATCAACAGCTCGTGAACTTGCTCACATCGCTCGACTTGTTTTAGCTGACTCGACGCTTCGCTCAATTATAATGACGCCGCAAACCGCTATTGCTTCGACAGACGGTGCGATAGTTCACGAATTAAAGAACACTAATCGATTAATCCAAAGCGATACGATCTACTACCTGCCTAACGCGTTAGGAGTGAAAACCGGATTTACTCATGAAGCGGGTCACTGTCTGGTCGCGGCGTATACAATGGGCGATAAGACACTGATTGGCGTAGTCATGAACACGGCTGAGTACACCACTACCGCTTCTGCCAGCGAAATGCGTAAACTCTTCCTCTGGGCAGAAAAGCACACTTCCCTTCGACAATACCGCTATTGACGACTACTCCGCACCTGGATCAACATATGTGTAAGTCTTGACAAGAACAGTAGACGGTATATTAATAACGTAAACATCGTATTTCCTTCCGAGGAGACTCTGGAAGAGATTACAAATAAGAAAGGAGTCGAATGAATGTGATCGATACTTGGGGAACAGAGGTTCGCGATGTTCTCCAGATGACATGGGATCGGATCGTTGAGTTTGCGCCGAATGTGATCGGTGCGGTATTGATTGTCTTGATCGGTGCGGTTGTTGGAATGATACTCGGTTATATTGCAACGCGTATATTGCAAGCTGCGCGCGTTCAATCACTCTCAGACCAGAGCCGTTTTACCGAAGTACTCCGAAAGGCTAAGCTTGGCTCCGATATCGCTGAGATCACCGGTAACTTCGTTAAGTGGGTAACCGTTTTAGCATTCTTAATCCCGGCTGCAGCAGTTCTGAAGATCGAGGGCGCACAAGACTTCTTTGAAGGAATGCTGCTGTACGTTCCGAAAGTCCTGGGCGTTGCCATCTTTGTTATCTTCGGCGCTATGCTTACTGACGTTCTGGCCAAAATGGCACGTGTCTCAGTTGACAGCCTCGGCTTGACACTCGGGAAGGTAATTGATGCCTTAGTTCGATGGGCGATGTACATCTTTATCGCATTGACTGCGATGTTTGCCCTCGGAGTTGCGCGTGAGTTTATCGTGATCATGTTTACCGGTCTTATCGCCGCGCTGGCAATTGGTTTTGGACTATCATTTGGTCTTGGTGCTCAATCACACATGAACGACCTTGTGAAGCGAATTCGTGAGGACCTCCGCCGCTAAAAAGCGAAACGAGAGGCGCCTGTGAAAAACCCCGGAGTAACACCGGGGTTTTTCTTTGCTCGTATTATCCTCACCGTCATTTCTTAGCGATCGTTTCCCAGCGAGATAGCGCGTCGGTAGCGGCAGTTTGCTCAGCGCGTTGCTTGGAGCTACCAGAGCCCTGAGCAATTAATCGTCCGTGAGCGTAGACGCCTACAATAAATTCTTTCTGATGATCGGGTCCCGTTTCTCCAAGTACTTTATACTCGGGAGTAGCGTTCAAATCTTCCTGACTGAGTTCTTGCAGACGAGATTTTGGGTCAACGTAGAGTCGCTTCTCAATAATCTCTGGTAAAAGACTAACGAGATACTTGTGAATGAATTCGGATGCCTGAGCGTAACCCATATCAAGGTAGATTGCGCCGATAAGCGCCTCAAACGTGTTGGCCAGTATTAGGCTTCGTGTTCGGCCGCCGCTTTTTTCCTCACCCTTACTTAAGTAGAGGTAGTCACCAAGTTTAATTTCGGCGGCAACTTTAGCCAACACCTCGCCCTTAACAATTGAACTACGCCAGTTTGTGAGCTCTCCCTCGGGATTGTCAAAATTTTTGTAGAGATATTCCGTTACAACCAGCTCCAAGACGGCGTCACCGAGAAATTCTAAGCGCTCGTTGTGTTCCTGCGTGTTATCAGCCGCTTCGTTGAGATATGAACGATGAACGAACGCGTTTCTGAGTAGCGACTGGTTGGTGAAAGACAGGCCGCTTTTTTTCTGAAAATCTTCAATTGTCGCGCTCTGGGGCATCGGCCTCTGTTTTTTCTTTAGTTGCTGCGGCTTCCTCGGCGACAAAGCGATCGCTATTGCGGTAGAGCGTACCAAGCACGCCGTTAATAAATTTTGACGAGTTCTCGCCGCCAAATGTTTTGGCTAGCTCAACAGCTTCGTTAATCGCTACTTTTGGCGGGATGTCCTGGCTCTTGAGAAGCTCGTAGCCAGCAATTCGTAAGATACTCTTGTCGATAACAGATATCTGGTCAAGCGGCCACTCCGGAGCGGCCGCGGCGATTAGCGTATCAACCTCGTCGATAAAAGCTGCCGTTCCTTCAACCGTCGCCTTGAGATACTCCATATCGACGTCTTTCTCAACGGGTTTGACGACTCGTTCCGCTATCTCCCACAC
>JALHMV010000005.1 GCA_022843855.1 Patescibacteria group bacterium
ACCGCTGCGCTCGCTCGCGACTGGGCAAGAACGATGCGTGAAAACGGCCGAACGGTCGAAGTCTATCCCGACGCAAAGGCTTCTGTCGGCACCCAAATTAAATACGCTGATCGTAAGGGATACCCAACGGTGTATATCGCTTTTCCTGACGAGTGGCAGCAAGGCGAAATCGTTGTCAAAAACCTTGCCACTGGTGAACAGGTAGCCGTCCAGCGGAGCGAGGTGTAATGCCCCGTTTTCAGTCACCTCGCTTCAACTCGCTCTTTGCGATGGAGGAGTCGATCCTCAAGCGATGGGAACAGGGGAAGACGTATCAAAAGTCTTTGGAGAAAAATGCTGGCAGCGAGGTCTTTTCGTTTTACGACGGACCGCCGTTTATAACCGGTATGCCGCATTACGCAACGCTACTGCCCTCAATCGTCAAGGACGTTATCCCGCGCTACCAAACGATGCGAGGGAAGCGGGTCAGGAGAATATGGGGCTGGGACGTGCATGGCCTGCCGGCGGAAAACCAAGTCGAGAAAAAGCTCGGTCTCAAAACTAAAAAGGATATCGAAACGCTCGGTGTCGAGAAGTTTATCGCCGCCTGTCGTGAATACGTCGCTGAAACCTCCGGTGCCTGGAAGTGGTACATCGACCACATTGGTCGTTGGGCCGACCTCGAAACTGCGTACCGCACTGACGATCTCAAATATATGGAGACAGTCATGTGGGCGTTTAAGCAGTTATACGACAAGGGGCTCATCTATCGTGGCCGACGAACCTCGCTTTACTGTCCGCGCTGCGCCACACCGCTCTCTAAATTTGAAGTAACGATGGATGAGGGAAGCTATAAGGACGTTACCGATCCCGGAGTGACGGTTGCCTTCCGTCTAAATAACGACGACCTGAGCCTGCTCGCCTGGACAACCACGCCGTGGACGCTGCCAGCTAACTTCGCGCTTGCTATCGATCCCGCAGCCGAGTACGTCAAGGTAACAGATGGGAAGAACACGTATGTCTTAGCTCACCAGGCTTTGGAGCGCTACCGTGATCTGGATTTTGAAATCATCGAGACGTTTAAGGGTGAGAAAATGATCGGTTGGCAGTACGAACCGCTGTATACGTTTACGGGCGGTAACGCTGAAGCAGACTTCCGTGTACTCGCAGCCGAGTTCGTGACGATGGAGGACGGTACAGGCATTGTTCATATCGCACCCGGCTTCGGTGAAGATGATACGAAGCTTGGCGAAGCGCACGGCTTGAGTCTATTCGAGACACTGACGGATGAGGGGCATTTTAGGAGTGAGCTGGGCGACTGGGCGGGAATGTACTTTAAGAAGGCTGACCCGCTCATTATCGAAGACCTTAGGAATCGCGGCCAGTTAATCAAGGAAGAGACGATCACCCACTCGTACCCCCACTGTTATCGCTGCGCGACGCCGCTTATCTACAAATCTCAAGTTGCTTGGTACCTGAAGGTTGAGCCGCTGCGGGCGATGCTACTAGCAACGAACGAAACTATTAATTGGTTACCCGAGCATTTAGGTACCGGCCGGTTTAAGTATAACCTCGAGACAGCGCCGGATTGGTCGCTCTCACGAACGCGCTATTGGGGCTCGCCGATCCCGGTCTGGGAAACAGAGGACGGCGAGGTTTTTGTACCAGAATCTATCGAGCAACTCGAAAAAATGAGCGGTCAAAAAGTGACTGATCTTCACCGGCCCGCTATCGACGAAGTTGAAGTGACTATGCCCAACGGTAAGCGCGCCAAACGCGTTAAGGAAGTCCTTGATTGCTGGTTTGAATCCGGTGCAATGCCGTATGCTCAGGATCATTTTCCCTTTCAAAACGAGAAGCTGTTTACCGAGCATTTCCCGGCAGATTTCATCGTTGAATACACCGGCCAGCTGCGCGGCTGGTTTTATTACCTCCACGTCTTAGGCATAGCGCTCAAAGACTCGATTGCCTTCAAGAACGTGTTGGTTCATGGGGTTGTGCTTGGCAGTGACGGTCGAAAGATGAGCAAAAGTTACGGTAACTACCCAGACCCTAAGGCAACGATCGAGAAGTACGGCGCGGAGGCGATTCGACTCTTTTTCATGTCGAGCCCGGTGATGCGCGGCGACGAAGTGGCCGTCAAAGAAGAAGATATCCGCGATTGCTCACGAGTGCTAAACGTCTTTCACAATTCGTTTCGTTACTTTGTAACGTACGCCGAGCTTCATGACTGGCAGCCGAGCGGGGTTGCCGGGACTCACGTCCTAGATCGGTGGATCGTCGTTCGATTGCACGAACTGACCGACCAGATTCAAAAAGGGCTAGACGTGTTTGACGTCAGTAGCGCGACGCGGGCAATTCGACCGTTTATCGAGGATCTCTCCACTTGGTATATTCGTCGGTCTCGCGACCGGTTTGTCTCTGGCGACTCGGAAGCGCTCCAGACACTTCATGATGTCCTGCTGGGCTTCTCGCTCGCTGTCGCGCCGATTTTACCGTTTACGAGCGAGTTAGTCTTTACGACACTCAGTGGCGAAGAGTCGGTTCATTTGGCTGATTTCCCCCGTGTGAACGAACCGCTGATCGCTGAGTCAGCCGCGCTTCTGACGTCGATGGATCAGGTTCGTCAGATCACTTCAGCGGTCCATAAAATGCGCGCCGATACAGCTCAAAACCTTCGCCAGCCGCTTGCCGCAGTGGCGCTGACTGGCTACCGGGACTTAGCTAATTCACCAGAGTTCTTAGCGGTTCTTCAAGAGGAGATTAACGTTCGGGCTGTCTTGTTTGACGCGAACGACGTCGCTAACTGGCCAACGGTTGCCCTGCCGGACGGCGAAGTGCGCTTGGATGTCCAGCTGACGCCCGAGCTTGAGGAAGAAGGGATCGTCCGTGAGATCGTCCGTATCGCTCAAGGTGCTCGAAAAGAGGCTGGGTTAGCGATTGGGCAGAAGGTCGCGGCTCGTTACTCAGTCGCCGATTCTGTCTGGGGTGACGTTGTGGCGAGAAACCAGAAGAGGATCATCGACCAAGTCAGTTTCTCCTCTCTCGATCGCGATGAGCGGGCAACGGACAGCTCGATCGAGTTCTATTTTGTCGAACAGACAACAAAGAAAACCCCCGCTGGTTGAAGCGGGGGTATCTGACCCGACTACTGATTGATCCGACCGACGACTGGCGAGCGGATCTGGCCGACGCCGTTGCCTTGACCGGGCGCGCGCGGCGACCGAACGTTCGGGTCGGCTGGCCAAAGATCTTGGTAGTATTCAGTCAGTCGACTCACGGTCGTCGTTTGCTGGCCGAGCCGTTCGTAGACTAGGGTATGTTCGAGCGATCGAGCTCGCATTTCGACCGGCACTTCCTCGATCGTCAGACCGGTGTAACGATTACGATCGGGAACATCACGGATGTAGAGCCGCGCCTCTTGACCGGGGTCAAGGAAGAGCCCCCACCGGCGGTACTCCGGCGGAAAGAACCTTCCTGGCGGACTGTCCGGATCGTACCATGTCGCTCCGAGCCAGGTACCGTTTCGGTTGAACGAGTCAAACGTCAACGTCAACAGCCGTACGGCGGTCGGACCATGGTTGCGAATCCGGATCGTCCAGAACCACCCGTCCGATCTGGCCTCAACCGGATTGGGCTCGAGCACCATCTCAACCGATCGATCAGAGCGGTGCTCGGCCACAAACTCGAGCAACCGTTCGATCCCAGCAGGAGACTTGACCAAGCTGTTATGCCCGGCCGCCAGGTCGGTGTGGCGCGTGACGGTGCCGTTGGTCATCTCCTCCAGCTGCACACCGCGCGCGTGAGCGCTATCACCGTCAACGACGAGGTCGAGACCGGCGCTTACCAGGTGGTAGTTGACGTGTCCGCGCTGGCCGTTGGCTTGATTGAGCTCTCGGACGAATCGGCCGGTCGAAGCCAAGTCCTGGATCGAAGGCGTGCCGAGGCCCAGCAGGCCGCGGTATTCGCCCGTGCCCGGTACATTCAAGGTGAAATTAACCAGGGCGTTGACGAGTCGGCCGAGATCAGCGATCGCGGTGCCGCGGTGCGGCGAGCAGACGAAGTAGACGTTGTCGATGACGTGTGTCTCGCCAAGCGTCTCGAGGCAATGACGAGTCACCAAGCCGCCCCACGAGTGAGCGTAGATGTCGACGACCTTGCCACGTCCTCGGTACGGCGTGAGCTGCGTGCGCAAAAGCTCAGCCGCTGACTCGCCGGGTAGGCGGAAGTCGTACTTGAGCGCGTAGACAGCGCCGTATCGACCGCTTGTCAGGAGGCCGGCGGCGAGTAGCGCAAAATCTTCGTGGCTATCGGAGAAGCCGTGAACGATCAGCGCCGTTCGACCGCCAACCGCAGCAAACTCAGCCCGACCGGCTAATCGCTCGAGACTCGCTGTTCGATCGAGAGACGGCGGCGGCGGAAAGATCGCCAGCGCGATGAGACCGAGCGCCCCGGGTCGCTGACTTCGAACCAGCTCGTAAGTATTCGGCGCGATTTTGACCGTTACCGTGTCGTGGGCGGTCGTGGCGTCGAGCGTCGCCCAGCCGTCTTCGGTTTGATGAACCGCGAGAGTCGTTCCCGGGTCGGCTGGTTTCGGTAGACGAAGTTCGAGGTCCGTCGACGGTTGGCTGGTCGAGCGAATTCGAAAGCCGGAGCTGCCGATCCGACTGTGTCGGTTGGGGAGCCGGAATTGATCCGGCCGCCAGCGCTGGACGGTCACCGTTGTATCGACCGCAAACGCTCCCGCCGGTACGGCGACGGTGGCTTCAGCGACGGTTGCGTTGACCGCTTGGCCGGCGGGGACCTCGATGACGACAGTTGTGTCCGGTTCGATCGGTGTCGTTTGGCCGCCCGATCCGCCGCAGCCGCCGAGGATCAGTGTAGCCAGAATGACGAGCACGACGAGAAGATTGACTCTTGCCATGGTCTTTCCTTGTTGTTCTTGAAAGGAACAAGCTGGCCGTATTGTAGCAGAGCGCCTGGTGGTGATAAACGGCCGTCCCGGGTACAATAACCGTCGATGGGTTTTGCCATTTTTCAGTTTTTGGCCGCTGCTGTGTCGCTCTTTTTTCTCAAATTGTTTACCCGCCTGGAGATTGAGGGTCGCGAACATCTCACGGACCTGCCCCGTCGGTTTATCGCAGTCGCCAATCATGAGAGTCACTTTGATCCGCAGCTGGTTGGCGTGGCCCTCATGAGTCGACCAGGCTTGTTCCCTCTGCGATACATGGCGAAGAACCCGTTGTTTTATATCCCAGGTCTCAACGTCTTGATTTGGTTACTTGGGGCCTTTCGAGCCCATAAAGGAAAGGGGTTGGAAAAAGCCTTACAGAGCCCCCTGGCGATCCTTGAGGGGAACGGTGCGGTCATCATGTTTCCAGAAGGCCGAATGATTATCGAACGACCCAAGCTGGGCGAAGGCAAGCGCGGTGCGGCGGTCTTGGCCCTCAAAACTGGGGCGGCGCTGCTGCCGATGTCGATTCATACCCCCCATGACATGCCGCCGGTCATCCCTCTGACGCTAGGGCGACCCCGCGTTGTGATCCGTATCGGTGAGCCGTTTTACTTAAATAACGTCGATTATCCAGACCTGAGCGATGATAATACGAAGAAGGCGACACAAGAGATCATGCGTCGCATCGCCGATCTCTATTTTCAGCACAAGTATTGAGCTCAATAAAAGGCGGAAGATCACTGTGCCGTCCAAAATCGCTTATATCTCAGCCGAACATGCCGGACGAAACAATCGTCAACCAAGTCTCGAGCGTCCAAAATGATCGTTTCGATGTCGATCAGATTTTGACCCGATCGAAGCAGTCCCGTGCTCAATGGCGGCGTCTGGTAGGTCCGCCACTCCTCGCTTTCGGCCACTTTCCTGAATTACCTTTTGGGGGGGTCGCAAGCGGACCCGACAGGCCTAGAAGAGCAACAACAATCTCTACAACTGGTTGATGAAATATATTATGGACGAAGGCGAGGTCCGCATACCCAAAGATGTTTTCCCTTCGCTCAAAAATATCACACCTGAATATATGCAGAGCTTAGTTATGTGGGTTCTTGCGCGACAGAAAGCCAACTTGGTGATCAACGGCGGAGTCGGTTCGGTTGACGGGTAGCGGCTTAAAGATCTTCTACAATTTCGTTGAGTAAATAGAAAGTGAGGTTATAGAAAAAAGTGGCGGGACATTACGCCCCGCCGGTGACTCTTAGTGCGAGTTCGTGGCTAACCAAAGACCAGTTTGACCTGTCGGATCCAACAGTTGCCCACATTTCCAACGGCCTCAGCCACTTTTGGTTTTTTCGGTAAAGAAATGGAGGTCCGGGTTTTCCCAGACCTCCATGGTTGAAAGAGTCAGGCCTTCATGAGGTGATCGGCGGCGCCGTAGCGAGCCGGGCCCCCGATAATGCGAGCATGGCGCTGGTTGCCGAAGTCGAAGTGCCAAATCTCCTCGGGGTAGACTGTGAAGCCACTTCCTAGCATAAACCTTAGAAGCAGTTCTCGGTTCCGCGCCACTTCCGATTCTGGAGCGCCGGTTGGCCAATCTCGACTTCCTGGCCGGAGATGGTAGAAGGCACCGGCCTCTGGCTCCATATAGTCGAAGACCACGCCAAGATCGCACGGTTGTTCGTCGCGATACAACCAGACATCGGCTGAGCCACCCGTTCGATGGTTGGCCGGTCGGGTTGGATCCTCTGAAGGAAAGGCAACGTAGCGGGTGTTGGCCCGAATCAGATCGCTGCCCAACGTTCCGCCGAGATTGCTCAGCTTGAGCTCGACCTCGTAACGGGCACACAAGCCCTTGAATTGTTCTCCGAACCCCAGCCGCGGGGCGGTGTAACGAGCAAGATAGTACCAGAAGAGGACGTCTTGGAGCTTGTTGTCGCGATAGCCGTCGTAGAGCCTGATTGAGTAGCCTTCGGCTTGAGCTTGTTGATCGGCGTCCACTAACATGCCAAGGACGGTGCGACGAAGATGGGCTATTTTAGGACCCATACCGATTTCCGTGAGGTAGTACGGGTGAAAGAGAGTCGTCGGAACCTCCACCATTGGCTCGCCGGACTCTTTGATGACGATGTCGCTGAGTTCACAGCGCTTCTCAGCTGCTAAGGTGGTTTCGGCAGCTCGGGCGAGATCGATGACACCGGACATAACACACCTTATTGTTAAGGTAGCGACACTGTAGCAGACTTGCCTACTTCCTTCAATGCTCGAGTCAGCTATAATAAACAGGTTTGAAAGTAAAAATTATGCAGAATCTCGCAATTATTTTTGGTGGTCGATCGGTTGAGCATGAAGTGTCGGTGGCTTCGGCGAAGAATATTCTTGAATCTCTGGATCGAGCGAAATATCAACCCTCTCTTATCTTTATTGATAAGAGCGGCAACTGGCACCTGGTCGAAAATTTAAACCAAGAAGCTCTCGAACGTTCTAATGAAAAAGCACTTCTCGCGGACGTTTCTCGACCTAATTTAGCTTTTCTTGAGGGTATTGATATCGTCTTCCCGGTCCTGCACGGTCCGTTCGGAGAGGATGGCACCCTCCAAGGATTACTTGAACTTATGAATATACCTTATATCGGGTCGGGAGTCTTGGGTTCAGCTTTAGGGATAGACAAAGATATCGCTCGACAGCTGTTAAAATTTCACAACATTCCAGTCGCCAAGTCACAGGTTATTCGACCCAGTCGCCTCCTGACATTTGAGGAAGTAAGACAAGAGCTTGGCCTGCCATTTTTCCTCAAGCCCGCCCGGCTTGGTTCGTCCATTGGCACTCACAAAGTCAAAACCGAGCCGGATTTCCACGTTGCCCTGAAGGACGCTTTTTCCTACGACAACAAGGTGCTGGTCGAAGAGTATATCGAAGGTCGAGAAATCGAGTGTGCGGTTCTGGGCAACGAGAATCCTCGCGCCTCGATTCCTGGAGAAGTTGTCCCTCACGCTGACTTTTATTCCTATGCCTCCAAATACCTTGACGCTAACGGCACCGACCTTATTGTTGATCCCGATCTAAGTGAAGAACAGGTGGAAAAAGTTCAGGCTTTAGCTGTTCAAAGCTATCAGATTCTTGACTGCGCCGGCCTAGCACGGGTTGATTTTTTCCTGAGTGGCCAGGGGGATCTCTACGTTAACGAAATAAACACCCTGCCCGGGTTTACCGCAGTTAGTATGTATCCCAAACTTTGGCAGGAAAGTGGCCTCAATTACAGAGAGCTTATTGACGAATTGGTCGAACTTGCTCTGGAGCGATTTAAGCAAAAAAGTCGACTAAAGACATCCTATCATGACCCCCTAGTTCCCGATAAAAAAGCGGCGGGGCATTTTTAACCGATACCCTGCTGCCGTCTCTTTGGGCTCGGAATTGATTGGGTACTCATCCAGTGTCGATGCGGTCGTTAGCTCAAAGATCAAGGACTTAGCCCTGATTCTTCTGCGAGTATGAAGGCTTCGTGTCCTATGATCTGTTCTGGTCTAGGGAAGATGATACATGAGTTGGCGGGGGCGATATATTCCTTTCTCCCGTCCTTGGCGAAAACTGTTCCGGGATCGAGCTTGTCGAAATTCATATACTTCTTGTCGAAATGAAAATTATTTGTTTCCTTTTTGGCAACCATAATGGCTTTAAGGCGCAACTGTGGTAGTGGTGGCGAAGTGGTTGCTTTTTCTGCTATTCCAAAATAGGCGAGAAAACTAGTAATGGCTTCCATAGCAAATGGGACGTACTTTTCGGGTAAATGATTAGAGCCACATTCGAGACAAATACCTATCTTGCCATTCTGATACATGTATACATCTGTCGAACCGGTTGAGACCTCGGAAAGGTTGGTTATGATTGTACCTGTGCCCAATTCTTTTACGACATCGAGTGAATTACTTTCGCATATAGCAAACGGTCGGTCTTCCTCGCCGTTATACCCATGCAGGTCCAGTAGTGCGTCACAATCATCTAGGATTAACTTCAACCCCTCGGCCAACTGTTCTTCATAGCTTGCTTTGGGAGCCAGTTGAGGGGTGAAGCATCTGTTTAAGTTTTTTTCTATAAAACGTACCCCTAATTCAATCGCTTTCGGATTGGCAAATACGAAATGCACCGTCCCTCTCTTCGGCATAAAATCTTCGATATATTTCCGGACCGCAATAATTCCCGCTTTTTCATTTCCATGAACACCGCAAAACACAGCGACTGATGGTCCTGGTATGTCAGAGCGGAATGTATGTATATTGTTTTGCATTTTGGGTATGGCTGGTCGGGGAGTGCCTGACCAGCCAGTTAGGATCGCATTCCAATGATGACATATCCGTCCCCTTTGCCGAGCTGGCGAAAGAGCTGATTGACATCATCGCTTCGGCACGAGATTGAGTCTCCATAGAGGCCATTCCCATATGCCCCCCGGACAATCAGCATCGGGGGATCACTGATTGGCTTCCCGCCAATTAGCTCAAGGACCTCCGAGGCTGTCTCGAAGATCTCCGTCGGTACTTCCTTGCCATCGACTCCGGGGTAGATTCGGTCAAAGATTCCGGTGGACCTGATGCCTTGATAGACGCGAGGATTTTGTGTCCTTACGACCATCGCCTCTGAGTCTGCGTGCAGGCACTCGCGGATAAGCCGTTTGTATAGGCCTTTTCCCTGATGGTTCGGGTCAACGATTGTCCCAACCCGATATGTGATCTTGATCCTCTCAAGGATTAGCTGGCGAATGCCGGCAAATCCTATGATTTTCTCGTTGTCATCGAAGGCTACGACCAGCTCTTGGTCGGTTTCCGGAAGGCCGAACATGTGATCGGCAGTCTCCTGACGATCGACTCCTTGAAAGACTTGGCGCACCAGATCGAAGCCACCGTCGAGAAGAGTTTCTCGGCAGTGACCAGTAATATCTGACGCGACGTAACGACGAAGATTGATGTCTGTACTGTTCATGTCATCACCGATGTAGGGTACGAAAAAACGTCCGGTGACCGGACGTCTGTGAAATTCACGACAAACCTAGGTCACCTGCTGGGACTTGGATTGCGCCACCACGCGTTTGCGATGGGTGTGAATTCCATACCTGGAATATTAATACCCAGTGAGTAGGGTGTCAACTGTTTCTTTACGTCAAAGAAGGGGTGAGATAGTCTAAGGTCAATGTTATTTCTTAAGGCTCGTCCGCGAGTCGAGCGCATTTTAGTCAGTGATGATATTTTCCATAAAGTCGCGCAGATGCGCTATCGAGTGTACTGCGAGGAAATGGGATTTCTCGAGAAGGACAAATACCCGAAGAAACTTGAGACCGATGAGTACGACGGCAGCTCGATCCATATTGCTGTACTAATTGGCCGTCGTTTGGCTGGATACGCTCGAGTGATTTTGCCGCGCAATGGGACCCTGCCGATCTTTGAGCACTTTGAGATTCCGCCGGAAGAGGATATTGACGCTTCCTGTGAGGTATCGCGTTTTATGATTTCTAAGCTTTACCGCCGTAAAACCGAGACGCGTCGGGAGATTTTCCGGCTTTTAGCCGAAGAGATATTGAAGGTTGTTGAAGAACATCAAGTGAAGAATATCTACGCAGTCGTTGAGGAGTGGCTTCTTAAGAGTCTTCACAAGCGAGGGTATATGTTCGAGGTTGTTGGCGAGGGGAAGGATTATATGGGCGCGATTACCTATCCGACGAGGCTGGAAAGATAGATGGATGGAGGGAATCAATAGCCTAGTCTCTGAAAACATCACCACCGCTAAGGGATTCGGAGTCATTTACCTCATCACATTTGTGCCAGCATGGGTAGTTGTCTTCATGATAGGGAGAGAGGTTGCTCTTCAGAGAAGCGCTAAGGATCCGCATTCGTCAAAGGCAAGGCTACGTAGCCTGATCGCGCTAGAGATTGCAATTCTTGCAGCACCATATATTTATGCCGTTACAGTTGTGCAGAGAGTTCCGTTCTTGGTTAAAGGCCTCCTGTTCCTACTGCTAATTCTTGTCTTAGTACGTATATACAAGAAGGAAGGGCAAAAGCATCAAGATGTTTTTTAAGAAGTTCCTCTGGTCAATTTACTCCTTTTGTTACGACGTAATATTGTTTTCGGCACCGCACCGAGCAATGTTCAAGACCATATTGGAGAAGATAGATGGCGAGGGTTCGTCGTTAGTTCTAGATGTAGGGGCGGGAACGGGGAATCTTGAGTTTCTAGGTAGGAATAGAAGCGTTAAGTTTATTGCCACGGATTTCTCTAGGAGCATGCTAGCGATTCTTAGGCTTAAGAATCCCAACAGATCGAAAGTTGAGACAATTCTCTGGAACGTAAATTGTGAGCTGCCGGCAGGGGTGGTTCGTGTAGATGCTATTGTATGCGTTAACGTAATTTTTACGGTAACTGATCTGGAAAGATTTCTTAGGCAAATGTCAAAAACTCTTAAGGAAAGTGGGTCAATATTCATTGTTTCTCCGCGAAGCAGTTTTTCTATCAGGATGATAGCGAGTGAGCATGTCCGAATGACAATGGCTAGACCTTTCGGGATATTTATCTTGGCCATTCAGATAATAGTTTTAGCCATCCCGTTACTGTTGCTGCTAGTGGTTAATCTACTTATCGAGACCCTTTTCTCCAGTGACCAGTACGTATATTTCTCCGAAGGAACCGTACAGGACTTACTACAAAAACTTGGCTACTCCGTCACGGTTAACGACGTGCTAGCGGGTCAAGAATACATGGTGATCGGACGCCGCTAAGCGACTCTGTTAGTATTTATCTAAATGGGAGTTGATTTAGTTGTCTTAGTGCTTTCGAGCGCCCTTGTGCTGACATTGGGAATAACTGCTGTAAGTAATAGGGGTAGTAGCGCTCATAATCTCTACTTCTTTTTGACAACGTTGTCGATCGTCTTATGGATGGTGACGAACTACGGCGCAAATTCTATTCACGCTTTCACTCTGCTAGTCAACAAACTTACTTTTGCTTCAGTTGTTACTGCCGCCTTTTTCCTAACACTGTTTGTACTATCGTTCCCGAAACAGTCAAGTGGCCCGCCTAAGGTGATTAAATGGGTCTTTTGCCTGGCCACCATACTCGTACTTGCAGCGGTAGTGAGTACTGATCTCATAGTCAAGAGATACCTAGAAACGCCAACGGGCACAACAATTGAAACTGGCAAAGGGTTCTGGATTTTCCTCGCATACTTTATACCCGTTATGGTTGGTGCGCTTTCTCACTTAACTTTAAAGCGGAAAGTACTGTCACAGGGGGAGAGAAAGCAGGTCGATCTGATACTTTTTGGTGTTGGCCTAACGTTCGTGGCAGGGTTAGTCATGAATCTAATTTTGCCCCTTCTCTACGATTCAACTGTTTTCCTTACCTACACTCCTTACGGAACAGTTTTTTTAGTTGGGGCGATCTTCTATGCCATGATTGCACACGATCTATTTGAGCTTAGAACCTTAGGGGCTGGCCTCCTCGCATTCGCAATCAACATCGCATTGATTGCTCAAATCTTTGTTTCAAACAGCACCAGCGAGATGGTGCTTAAGATTGGAGTTGAGCTTATCGTAGCGATCGGAAGCTACTCCCTTGTTAAGAACATCAATAAAGAAATATCTCGCCGGGAAGAGGTGGAGCGATTGGCGAAGGAGCGTATAGAAACATTGAAGGAGCTCGAGCAACGCAACAAGAACCTGGCCGCTCTGCAGAAAGTTTCCAAAATGGTTCTCAACCAGATCGAGATGAAGCCGATGATCCAAGCGATTCTGGACGAGATTCCGAAACAGTTTGATAACTGTACCGGCGCGCTTCTTAATCTTGTCCATGGTGGCCATATGGCTGCCTACGCGATCTCGACGAACGAGTTTACCAAGAAGGTCACAAGCCTCGTCGGCGACGATCTAGAGAAATACAGCTATCCTATCAAACCCGGCTTCAACCTTTTACACGACACGCTTATTAGCAAGCAGATTAAGGAGTCGACGAAACTCAGTGACTTCATCTGCCCCCCAATCACCAAGCCGGTGGCGGCGACGATCCAGACGTTAGTCGGAATTAAGTATACTCTGGCCGTTCCGTTGTTTGCCGGCAAAGAACCGCTCGGTGTGATGCTGTTCTCCTATCGCGTTCCCAAGAGTGAGCTGCTCGAAAAAGATCTTGATATGGCTGTGGCGATTTCGGACGAAACCAGCTTGGCCATTCAGCGCGCCTACGCCTTCCAGCAGCTTAAAGATGCCAACGAGTACCTGGCTGATCTGGATAAGCTGAAAGACGAATTTATCTCGATCGCTTCCCACGAACTCAATACACCGTTGGCAGCTGTCGAAGGCTATCTGTCGATGATTCTCGATGAGAACATGGGCAAGGTCGACGACAAGGCCCGAGTGTATCTAACCCGCGCCTACGACTCGAGTAAACGATTGGCGGAGCTGATTTTGGACTTGCTCAATGTTTCTCGCATCGAACAAGGCCGAATCAAGATGAAGTTTGCCAAGACTAACCTGTACGATTTGGCAGAGAGCGTTATGCACGAGCTTCAAGTAAAAGTTGACGCCAAGAAGCTGACTCTGAAACTGGAAGGCGATCGTAAGAGAGTACCGCAGACCTGGTGCGATCCCGATCGGATCCGCGAGGTGATTGTTAACCTGGTTGGTAACGCCATCAAGTACACAGAAAAAGGCGGTATCCGAATGCGTATCAGCGAGGATGCCGGCCGTATCAAATTTGAAGTAATCGACACCGGTCGAGGTATCTCGGCCGAGGGCCAGAAGAAACTCTTCCAAAAGTTCTCTCAAGTTAAGCGAGAGATTGACGAGCAAAAAGGAACGGGCTTAGGCCTCTACATCAGCAAAAACTTTGTCGAACTCCATAAGGGTCGGATTTGGGTTGAGTCCGAAGAGGATAAGGGATCTGACTTTATCTTTGAGCTGCCGCTCCTGACCGAACCGCCAGAGAAGATCGAAGGGGCGATCCTGGAAGGGCCGTTGTCGGCGCCGCAGATTGAGCGGCGCAACCCGCTGGAAATACCGACGGCGATCAAAGAATCGGCTAAGAAAAATTAGACTTAGCCCTAGTGCCGTTATCGACCATGGCGGCAGCAGAAACTTGTCGTTTAACATAGGTATTTAAGTACGGCCCCGATGCCTATCGGGGCCGTGGGTCAGTCCTCTTCTTCAGAGTCTTCGTCAAGCAGACACTCGTCGCTGCCGCAATCATGGTAGCCCAGATCGCAGCGAACGCAATCACACTCGCAGGTTCCTGCTTCTGCCAATCGGTTGCCTCCAGATGGATTAACGGTATTGTCGTACCGCCGCGGCCACTATACCATCACGATATGTTGCCAATCAATGATCGGCGTTTTATGACACTATCCAGCAGAAAGACAGTTCCGTTACTCACGAAAGAAAAAATTCGACTTCTCGAGGCAGCTGATTGTCTGAATAGTATCGAAAAAGTCCGTCTTCTAGCCATACTGGCAGGCAAGCGTTGGCTGACTGAAGTGAGTATTCGCAAAGACGGAAGCAGCCACAACATTAGCGTGACAGATCTTCTGGATGATCTGGGTCTGGCCTGGATCGATGAGTGTTATACGAAGAAGGATGGCACAAGAGTCGATTGGATAGAGGTCGGAGCCAACGCAGCGGTGATCGAGTACATTACTCTGAATCGCCATACCCTTAGTGTTTTGGAAGCTGGTGTTCTTTATGGCTATCCTGTTACAGCAGTATTGGCCGCCAGTGGCATTCTGAACGAAAAACGGAAGCGTGTTCGTGAGAAAACTACGGCCCAAAGATGTTTGGGGGGGATCTTCTCAAGCGACAATGAGAAGGATGAGGAGCGTTTCCTAGAAGAGCAGTGGCAGGCTCTATCCCGGATCACTAAAGAGATAGTCTCGGAGGCGACGCTTCATTTGGGCTAGTTCATCCGCAGCGTTTATGCTGGACTAGATGAAGCCTGGAATGGTGATCTGCTTTACGTCCACAAGCAGTGACGCGAAGCGTTAAACGCTGATGACATTCAGAGCGCATTGAGCTACTTAGTCGGCCAAACAAGCTAACCTCGAAGCTTTCTTGTATTTTTGTGCTGTTTTGTTACGGTTAACCCATAATGTCTGAATCATTTAAGAGTATCTTGTTAGTTGACGATGACCTGACGCTGCGCGAGATGTATTCGGAGCGGCTCAAGGCGGAGGGATTTGTGGTCGAGATGGCCAGGGACGGAGAAGAGGCGCTCTCTAAGGCCGCCGAGATGCACCCCAATATTATTCTTCTCGATATCATGATGCCCAAGATCAACGGGCTCGATGTCTTAAAGAAGCTGCGCGAACAAGAAGAGACAAAAGCGATTCCGGTCATTGTTCTGACGGCCTTGATCCAGGATCGGGAAAAAATGGAGAGTATTACTCGCGGTGCTGATGACTATATCGTCAAATCTGAGACGATGCCCGGTGAGGTCATCCAAAAAGTCAAAGATCTCCTCGAGAGAGGTCCGAAACCTTCCGAGGGTACGACGGCCAATCCGCCGTCAGCTGCCGCTGCCTAGCTTGTCTTTGTGATACGATATCCGCATATGAACGGCTATATTCGTCTCCGAGGCGGCCGGCCGTTAGTCGGGGAGATCGCCCTGCGTGGGGCGAAAAATTCTGTACCAAAGTTAATGGTGGCCGCGCTTTTGACCGACGAGCCGTGCATCATTCGTGAAGTGCCGAAGATCGAGGATGTCGAAATCATGATGACGTTGTTTAAACGTATAGGAGTCGATGTTCAAGAATTACGTCCGGGTACTCTCCAGATCACCGCTCAGAAAATGCGTCAATTGGCCGACAGTGACTTGGGCGGAGTGACGGGCAGAAGTCGGATTCCAATCCTGATGTGCGGACCGCTGCTAACGCGTTTCGGCGAGGCACTCGTCGCGAAAGTCGGCGGCTGCGATATCGGACCGCGTCCAGTCAACTTTCATATTCAGGCACTCTCGGAATTGGGCGCACGCTACGAGGAGAAAAACGATCGGGCGTTCTTTCGTGCGAAGAGGCTCAAGGGTGCGGCGGTAACGCTTGAATATCCAAGCGTCGGAGCGACCGAACAGGTTCTGTTAGCGAGCGTATTAGCCGATGGGGTGACCGAACTGCACAACGCCGCTGTTGAACCGGAGATAATGGATCTTATCTGTTTTCTTCAGAAGATGGGAGCGATTATTTCGGTAGATACCGATCGAGTGATTACGATCGAAGGAGTAAAGCGCCTCGGCGGGACGATCCATACGGCGATTGTCGATCGGATCGAAACGGCATCGTGGGCGTGCGCCGCGCTCGGTACTAACGGAAAGATCTTTGTTCGTAACGCCGCACAGCAGGACATGTTAACGTTTCTGAATAAGTTCCGCCAGGTTGGCGGCGGTTTTCAAGTCACCCGAGACGGCATTACGTTTTTCCGGCAGCGGGAGAGGCTGGAACCGATCACCATCGAAACCGATATCCACCCTGGCTTCATGACTGACTGGCAGCAGCCGTTTGTTGTCGCGCTCACTCAAGCGCACGGAAGTTCGTTGATCCGCGAGACGGTCTACGAAAGCCGGTTTGGCTACACTGACGCGTTAAACACTATGGGCGCGCAGATAGCGGTCATTAACGAACCGATCGAGGAGATACGGTCTAAATTTGGTCGGCGTAACTATCGCCAAAGCGCTCGCGTGACCGGACCGACTGCGCTTAGGGGCGCAACGATCAGCGTTCCCGATCTCCGCGCCGGGTTTTCCTACGTCATCGCTGCTCTCATCGCCGAAGGAGAGAGTCGTATTGAGAACTTTAACGTCCTCTCGCGTGGGTACGAACATCTCACTGCCAAGCTGCAGACACTTGGGGCTGAAGTACTCGAAGTAAAGATCGACTAATCAAAGGGGTTTGACTTGCCGAAATTGCCTTCGGTCTCGATGTTTGGCACAGTTGTGTACGGAGTAAATCTGTTAAACAACGCCTCGGCATCGGCGAGGAAGGTCTGTTTACCAGTAAAGGTTTTAGGAGAACTCACTCTTGATGAGGCTTGACCAGTGATCGTTGCCGTCGTTTTCTCCCCCTCGGTAGTGATATCAATCGCTGTCAGTTGATTCCATCGGCTGAGCGTTCGGAGTTGGACGATCAGTTGTTTGACCTGATCGAAGCTCATCGATCCGCTGATGGTGAATTTGGTGATAGCGGTCTGACCGGTTCCCTCTTCGCTGACCGGCGCCGAAAGCGGCACTTCAATGGTCGCGGTACTGAGAGAGAGCGAGGCGAGGAGGCCGTCGAGCTGCAGAATTAAGATCTCTGGCTGAGGCGACATCGGAAGCGAGAGCGTCGCTTTTTGATACAACTCGTCGAGCGTCTCTGGCTCTTTTTCGATCGAGCCGAGCGTGGCGAGGAACTGCTCGTTTTCGCTCACTTGGGCAGCGAGCTGGATGAGTTCGGCGCGACTGGCGCTGACGGAGCGGAGCTGAGCGGGGATGACAAGCCAACCGATCCCACCAACCAAACCGAGAAAGACGAGCGTCAATATCCAGAATGTCAAGTTACGACTGAGTCCTCTCATTCTTCCCCCTTAACTGGTGTGTAGGTAGCGCTGAGCGAGAAGCTAAAGACCTTTCGATTATCGACGATTGATTCTGAAAGCGAGAGGATGGTGGCCTTGGTGATTGCGTCAGAGGCTTCGAGCTTATCACGGTAGAGGACGATCGAGCGCCGGTCGAATGTTGAGCCGCTGATCGCGATATCGATCGATGCTCCTTGGGCTGTTGTTGCGACCCGGGTACTGGTCAGAACTGTGTCGGTCGGGGTAGCGCTGGCGATTTCATTTAAAATCGCTTCCCACCGATACTTTTCTTGGGCAGTTGTTGCAGCTCGAAGACGATCTTCGACAAAACTTGCTTTCGTGACGATCTCGTTTTTGGCGCGCCGTTGCGAGGTCAACTGCTCAATCTGTGATCGCCGGTCGCTGATGTCGCTCTGTTGCATAAATCCCCAAGTCATCAGTCCGGCTATCGCGAGACCAACTAAAGCGATAACAATGAGGTAGATAACCGCCACGTTGATAAGGGCGCTGCGAGTACGCCGGGCTTCCTTTAGCTCTGGTGGAAGCAGGCTGAGCATTACGATGTCCTCATCGCTAGGCCAACAGCGTCGGCGAAGGTATGAGAGAATCGGGTTGAGATCGGGTAATGATGGGTATCAATCAAGCCAAACGGGCTACCGATCCGGCTGGCGAGCCCTGTCTGTTGTTGAAAGACTTCAACAATACCAGCGATGTTAGTGCCTGAGCCGGAGAGGATAACCTCCTCTATCCTCACGCCGGGACAGACTCGGTTCTCAAAGAATTTGGTGATATGGACGAGTTCATCGAAAACCGGGCTAAACTCTTTTTGGAGCTCGCCTGGACTTGGCTGGGTGTCGAGCAACGCCTTGACCCCCCACGGTACCGTGGATGTGACACGAATACTCTGGCCCTCAACGATTGATGCGCCGGTGCTGCCGGCACCAAGATCAAGAATGGCACGAGCTTTGTCGTCGTTCTTGCCGATGACCGCCCGGGCGATCGCTCCTGGTTTGATATCGATACCGTCTAGCTCGAGTCCGGTGTGTTCGACCGTCGCGATCACTGATTCGATCAACGACTTTTTAGCCGCGACGGCAAAAACGGTTAGTCCATCAACTGATTCCGATTCGTTCACGTTGGTTGCTTCTTTATCAGTTGTCTTGCCAGGTTTTGAGTTGGTTTTAGCGGCGGCTTGATCGATCGCTTTGGCGTCGAGCGGCTTGCATTTGGTCGTTACGACCTCGTAATCAAAGTAGAAGTCCTCAAGGTTAATCGAGAGTTTCTCAGCCAACTCAAAGGGGATCGCCTCAGCAAGCTCGCTTTCGCTTAAGAGCGGCATGGAAAACGTTCCTGAAAATATGACTGATTCTGGCAGTGCGATCATTGCCTTACGTCCGGTGATCGGCGCCGGTTTCGCCAGCCTCAAGGTGTCGGTGATGATCTTCGCGATCTCTTCGCTGTTGGTTAAGGCGTCGGTCTGCCATGAGCTAACAGGAATTGGGGCGATATTCATCCCCTTAAGCCGCCAGTGCTTGCCTTGCTTAGTGAGGCCGATGACCTTGACGGTCTCGTAGCCGATATCAATACCGATTGTCGTGCTCACATTCCCTCCGTATCCAGGATACCGCAATTTGGCTCAAAAGGTCAGCTAGTTGCTAATCTCGCGCCAGGTACCTTTCTTGAACTGCCACCCGGCGCCGGGCCCGCTGGTGAAATTCATATTGGCGAGTCCGGACTCGTAGGTAACGCTTGAAGAGTTGGATAGTGTGATACCCCAGGCGGTGGCTTCTTTGGCGGTGGCCGAGTTGGAAAACTGGATCCACGACTTACCGGCGTAATAAATCACTCCGGTGGATGCGTTGGAAACGAAAATTGATGTTTGGCTTTTGGCGTCACGTGCAGTAAGTAGCAGTATATAACTACCAGTCCCGGCGCCTTGGAAGATAGCCGAGTTAGAGACGGTGATCGTTCCGTCGCTCAGTACCACACCAGAATTGGTGCCGTAGCCGGGGTCGAGACGCATCGTTGACGAGTTGGAGATATTGATATTGCCGGTTACCCAGAGCGTCCCCGTGATCGTCAGAATCGAGGTATTACTGAGGTTGAGGTTGCCCTCGATTTTCCTTGGGCCGAGACTGGCTTGAGTTGAACCGCTGAGGTTATAGTCGCCGCTATGGGTGCCGCCGGCAACAGCGTCGTTTTTCCAGTCGGTTATGACTCCGTCAGAAATCGGCATCGCCTCCGGCGGCGGGTTACTGATAATGCAGGAGGCGTTGGGGCAGTTGGATCCGCCAGCGCTCGTGTTGATGATCTGATTGGCTCGGGCAATGCCGCCGACCGTCATCCCTTCGATCCGAGTGATGGTACCGCCGAGCCAGACCTGAAAGGCCAGATCGCCGCCGGCGTTGGTCCAGGTGGGGCTACCGGAACAGCAGTTGCTGGTGTATTTGCCGGTATTGTTGGCGTACGAATCGGTCGAATCTTTGCGCCAGTTCCAGTAATTGGTTGCCGAGTTGGAGTTGTAATCAAGCACGATCCAATACTTGGTGTTGTTGCTGAGGTTCGGTGGCGATGAAAACGTGACGTCGATCCAAGACGGCGTCAGTCCGACCGACGCGTGGGCGATGACCGCTGTGGCGAGGCTACTGGTATTGGGGCGGTTGCTGACGTCGGTGGCGATCCGGACGGTGAGATTGGAAGTCGGATTGCCGACTTTTCCAAGTAGAACCGACGCTTTTGTGAGGGCAGCCGAGCTAGTAGCGGTAAACGACTGAGCGATATCGCGATTAGTTGAGGCGGTGGCGAAGAACTGATCGTTGTCTTCAAGCGTCGCGGCCACGCTTGGGGTATCGGACAGGCCGCCGGCAACGGTGGCGTCACCGGTGATCGTGGCGCCGTTGCTGCCGATGATGTTGCCGTTACTGAAGACGTTACCGTTGACCTGGGAGCTGTTGGTCATAGAGAGGCCACCGCCGTCGACTTGAATGCCGTAAAAGAATTCGACGTTATCTGAATCAAGACTCGCCTCGACTCGAATTGTTCGCGTCGAACGAGGAGTAGTATTGTTGGGGACGTAACCGGTTGACTCGATCGTCCGAGTACTGCCCGTCCCGCTGACTGTCACCGTAAAGGTGCCGTTGCCGAGGGGCGTATTCGTCTCGCCAGCGTAGTTGCCGTTGGTATTGAGTTGGCGGATGGCGTGTTCGGCGCCGGCTTCAGCAAGATTCAGCGATTGATAGGCGAGATACGATCGATTGGTCGAGGCACCCTCGCGGTGAACGAGCTGGAGCGACACGGTTGTGAGGGTGAAGAGAATGCCAAGCACCACCAGGGCAAACGCGAGAATGTGACCAGACGATTGTTCCTTCATACTGCCTTATTTCGTAGTATAACCGTTGTATCGAACGAACGGGTAATTGTTCGGTCGTTGACGATCCGGCGAGAGGTCAGCGTCAGCTTTATTCGTCTCGCAGCCGTGAGGTTGTGAGTCCCGGGCAGCAGCTCAGCGCCGGCAGCGTTGTAATACTGGATAGCGAGCGCACCGACCTCGCTGTGGACGGTCAGCGGTGAATAGTAATTGGCACGGACGCTGGTTCCGTGAGCGCTCATTAATCGCAGGAGCGCTGCATTGTCTTTCTCAAAAACGATGTAGTCGTCGCCGGTCACGATGGTACCGCCGCTGTCGATCGGCGGGAGCCGGAGCACGAGAGTATCGCTATCCGAAGTGTACGTCGTTGAGTTGATCGTTGTGGCGCTGATAACTGATGACGCACCCCAAATCTGCTTCGTCATCTCGTCGAGACTGAAGCGAGCGGCTCGCTGCAACTCACCGTATGCCTCATGGGCGACTTGGGCCTTCCAGCCGTCAGCCAGCGACTGGCTAATTACCAGACCAACGCTGATAGAGATGGCGATGGCTACCAGCGACTCCAGGACGGTGAATCCTGCCTTACGATGAGAGTAGCGAGCCGAGCTCTGATGAGTGAATACCATTTTCTTACCCAGCGATGCCCCCTTGACCGAGCAGGGTGACAAGAGTAATTGCCTCTGACTCTGGTCGATTCTGCCAATAGACTCTGATCGTAATCTGCTTGATTTTATCGTTGCCGTTGTAGTGGGTAACGTACGTTTTGGTATAGCCGCCGGGCAGCTTAGAAGTTGCTACGGCCGGCGGGTTGGCGTTGAGCGTTGCGTTATCGAAGCCGGCTAGTCGAATCGCATCGACCGTTTCCTGAGCCAATTGAGCCGCCGCCGTGATATTACGCGAGTGTTGGGTGTAGCGAAACGAAAGCGAGAACATCCCGAGCACGGTGAGGATGGCTAAGGCAAAGACGGTAGCAGCAACGAGCGTTTCCATGACGGTCATGCCGCGACGCTTGCTCATTGAAAGTCGCTTACCAGCTTGTAGATCGGTCCGAGAACGGATGCGACGATAAACGCCACCCCGATACCCATCACCAGCAACATAATCGGCTCGATCAGGGAAGCGAGGTTTTTGGTAAGGTTTTCAACCTCGCTGTCGTAGAAGCGGGTTATTTCTTGGAGAACCGATTCGATATTGCCGGACTCCTCGCCAAGGGTGGTTAACTGGCTGACCATCGGCGGAAACAACGGTTCTTTAGCCATCGCCGCCGAAAGCGGTTTACCGCTTTCGACTTCTTTGACGATGCGATTAAACGCGGCTTCGTAATGTTTGTTATCGATGGTTTTTTGAACGATCCGAATCGCTTCGATGATCGGTAGGCTGGCTTTAATGAGCATGCTCATGGTTCGGGAGAACGTTGACATATAAACCTTAGTCGTCAACATGCCGAAGACTGGGAGTTTGATTTTGAGCTTGTCGTAGACAAGCCGTCCGCGCGGGCGGCCGAACCAAAGCTTAAGAAGATAGAGGAGGCCGATAAAAATCGGGGCGACGATATAGAAGTAATTTCGTAAAATTTCGCTAGTGGTGAAGAGCAGTTTGGTCGTGGTTGGCAGTTCGGCGCCAAAATCAGCGAAGACGGTTTTGAGGCTGGGCAGAACAAAGAAAACGATTAAGAACGCGACGCCGATTAACGCGATAAAGATAATAGCGGGATACATCATCGCGCCTCGGACCTTGGAGATGAGATCGGCTTGTTTCTCCTGTTGGTCCGCAAGGTTGAAGAGAACGTCGGCGAGCTGGCCGGTCTGTTCGCCGGCTCGGATAACGGCGGTGTAGACCTCCGGAAAAACCTTCGGGTACTTCATCATCGTTGTCGAAAGCGGCTGGCCGCCCTTAACCTGAGCGATGAGCTCCAAGATAATTTTCTGAAAATGTTTATTGTTGGTTTGGTGGTGCAGCGCTTCGAGCGCTTTGACGGCCGGCAGGCCAGCCTTGATCATGACGGCGAGTTGGCGGGTGAAGATAATCCGCTCCTTGAGCGGCACTTTGGTCCGTTTAAATAGTGTGAATCCTCCGCTGCCGGCGACGATTCTAATCGGAACAAGTCGACGTTCGCGTAAAATCCGGCCAGCCGACGAGACGTTATCTGCTTCAATCTGACCGGTCTGTTTTTTGCCTGCCGCGTCTTTGGCGGTATAGGTAAACGTTGGCATCAGTCTTTGGTGACGCGCCAGACTTCTTCAATCGTGGTTAAGCCGTCGAGCGCCTTCAGAATACCGTCTTGCTTGAGGGTAATTAGTCCGTCCTTTCTGGCCTGAATCATGAGCTCCGAGCTGGACGCGCGTTTAATTGTGAGTTGTCTAACTGGTTCGGTTACCGCGAGCACTTCAAAGATTCCGATTCGGCCTTTGTAGCCAGAATTACCACACGCCGCACACCCACTCCCGATAAAGAGTTTTCTCTTGGCGTTTGCTTCGCTTTTTTCGGGCTCGGGTAGGGTGTCGATCTCTGCCTTGATGACGGTTAGGTGTTCAGGTTTCGGGTCGACTTCCTGTTTGCACTTCTCACAGATTTTGCGGCACAATCGTTGGGCGACGATAGCGTTGGTACTTGATGTAATTAGAAACGGCTCGATACCCATGTCGAGCAAGCGAGGAAGAGCTCCGGCAGAGTCGTTGGTGTGCAAACTTGACAGAACGACGTGTCCAGTGAGGGCGGCGTTGATAGCGATATCGGCGGTTTCTTTGTCTCGAATTTCACCAACCATCACGACATCTGGGTCTTGTCGCAAGATTGAGCGCAAACCGCTGGCAAAGGTAAAGTTGATCTTGGAGTTGACTTGGCTCTGGTTAACACCGGGCATCCGGTACTCAACTGGATCTTCCATCGTAATAATGTTGATCGCCTCGTCCTTGATCCGATGAATCATCGCGTAGAGCGTTGTTGATTTACCGGAACCAGTCGGACCAGTGATGAGCGTCATGCCGTGCGCTTTGGTGAGGTTGTCTTCAAGAACCTTTAAAGCCCGTCCGCGAACGCCAAGATCGTTGAGGTTTAAGACCCCGCCCGAGTGATCCAGGACACGAGCGACAACTTTTTCGCCGTTAACTGTGGGAAGCGTCGAGATACGAAAATCGATCTTGGCGCCGTCAAGCAGGATCTGAATCCGCCCGTCTTGCGGTAGGCGAGTTTCGTCGATCTTGAGGTTGGCGAGAATCTTAACGCGGCTCGTGATGGCCGCTTGGACGTCTTTCGGAAGCGTCAGAACTTTGCGTAAAACGCCGTCGATGCGAAAACGGACGGTCACGTCTTCTTCTGAGGGCTCGATATGTATATCTGAGGCTTTCTCTCGAACCGATCGCTTAAGGAGCGTCGTCACAATCTTGGCGGCGGGTGAGGTCTCGGTAATCTCGTCTTGACTGACTCTCTCGGCCTCTTTAGCTGCCTTCTCTTCGTCCTCCTCCGAAACCTCAACCAGTTCGCCGAGCTCGGATTGCATGCCGGAGTACTGATCGAGGATGTGATTGACGTCCTCGGCGGTTGAGATAAACGATTTCACGATCTTGCCCGAGGCTTTGCGAATCGCGTTAAAGGCTTCTTCGTTCTCCGGGTCTGTCATACCGATAAAGAGCGTTTTATCTTTCAGGGCGAACGGCACTGCCTGGTATTTGCGAGCGATCGGTTCGGGCACGAGGGCGAGGATGTCTTTGGGGATCGTCTTATCAACCAATTCGATAAATTGGATGTTGGATTCGCGGTTATGAAGATCGGTGACGCGGAATTGCTCATCGACTGGTTCAGTTGTTTTGCCGGCGTTGCTCGAAGCGGTGACTTGATCGGTCAGATCTTCGGTCAGATCAAAATCGGGGGTGGTGGTGGCGGCAAGCGTAATATTCTGCCGTTTGCCGCCGAAAGTCGTTGTAATCTTACGTTCTGGGAGACGGGTGAGCTTGAAGTTACCGAGTCCCTTCAGCTCAACTGGTTCGCCGCCGGCGAGTGTTTCGCCGATAATCTCGGTCAGACCCTTGAGGTAGGCACGTACTCTAAAGCCGGGTTGTCCGGTTTTTGTGCTTAATTTTTTGACGATATCGTTGGTGACTGCCACGTTCCCTCCTTTTCCATCCTAACAGACCGCTAGCCAACGAAAAAATGAACAAAAAAATGACCGCGGCAGGGCACCGCGGTCAGGGTGGGGGGACGCAACCGTTGCGACCAGCCTTCTCTTGGGTAGGCGACCATACAGACGACTTACCAGCCGATTCGGCCAACAGCGCTTGAAGTTGTGCTCGCCCGCGGACCAAGCGACTTTTGACAGCGCTGGGGGTGATCCCCAGCTCGCTCGCGACGGCTTCAACTTCTCCTCCCTCGAACATAATCAGACTGACCACATCGCGGTTGATCAGCGGTATTTGTCGCGTGAGTCGTTTCGCATCATCTATCTCCAGTCGCTGAAGTACCTCGTTCTCGATTTCGTTCGGAGAGATAAGGGCATCGCCCTGTTCGTCGATGGGTAGGACGTGCTTTTGGCGCTTTCGCCAATCGAGAGCGCTTCTTACGACGGTTGTGCCGATGTATCCAAGTAATTGCCGCTCGTTGTCGTGGCGGATCGTGCCGCTTTGAGCGGCACGCAAGACCTTGAGGCAGGTCTCACCATACATATCTTCAGCCGCATCTTGGTTGCCCGTATAATGCCAAGCTATCCGAATGAAACGGGACCGAAATTGTGTCAGAAGCCGCTCGATCGTAGCTCGGACTTGATCCCCTGACGCTGCGGGTGGTGGTTGGAATGTTTTCATGACGCTCCTTGGTAAAAGGTGCAAGTCCCAGGATTGTAATCAAAAACACTTCGATTGAGAACACGGTACGAACGCAGCCCGCTGAGTCGTGACTTTCTAGGCTGTTCGTGGCAGTATGAGCATCGACATGTCATCGCTTTATCGACAGTATCGGCCGCAACAGTTTAGCGATGTTTTAGGTCAAGATCATATTAGTACAACGCTCCAGGCGGCGCTCAAGGCCGATCGGATTGGTCACGCATACCTTTTTTCGGGACCGCGCGGAACCGGTAAGACAACGCTCGCTCGTCTTTTTGCCCGGGCGATCAACTGCCCGAAGCGCCTCAAGAGCGGTGACCCGTGCGGAAAATGTTCGATCTGTCAGGAGATTGCGGCCGGAAAGGCCGTTGATGTATTTGAGATTGACGCGGCATCTAATCGCGGGATCGACGAGATTCGTGAGCTCCGTGACCGAATCGCTTTTAGCCCAGTTCAAGCTAAGTACAAGGTCTTTGTTATCGATGAGGTTCATATGCTGACGAAGGAGGCGTTTAATGCCTTGCTCAAAACCCTCGAAGAGCCGCCGGCTCACGCAGTATTTATCTTAGCTACGACCGAGCTCCACAAGGTGCCTGATACGATCGTTTCGCGCTGCCAGCGGTTTGCGTTTCATCGAGCTTCGGGGGAGGCGCTGACTAAATTGCTTAGCGAAACTGCTGCGCAGGAGAAGATTGAGATCAACGAAAGCGGTATCGTAGCCGTTGCCGAACGAGCAGACGGTTCATATCGTGACGCGCTGACCCTGCTCGGCAACATCGCGACGCACACTGGTTTGCTCGACGCAACCAAAGTCCGTGAGCTCCTCGGGCTGCCGCACACCGAAACCGTCAGCCGAGTTTTGGAGCTGATTCAAACAGGCGGAGCAACCGAACTGGCCGAGGTTCTCCGTACCTATATCGCCGACGGCCTTGACTTGCCGTCGCTGGTAAAATCGATCGCCGATGAGTGCAAGAACGCACTTCTGAACGGATCAGCTGCCCACCCGCCGGAAGAATTAGCGCAACTGCTCGAGCAGCTCCTCCTGAGTCTGGCTCGTTCGCGCACCTCGACCGATCCGACGGCGCTGTTAAGCGCTCATCTTATCGGCCAAGCGCTTAATCGAAGTCAAACAGTACCGCCGCCAAGCGCGCCGATCGTACGCGACGTTCGGCCACCTGCGGCGCCTTCAGCCGAACCGCCGACCGTTGACGCCGTCGTTTCTGCTCCGGCTCCGGCTAAGCCGGTCGCGATGCGAGCCGATACAGCGGCCGACTTTTGGCCGCATTTCCTCGAGGGAATTAAGGGCCACAACCACGCGCTCTATATGGTAGTTCGCTCGGCCGCGCTTGAAGGACTCACTGATGACAAGGTCGTCATCGCTGTCAAATTCCGTTTTTACGTTGACCGGTTAACAGAAATTCGCAATAAGAAGATTATCGAGAACGTTGCCAGCGAGGTTGGCGGTCGCCGGCTGGGGCTAGAGTGCGTTATTCGTCCCGAGCTTACGGTGGTTGCGCCGACTGATGATTTGGTTCGAACAGTTGTTGATGTATTTGAAGTAGAGGAGAGCGCATGAGTATCGGTAAATTACCGCCCCAAAATAACGAAGCAGAAGCCGCGGTATTGGGGGCAATTCTTGTCAACAAGGATGCGATGGACAAAATCGCCGATGTTATCATCGCGGATGACTTCTACCGACAGGATCATCAAAAGATTTTCCGAGCGATTTTACGTCTGTTTGAGAAGCGGGCCCCGATCGATCTGGTGACGCTGACCAACGAGCTCGAATCGCTCAAAGAGCTGGATTCGGTCGGCGGCGCTGCGTACCTCGCAGAACTGGTCAACACCGTCCCGACAGCTTTACATGTTTTACACTACGCCGAGATCGTTAGACACAAAGCAACGCTGCGCCGGGTTCTGAACGCCGGACAGAAGATCGCTGAGCTTGGGTACGACGAAGATAAGGAGGTTCAAGAGATCTTGGATGAAGCCGAGTCCGCACTATTCGGCGTTTCGAGACAGCTCTTGAAAGATAATTTTCAGGTTATTAGCGACATCTTGGCAGCCAGCTTTGATCGAATCGACAAGCTTCATCGGGAGAAGGGCTTGCTGCGCGGCGTCACGACTGGTTTTCGAGGGTTGGATAACCTCCTGTCTGGGCTTCAGCCGTCCGACCTCATTATCTTGGCTGCCAGGCCGAGTATGGGTAAAACAACCTTTGCTTTAAACATCGCCTTAAATGCGGCCGTCAAGGCCAAAGTCCCGGTCGGCTTCTTTAGTCTTGAGCAAAGTAAAGAGCAGATCGTTGACCGTCTTATCTGCGCTCAGGCGATGGTTGATGGTTGGAAGCTGCGAACCGGCAACCTTAGCGAAGATGATTTTCCGGCTATCGGTATGGCGATGGGAACGCTGGCTGAGGCACCGATCTATATCGACGATTCACCCAATCTCACCGCGATCGAGATACGAACCAAAGCTCGCCGCCTGAAAGCAGAGCAAAAACTCGGCCTAATCGTTATCGATTACCTTCAGCTGCTCGAGGCTTCTCGCCGTGACGGTCGAGATTCGAACCGAGTCCAGGAAGTGTCTGAAATCTCCCGTTCGCTCAAAGCCTTGGCTCGTGAGCTGGACGTGCCGGTCATCGCACTCTCCCAGCTGTCACGGAATGTTGAGAACCGCGACAAGAAACTACCGCAACTATCCGATCTTCGAGAGTCGGGTTCGATCGAACAGGACGCTGACGTTGTTATGTTTCTCTATCGTGAGGATTACTACGATCGGGAAACGGAGCGAAAAGGCATTACTGATGTTCTCATTCGTAAGCATCGAAACGGTCCGATCGGCGAGTGCGAGCTGCACTTCAAGGCCGAGCAGTCTCGATTCTATGATGTGGAACGGCGGGTTAAGCCCGGTGCGGCACCGCGTCCAGCTCCGAAGGCCCAGTAATGACAGTCGTGGAGGGGAGAGACACAGTTCTGGAAGGTTTGAATCCGGCTCAAAAGGAAGCGGTACTGGCCACCGACGGGCCTGTTTTGATACTCGCTGGTGCGGGGAGCGGCAAAACTAAGTGCTTAACTCATCGACTCGCTCATATTGTGGCAACCAAAAAGGCGGACTTGAACCAAATCCTCGCGATTACCTTTACGAACAAAGCTGCGCAAGAGTTAGCCGGTCGGATCGCCAAGATCTTGGGCTTGCCCGTCCAGGATCTGCAGCGTAACCCTGGTCTGTTTATGCGCCGCTATCTGCCGTGGGTCGGCACGTTCCACTCGGTCTGTGTCCGGATTTTGCGGGCCGAGCACGAACAGTTGGGACTGCCCAAGTCGTTTACGATTTTTGACTCTGACGACTCGCTGTCGCTTGTTCGCGGATTGATTAAGGATCTTGGCTACGATCCAAAGCAGTTCTCGCCCAACGCGGTACGCGGAGCGATCTCAAGCGCCAAAAATGAGCTGCTAACTCCTGAGGAGTACGCCAAATACGCCCAAGGGTATTTTCAAGAAATCGTGGTCCAGGTGTACCGACGGTATCAGAAGCGCCTCGTTGAGCTAGGCGCGCTCGATTTTGACGATCTCATTATGGCGGTCGTCAAATTGCTGGAGCAGTTTCCGGAAACCAGGCGGAAGTATCAGGAGCAGTTTCGCTACGTCATGGTTGATGAGTATCAGGACACAAACCACGCTCAGTATCGTTTGACGGGTCTACTAGTTAACTCCCAGACCCAAAACTTGTGCGTCGTGGGTGACGACTATCAATCGATATATGGCTGGCGCGGCGCTAACTTCCACAACATCCTCAACTTCAATCGGGATTACCCAAAGGCAACGATCTGCAAGCTGGAGCAGAACTACCGCTCAACGAAAACAATCATTTCCGGTGCCGCCCAGGTGGTGGAACGGATCAAGCGCCGGAGCGATAAGAAGCTCTGGACCGATAACGAGGAGGGGCCGCCGATTTCGGTCTACGAGGCCAACAACGGCTACGGCGAAGCCGAGTTTATCGCTCGAGAGATCCGCGGGCTGAAAGTCTACGGCCATTCCTGGGGTGATTTCGCGGTTTTATACCGAACCAACGGTCAGTCCCGGGTGATCGAAGAAATATTTTTAGCGGAGGGCATTCCGTACCGGTTAGTCGGTGCTCTGCGATTCTACGAACGCAAGGAGGTGAAGGATCTCTTAGCTTATCTTCGGTACCTCAACAACGAGAGCGATCGTCACGCCTTCGAACGAGCGATTAACACACCGCCACGCGGTATCGGCCCAAAAACCCTGGAGAAGGGCGGCGAGAAGGTTGAAGCGTTCCAGCGGAGTATGCGAGAAATTCGCGAACAGCTACCGCTTCTTAAACCAGTCGAAGTCCTCGACAAAGTATTGCACTTCAGTAAGTACAAGGGCTTTGTCGATGATGGGACGCCGGAAGGCGAGGGAAGAGTCGAAAACGTTGAAGAAATGGTTAACCTCGCCAGCGAGTTCGAATCGCTCGATGATTTTCTTGAGCACGTCACGCTGGTCAGCGATGTCGATAACTACGACTCGTCGGCTGATGCGGTGACGTTGATGAGTATGCACGCGTCTAAGGGATTGGAATTCACCGTTGTCTTTCTGGCTGGGTGTGAGGAAGGACTTTTCCCTCACATGAGAGCGCTCGACGAAGAGTCGGAGATGGATGAAGAGCGTCGACTCTGCTACGTCGCGATGACCCGCGCGCGAAAGCGGCTGTATCTGACACTAGCGCGCCAGCGATTGATGCACGGCGGGCTGATTAACACCATCCCCAGCCGCTTTATTCGCGAAATTGACCAAAACCTTCTCGATATGGTTTAGCCCTTGTGGTTTAATACTGGCATGGATCGCGAAACAGCCGAGCTGACAAATCTTCGACAGGAGATACTGGAACGCGTGCGCGGGCTGCACGGGATACTTACCGTTTCAAGCTACCTGACGACAGCGTTTCTGATCGCTGGGTTTATTCTGGTAGCCTTTACGCCGGTAATACTGATGTACTGGTATGTCCTCCTTGCTCCACTTGTTTTCGTGACGCTGACGTTCAATTATCAGGCCAACCAAATGACGATGGAGGCGGTAGGGGCGTATCTTCGCTCAAAAGAACAAGATTCTGGTTGGGAAACATTTTACGGCCACCACAAAAAACGGGTGCAATTGACGAGTTTTCTTAAAATAATGCCACTGATGATTCCGCAGTTGCTGCCTGCTATCCTGCTCATCTCCAATGCTCCGCTAACAGATGGTCAAGCGATTCTCGCTTCGGTTGATATTGCCCTCTTCCTCCTTGTTGCGGCCAATTTCCGGTATAAATTGTTCTAGTAACGATTGACTTTTCGCCTCACTCGGCTACGGTAAATCGTACATGAGGTCGGTTCCGGCACTCGTCACTAGCACTGTTTTTTTGCTGACGCTGGGCAGTTTATTTTTCCGTTCAACACCCCCAACCGCCGTGCCCGTTGTGGCGGCTGACACGAAGGCAAACCATCCAGAAGAAACATTTACCGCTGACAGTTCGGCCCGAACGGTGGTTGCGTCTTTTGCCCAAGCAGGACGGCCGTATTACCCCGAGGATAAAGTTGTTGCCTTTCCGGATCCAGCTCTTGGTCTTGGGACGGTTATCACTGTTACCCGGGCGATGCCGGTGGTGGTTCAGGACGGGAAAAGAACTACGACGCTTCGAACCTGGCAAAGCACCGTTGAAGGTTTGCTAAACGAGAAAAAATTAGAATTGGGAGCGGAAGACCGGATCTCACCAACCGGACCAACGTCGCTATCGCCCAATCTTCGCATTGTTATTACTCGCGTCGCTCGAACCCAGGTAGTTGAAAAAGAAACGATTGTGTTTCAAACAGTCATCGAGAAAGACTACAGTCAGTTTGTCGGTGGTCAGAAGGTGGTTCAGGCGGGTAAGAATGGTGAGAAAGAAAAAACCTACCTCCTTATTCGAGAAGACGGTGAGCTGATCAGTAAGACACTGCTTTCCAGCGCCACAACCACCCAGCCGCAAACCCAGCGAATCCAACAAGGCGGTTTAAATCCGGTTATGGCCAAGTGCGTTCAATATAAGGATTGGGTTGTTGATGCGAGCAAAAAGAACGGCATCGACCCCAACGCGCTGTTTTACCGACTACAAAAAGAAAGTAGCTGCAACCCCTATGCGGTTGGTTACGGACCAAAAGGCCAGGTCTACGAGGGAATGTTTCAGTATCAAAAAGGCGAACTGTGGAATACGCTCAGTACTAATGCTGGCTTTGCTGGTAAAAGCGTCTGGGACGCCAAGGCGCAAATCTACGTGACGGCATGGGCATGGGCCAACGGTCATCGTTCGCGCTGGCCGAGTCCTTAGACTCGATTTATCTTCTCGCGATCGCTACAATCGACTCTGACCGTAGGACGTATTCTTTGAGCGCACCTGCACAACCCAAGACCACATTTAAGACAAGGTTTCAAGGTATAATACGGGCGATGGATCCCCGCGCGATACTTCAAGAACTCCAACGAAAGGCCAAGAAACAATTTGGCCAGAATTTTTTGATCGATAGCGAGGTACTCGACGATATCGTGGCAGCTGCCGGTCTTACTGCGAACGATACCGTTGTCGAAATCGGTCCCGGTTTGGGGGCGCTTACCTTCGAGCTAGCCAAACGGATAAAGCGGGTCGTTTCGATTGAAGCCGACTACGACTTAGCCAGCTATCTTCGCCCGAAACTACCGAAGAACGTCGACCTGATCGCCGGCGATGCGCTCCAAACCGACTGGCATGTAACGATCGAGGACGACTATAAGATTGTCGCCAATATCCCGTACTCGATCACCTCACCGCTCTTACGTAAGATCTATACGCATACCCACCCACCCACGACAGTCGTACTATTGGTTCAGAAAGAATTAGCCGAGCGGATTACCGCCCCAGCGGGTAGCAGCAATCGGGGCATGCTGACCCTGCTCACCGAGGCGTCTGCCCGTGCTGAGATCGTCCGAACCGTCCCGGCCGTGTCTTTTTACCCAGTACCAAAAGTCGAGTCGGCAGTGATCCGTCTTGTGCCGAAGCAAAACGAGATGTCGTCGATCTTTTGGCCGGCCGTTGAGGCGGGATTCAGGCACAAGCGCCAAACGCTGGCTAACTCACTGAAAGATATCCAAGTGAGCAAGGAACAAAGCGAGAAGCTCTTGGCCGAACTCGGCCTCGACCCAATGGTTCGCCCGCAAGTACTCTCGTTTTCAGATTGGCAGCACCTATCGCTGTTGATCCAGGGAAAGTAAGCGTCTACAATTCATAGACCGTTTTGTACCGGTGGATTGCAATGAAAGATCGGCTCGAAAACTTTCTCGGCCTCAGCTATCTGATCGCCCTGGTTGGCCTGACGCTTTTGTGGCTAGCCCTCCTCGTTACGGGAACGGCCTGGCTCTTTACTCGGACATGGAGCTGGGAGCTGTTCCGCGGCGCTTTCGGTGTGCTTAGCGTCGCCCTGCTCCTGGTTGGCGCCTACCTTACGTGGATCACCCAAGCGAACGGACCGCCGGCGTAGGCGAAGATCAGACGCACTTCCGTCCCCCTTGTGGCCAGCGAGCTCGCTGGCCATTATACTTACGCCAATAATGCTTTACCTTGTCGCCACCCCAATCGGCAATTTGGCTGACATCACCTTTCGGGCGGTGGAAACGCTCAGAAACGTCGACAGAATTTACTGCGAGGACACCCGTCGGACGCGGATTTTACTGGATCACTACAATATTCAGAAACCGCTTGAGAGCTACCATCATCACAGTGACTACAAAATTGGGGCAATTACCAACATGCTCAAAAGCGGTCAGTCGGTTGCCTACGTGAGCGACGCCGGCACCCCTGGTCTGGCCGATCCTGGCGGCAAGCTAGTTGCCGCCGCTCGAGCAGCCGGTCTGCCAGTTGTACCGATACCCGGCCCATCAGCAGTAACAACACTACTATCGGTATCCGGTATGTACGCCAATCAATATTTCTTTGCCGGGTATGTTCCAACTAAGAAGGGTCGCCAAACCTTTGTCAAAAGCCTCCTTACCGCTACCGTTCCGACCGTCTTTTTCGAAACAGCGCCACGCTTTCTTAAGCTACTTGGCGAGATCGAAACCCTCGGCGGCGCCGAGCGCAGGTTGGTTGTCGGTCGCGAGCTGACCAAGCAGTTCGAAGAGATACGCAACGGCACGGTTGTCGATCTGAAGACACATTTCACTAACGATAAACCGCGAGGCGAACTGGTTATAATCTTGACAAGTATGGGGACTAAGGAGTATAGTTAACAAAAGTTCTCATTCACCTCCATCTAGGCCGCCCCTTCGGGGGCGGCCTAAAAACTTCCCCCGCATCGGGTATACTACCAGGGTGAAAAAGCCAATATACATCACTACCTCGATCGCTTACGTTAACGCCGAACCGCATATCGGTTTTTTATACGAGCTTCTCGCGGCCGATGTGCTCAAGCGTTACCACCAGTCGATCGGTCACGAAGTGTTTTTGGTGACCGGTACTGATGAGCACGGCACCAAAGTCGCTCAGGCGGCCGCAGCCGCCGGCCAGGAGCCGCAAGCGTACGTTGACCAGGTGGCTGAAAACTTTAAGGCCCTCAAGGATTTTGGAACTGAGTACGACTATTTTATTCGAACAACTAATCTAGAACACCAGCAGTTTGTGCAGGAAAAATGGACGAAGCTTGTCGAGGCGGGTGTGCTGCAAAAGAAGCCGTACAAGGGCTTCTACTGCTCGGGGTGTGAGGCTTTCAAAAACGAAAGTGAGATCAAGGACGGTAAGTGCGTTATTCACGAACGCGATCTTGAACAGATCGAAGAGGAGAACTGGTTTTTAATTCTGAGCGACAATCTTAAGTCCGGCATCAAGAAGTTTATTGAGGAGTGCGTCGAACCAGCTACGAGGCGACAAGAAGTTCTGAACGTACTTGAAAGCGGCGCCTACGACGAGATTTCCGTATCGCGCTCCAGGGAAAAACTAAGTTGGGGCGTGCCGGTACCGAACGACAACACTCAAACCATGTACGTTTGGGTCGATGCACTCTTCAACTATCTGTCAGCTCTGAAGATAAACAGTAAAGAAAACTACTGGCCGGCTGATATCCAGATTATCGGCAAGGACATTCTCAAGTTTCACGCGATTATCTGGCCGGCGTTGTTGCTTGCCACTGGTGAAGAATTACCCAAAAAACTCCTCGTTCACGGCTTTATTAATGTTGACGGCAAAAAGATGTCAAAATCGCTGGGCAACGTCGTAACGCCTGCAGCGCTGAAAGAGCGCTACGGTGTCGAAGCAACACGTTATCTTCTTTTCCGCCAGCTCAGTTTCTACGACGACTCAAATTTTTCGTGGGACGAATTTGACGCCCTTTATAACGGGGAGTTGGCGAACGGCCTGGGGAATCTGGTTGCTCGGGTCATAGGATTGGCAAAAGTCATCCCTACGGACGACCTTGCATCGATTCATCAATGGATCGAGGTTCATCGCCGAAAGCAGCAAGCTTTTTTCAGAGAAATACTCAAGCGTGACCGAGTAGATTTTCAGAGAGAGGTCGGCGGTTTCGTAGAGGGCGCTGAAGAATCGTTGATCAACAGAGGCGACTCATTCATCACCCGTAAGCTCTTGTGGCGAGAAACAGAAAAGAAATCGGTCGAGGTTCGGGCGGTCTTTAACCTTGTTCTAGAGCTATCGTTTCGCCTCGAACCGTTCATGCCCGAGACGGCTAAAGAGATTCGTCGACAACTTGAAACGCTCGAGTCAAAACCGCTCTTCCCCCGACTCCAGAAGTAATTTGCAAAAGCCTCGAGTAGCCAGCATCATAAATGTATGCTTGGTGACGCTCACTTATTCGCAATCGGAGATTGCTGGGGATGATCACTGCGTTTATTTCTGCGATCGGTACCGCTGCCGGATTGGTTGTCGACAAGATAACACTCTCTCGCGAGCGAATGGCGCTGCGCGTCTACCTACCGCTCGTTTTTACATTTCTATGCGGGTTTACGCTTCTTCTAACGCCGTTATTGGGTCGCATAGACTTTACGATCGCCTTTCTACCCAACTCACTCTTTCTGCTTCTTCTGATGGTGATCGTAGCGATCGCGTGGAACGTCCTTTTCTACCAGAGCGTCAAGAAAGAGCGGATCTACGAGCACGAGGTGATCACAATGACGGCACCGCTCATAACGGTTCTGCTCGCTGCTGTTTTTTTCCCGGAAGAACGCGACACCACGATCTTTGTCCTTGCTCTTGTTGCCAGTATCGCGCTCTTTGTTGCCCGAAGAGAGAAGGCCCGTTTCATTCTTGATCGCGATGGATACAATCTCCTCCTGGGCGTTATTCTTATGTCCGTCGAAAACATTTTGTTCCGCGAGCTTCTTTACTCGTACACCCCTGTCGCCCTCTATGCGGTGCGGACATTTATCTTGGCCTGTTTCTTCATGGCCTACTACTCGCCGCGATATAAACAAGTCTCGATCAGGCATTGGTGGCTGATCGCCGGCAGCGCCCTGATCGGCGTTATCTCGATGGTGACCAAGCTGTACGCTTTCGCTGAAATCGGGATCATCTACACCACACTGATCGGCTTGCTGACACCGCTGCTAGTTTTCTTCGCATCGTGGGAGATATTCCACGAAAAAATCCGGGCACGGATTGTCGTGGCGGGCATCATCATTCTTGCCGCAGTCAGTTGGGCGACGGTGTTAACCTTCTCGTAGGATGTATCTTGTCGATACGCACGCCCATCTTGACTTTAATGACTTTGACCAAGACCGAGCACGACTGATCAGTGAGCTCTCCGAGGCAAAAATCGCCGTCATTAACCCAGCGACCACTCGCTCCTCAAACGCCCGGATCGATCAGCTCGCGGGTCAACATCCGCTGATCTGGGGCGCGGTCGGCTTGCATCCAACAGAAATTACACCAGAAACGTTAGTCGAACTACCGACGCTTTTGAAAGAATGGGACGAGCGCATGAGTCGAAATCATAAGCTGATTGCAGTCGGCGAGATCGGTCTCGATTACTTTCATCGCAACCATACGGCGGCTACTCAGAAAGCGGCGCTGCGACAGATGCTGACCTTTGCGCTTGATCGCACTGTGCCTGTGATCTTCCACTGCCGCCAGGCCTACGGCGATCTAGTGACTATTCTTGAAAACTATCCCGGTATCCGGGGCGTTGTCCATTGTTTTAGCGGTACGCAGACTCAGGCCGAACAGTTCATCGGGCTGGGTCTCCATCTTTCGTTCACCAACAACATCACTTACCCGGCCAACGACCAGCTGCGAGCCGTTGTTCGTTCGATTCCGTTCGATCGACTCATGCTTGAGACCGATGCTCCGTTCTTGCCGCCACACGAACAGCGGGGTCGGCGCAACGACCCTCGCAACGCTCTTCAAGTCGCTCAAACGGTGGCGATCCTCACTGAGCGATCGGTTGAGGCGGTGGCTACCCAGACCACCACGACAGCTCAGAAATTGTTTAAGATAGATATATGATCGAAGTTCTCCACGACCAAGAGCGGGAGCGCCCTTTATGAACTGGATCGACGGTGTTATCATCGGTATCTTTATCTTCTACTTGGTAGAGGGAGTACGGCGAGGCTTCATTGAGCAGTGTCTGGAACTGCTCGGTTTCTTCTTCTCCCTCCTCTTCACCTTCCTCTCGTATCGTCCGGTGGCTGAGTGGTTAGCAGACAGCGCTGGGCTGCAAGCGTTTGCGGCTAAACCGGTCGCGTTTCTCGGGCTCTGGATTTTCTTTCAAATCATATATTCGTTTATTCTGCAATTGACCTATCCAAAGGTTCCTGCCCTTCTCCGCCAAGCCAAGCCGAATCGGCTGGCAGGCGTCATACCGGCGTTTGTAAAGGGCTACATCTTTATCTCGGTTCTCCTCACGCTTTTTCTAGCCCTCACCATCCCAGCGAAGCTCAAAACGACCATCGATCAGTCGTTAATTGGGAGCCGATTTGTTGCCCAGTCCGGCAACGTCCAGCAGTACCTGAGTCGGCTACTCGGCCAAGATATCAAAGACACGCTTACCTTCTTGACGGTTCCGCCCCAATCGGAGGAGATCGTCCAGCCTGACGAACGAGTGATGCTAAAGTTCACCGTCAACGATGGGGTCATCGACAAACAAGCCGAACAAGAAATGCTTCAGCGGCTGAACGATGAGCGAGTGAAGGCTGGGCTGAAGCCTCTCGTTTGGAACGAGAAAGCGGCGGTCGTGGCTCGAATGCACTCAAAAGATATGTTCGCTCGGGGCTACTTCTCCCACGAAGATCTTGAAGGACGATCGCCGTTTGATCGGATGAACGCCGGCGGCGTTACGTTTACCGCTGCCGGAGAAAATCTGGCCTACGCAGCCACTGTTGAGTTGGCCCATAACGGCTTAATGCGCTCACCTGGCCATCGTGCGAATATCCTCGAGACCGACTACGGGACGGTCGGTATCGGAGTGATTGACGGCGGAATCTACGGCAAGATGTTCACCCAGGTTTTTACCAATTGAGGCTCGATTTTGCGCCGAGCCTGCGCTAAAATAGGCCGACAATGAAACGGGTTGTCGTGATGATGAGCGGCGGGGTCGATTCTTCAGTTGCAGCAGCGCTACTGAAAGATCAGGGCTACGACGTGTCCGGCGTCTACATTTTGGGCTGGACAGGAACAGAAAAGTTTCCGTGCTCGTGGCAGCACGAAGAAGCCGATGCCCGTGCCGTTGCCGCACAACTGGATATCCCGTTTCAGACAATAAATCTCTCGAAAGAGTACGAACAGCAGGTGGTTGACCAGTTCTTCGCCGGCTATCGAAGGGGGATAACTCCCAATCCCGACATTCTTTGCAATAGAGAGATAAAATTTAAGGCGCTGTGGCGAGCGGTTCGGTCTCTGGAGCCGGATTATATCGCGACTGGCCACTACGCCAGAATAGAAAACGGCTTACTCAAGAAAGGTCGGGACAGCAACAAGGATCAGAGTTACTTCTTGTGGGGGATCGAGCGGAGGATGCTTTCTAAGATTCTTTTTCCGGTCGGTGAGTTAGACAAGGTGGACGTTCGTCGGCGAGCTGAGGCGTTTGGGCTTGCGACAGCCGCAAAGAAGGATAGTCAAGGAATCTGTTTTATCGGACCGCTGCGAGTACGAGAATTTTTGCGCACTGAGCTGCGACCGATCTCGGGTGATGCCGTGCTCTCGGATGGCCGAGTGATAGGCGCCCATGACGGGGCTGTCCTCTACACGATCGGACAACGGCTCGGTGCAGGTTCGGTCAACTGGACCGGTGACGTGCCGCCGTTGTTTGTTCTGGCGAAAGACCTGGCAACAAACCGATTGGTTGTCGGTCGTGACGCTGAGTGTTACGCCACTCAGGTTGTTGCATGTGGCCCCAATTGGTTGGCGGATCTTCAATTGCCTGTTCGGGTCAAGGCCAAAAGTCGATACCGGCAGGCCGATGTGATAGCGACCGTTGAAGTCCGTAGCGACGGTCGCCTGCTTGTTACCTTCGACGAGCCGGTTCGGGCGCTGACTGCTGGTCAGTCGTTGGTGTTCTACGACGACGAAACGCTCCTCGGAGGAGCGATCATCGAGGCTATCCCCGCGCAGGATTTGCTGATAGAAAAGAGTAATGGGAGAGCTCGAATCAGCGCGCACATCGCATCGTAAAAACACCGGACGTTTCTTCTTAATTGTCTGCTTACTGTTTGTCTTCGGCACTGGCTTTCTATTCGGCGCCGGGTATCAGCTCAATCGCGTCCAGCTCAATCTCAACGAGTTTTGGCAAGTCTTTGATCTTGTTGAGCGCGAACATGTTGGGTCGATTGACAAGAAGAAGGCGGTTGAAGGGGCGACACGCGGATTTATCGACAGCCTCAACGATCCGTATAGTAGTTTTCTTTCGGCTGAAGAACGCACGAACCTATCTGAGGAGCTAAGCGGGTCGTTCGAAGGTATCGGCGCTCGACTCGAGGAGAAGAACGGCCTGATAACTGTCGTTGCGCCGCTCTCCGGATCACCGGCCGAAAAAGCCGGCCTCAAGCCGCAAGACGTGATCGCTGAAATCAACGGTGAGTCAACGGAGAATATGAGACTTGATCAAGCGGTCGGTAAGATACGTGGCCAAGAAGGAACGGAAGTATCGTTGGTGATTGTTCGGCCGAAACAAGATAAGCCGATCGACCTCAAGATCGTCCGCCAAGCGATCTTGGTGCCGAGCGTTACTTGGAAGATGATCGGCGCGGTTGGTTATATCGAGGTGAGCCAATTCGGCGACGATACCGTTGCGCTCTTTCAGCAGGCAGCGACCGAACTAAAAGACAAACAAGCGAGCGCCATCGTTCTTGATCTCCGCAACAATCCCGGTGGGTATCTAAACGACGTCGCACCGATTGCTGGCGCTTTCTTGCCGCCGAGCTCGGTGGTGACCATCCAGAAATATAAGATCAAACCAAGCGAAGAAATTAAAACCACTACGATCCCCGTTTTTCCCAATACCCGACTGTTTGTCTTGGTTAACGGTGGGTCGGCGTCGGCCTCTGAGATTCTGGCTGGTGCGCTGAAAGACTACGGCCGTGCTCAGGTAATCGGCCAGAAAACATTTGGCAAGGGCTCGGTTCAGGATATTATTCCGTTGGGGGGCGGTGCAGCGCTGCGATTGACTGTTGCCGAATGGTTAACGCCGAAAGGGACGGTCGTCAACAAAGTCGGCATCGAGCCCGATATCGTCGTTGAGGGAGAAAAAGGCGACGCTGATGATCCGATCCTGGAGAAAGCGCTAGAGCTGGCTCGTTAGCGGCCGTGTTCGCGACTCGGGATTTTTCCGTCATAATTGTGGCATGGAGCAGCCCAACGCGCTTATCACCGTCGCCGAAGCCGAGGAAGTTATCCAAGTCAAAACCGGCCCATTCAGTGTTCTCCGAACACCGATGATGATTATCCTTGGGCTGGCGATTGTTGCGATCGTCACGCTCCTGATCATGCTCGTTCTCTCGCTCAGAGGTTCTCGAACAGGCATCGAAGCGGCGGTACCGTTTTTGGACAAAACGACCATCGAAGACTTGCAAGTGCCGTAATCAAACGAGTACAGTAAGGCCATCATGACAACAACACTTTGGATCATTCTTGGCGTCGTCGGGGTAATCGTTCTATGGTTTATCGTGACGTACAACTCGCTCGTTACATTAAAGAACCGCGTCGAAGAGGCTTGGAGCGATATCGATGTTCAACTCAAGCGTCGCTACGACCTAATCCCAAACCTGATTGAAGCGGTCAAAGGCTACGTGAAGCAAGAAAAAGACGTACTAACGCAGGTGACGGCAGCTCGTACCGCTGCTATGGGTGCGCAAACGCCGCACGATAAAGCGAAGGCCGAGAATATGTTAAGTGAGACTTTGAAGAGCTTGTTTGCGGTTTCGGAGGCGTATCCCGACCTTAAATCGTCTACCAATTTCTCCCAACTTCAGACCGAGCTGACCGATACTGAAGATAAGATTCAGGCTTCGCGTCGGTTCTACAACACCAATGTTCGCGACCTCAACACCAAGATTGAAACATTTCCTACCAATACAATTGCGGGGATGGTCGGCGCAACGAAGCGAGAGTTCTTCGAAGCAGCCGAAACTGAGCGCGAAAACGTCAAGGTAAGTTTCTAGTTTAGGTTACGGAAAAACAAAGTCGCCTATCCGAAGATAGGCGGCAGTGGAGTACTCGACTGATTAGCGGCTTATCGAACCAGCAAGCTCCGTGTCAAGCGGCCCGCAAAGCTGACTATTTGTTACGGTGCCGCTGCCGTCGACAACCACAGTCGCCGATTGAAGGCGATACTCGTCAATGCATGGGTCATCGTTACGAGCAACAATCAGCGTCGAGCCGCCTGGGAAGTGAAGCGTGATGGCCTCACCTGTAGCGGCGACCTCTGAGCGCGCGTCTGCCTCCGTCTTCTTGTGGCTATCGTAAGTTTTCATGGGGCGTCTCCGAGAGGTAATTATCTCATCGTGAGGCTGTCGGATCAATAACAACATGGAAAAAAGGAGCAGGTTATCTTAGAATACGCCTATGTACAAAGAGATCGCTGCTAACAAACGCCGGACGTTTTATATATTCTTTGTTTTTGCCCTACTGATGATCGCCATCGGCTGGGCGCTGTCGTATCTCTATGGTAATGTGATGATCTTGTATATCGCAGTTGGTATCGCGGTAATCCAAGCCTGGATCAGCTACTATTTTTCCGACAAGGTTGCCCTAGCCAGTACTGGTGCCAAAGAGGCCTCCAAGGAGCAATACGGCGATCTTCATCGGTTGGTCGAGAACCTGGCGATTACCGCCGGTCTGCCGAAGCCCCGCCTGTACGTCATCGACGATCCATCGCCAAACGCCTTTGCGACCGGTCGTGACCCACAACATGCGGCGATCGCCGTCACGACGGGGTTACTCGACGTCATGGAGAAACGCGAGCTGGAAGGGGTGCTGGCCCACGAACTTGCCCACGTCGGCAATCGCGATATTTTAGTCATGACGGTGGCAGTCACGCTTGTCGGAGCGGTTGTTCTTATCTCCGATATACTCTTACGTTCTTGGTTCTGGAGAAGTCGTGACGATAACGATAGCAAGTCGAGCGGGGCTGTTATGCTCATCGCTATCGCTTTAGCAATCCTTGCGCCGCTGTTTGCTCAGCTCATCCAGCTCGCCGTTTCAAGGAAGCGTGAGTATCTGGCGGACGCTACCGGTTCGATGCTGACGCGCTTTCCGGAGGGGTTGGCCTCCGCGCTCGAAAAGATTGAGCGCTACGAACGACCGATGGCGAAAGCGAATCGAGCGACCGCTCATCTCTTCATTAACGAACCGTTCGGCATCGAAGAGAAGAAGTCACGTTCGTGGTTGGCGACCGTTTTTTCGACTCACCCACCGATTCCCGATCGCGTCAGCAAACTGCGCGCTATGCTGTAAATGGCCGGTACTGTTCCAGCTGAACGGATCAAGCGTCTTGAGGAACTGATCAAACGGTTACGACAAGACTATTACGAACACGATAATCCATCTGTCAGCGACGCGGTCTACGATTCGCTCCTGGATGAGCTCCGACGTCTGGCGAAGGATTTCCCGGGGGAAGTCAGCCAGGAGTTGATCGGTGAGCAAGTCGGCGGTACGCCGTCGCCCAAGTTTGTGAAAGTGACGCATCGAGAGCCGATGCTCTCGCTCTCTGACGTAAAAAACGAAGAGGACTTCCAGGGGTGGGTTGCTCGCATGAACAAGCTTCTTGGCGAATCGCTCGGAGCTTTCTTCGCTGAACTGAAAGTTGATGGGTTAGCGATATCGCTTCATTACGAAAAGGGGTTACTGGTTCAAGCCGCAACTCGTGGTGACGGGCGGGTCGGTGAGGATGTGACGCGGAACGCACTAACAATTGAGACGATTCCCGTCCAGCTGCCTATCCTTAAAGACTTGCCCGACGAGATCGAAGTTCGGGGCGAGATTTACATGCCGCTCAAAGATTTTCAACAGATGAACGATGAACGCTCCGCTCGCGGGGAGCCGCTCTTTGCCAACCCTCGCAACGCCTCGGCGGGAGC
>JALHMV010000006.1 GCA_022843855.1 Patescibacteria group bacterium
ACGGTTACCCTATCCAGAATTGACGACTCACGCCCCGCGCTGCAGCGCTTACGCAGCCGGGGCTTCTTTTTACAACTTTTGTTCGGGTTTTCCACTTTTCCACATGTAACCCGTTTATTCGGCCTTTGTTTGGGGATAACTAGTTATTGTTTACAAAAAAGGCCGCACAGTGTGTTTGTGCGGCCAGACGCTTGGCGAGAGGTCAGGAGGCGGGCTCGGATGGGATAAGACCAAGGAGCGTCGCCGCGCGAATGGCCCGGACCCGGTTGTCGACCTGCAGCCTTTGATAGATGTTGGCCAGATGAAAATCGACCGTCCGCTTGGAGACTATCATCCGGTCGGCGGCTTCTTGGCTGGTGTGGCCCTGGGCGATCAAAGTCAAGACCTTGATCTGGGTTGGGGTTAAAAGCCCTCGAGATACGCCCTTGCTCATATTTGATGTCCTTCCGTACCCGTCTCGGGCACAGCTGCTCGTTACTTTAGCAGAAATTTCGCCGACAGTCGAGCCTTGTCCGCCGACTATATTGCGAGGGAGGCGACGAGCAGGGGTACAGACTCGAGCTACTTCTGCGCCCTTGACTGTTCGGTATTTGTTCGCATACAGTAGAAAAAAGGAGGCGGATGAGCGAAGTAAAAACACGGGTAGGGGAGTCGGTAAAAGTGGTGGCGAGCTTTTCGCCAAACAGGTTCAAGGTGCACTTTTTCAATTGGCGCGATCGCACTTACCAAGTCCAATCGATGAACCTCTTTCACATCGCTCGGGACGGTAACAAGAAGCTGTATCACTTTGCCGTGACTGCTGCCGGTAACTCGTACGAGCTCGTCTACAACCCGGTCACACTCGACTGGCAACTCGAAGGCGTCGTCAGCGCTTAGTACCGTTCTTGCCGCTTCCTGCTGATGGATAATGCGCAAGATTCTTCACGTCGATATACTCGCCCTGGCGGCCTCGCTGTCTCCATGAAGTACCGCAAGATTCTTCACGTCGACATGAACAGCTACTTCGCCACGCTCGAGCAGCAAGCGTATCCCAACCTGCGAGGGCGTCCGATCGGCGTAGCAGGAAAGGGGAGCGGTGAACGAACAGTGATTACGGCCGCCTCGATCGAAGCCAAAAAACTCGGTATTCGTTCGGGTATGTCTGGCTGGGAAGCTAAACGTCTTTGTCCGGAGCTGATCGTTATCCCCGCTAGCTACGACCGCTACATCTTTACGAGTAAGCGTATTTTTGCCCTCCTAGAGCGAATTAGTCCGGTTATCGATGTCTTTTCGATCGACGAAGCCTTTGCCCGTCTTGACCCTACTACAACGTGGGACGAGGCCGCCCAGGCCGGCGCACAGTTCAAACAACTGATCAGGAAATATATCGGCGAATGGGTGACCTGTTCGGTCGGCATTAGCTACGGCAAAACGCTCGCCAAGCTCGCTTCCGAGATGCAAAAACCTGACGGTATGACGCTGATCCGTCCCGAGGACTTTACCCGGATCGCTGCGATAACTCCGATCGAGGAGCTATGCGGCATCGGTTGGCGCTTACGCCCCCGCCTCAACCAGGCCGGCATCTTTACTATTCAAGAACTCGGCCGGGCACCAAAAGATCTGCTGATCAAAATGTTTGGTCCATATACCGGCACCTGGCTGCACGATATCGGTAACGGTCGCGACCGAGACATCCTTCGATCGTTTCGCTCGCTGCCCCAAGAAAAATCCGTCGGCCACTCGTACACCTTACCGCGCGATATGCACAGCCTAGAGGACGCCAAAAAAACACTCTTGTTACTAAGCGAGCGCGTTGGTGTTCGCCTCCGCCGCAAGGGTTTGATCGGCCGGACCGTTTCGGTTTATGTCCGGTTCCACGATCGCGGCGGCTGGGGCCAGAGCGCCACGCAAAAAGAGTATATCGACGACGGTTATCAAATTTACCAAGCGGCAATACGTCTGTTGCGCGGCCTCGAGTCACCGCCACCGATCCGCTTACTGGCCGTTACGGTCAGCGAACTGGTTCAGCAAGCCCAAGTCACCCAACCGCTTTTTGCGCACAAGCGACACTACGAAGATTTGGTTGAGTCGCTCGATACGATCAACAACCGCTACGGGGAGTTTACGGTTTTTCGCTCATCCCTCGCCACACTCCGACGCCGGATCCACAACCTGCCCGATGGCCGCAACAAACGGATCTACCTCCCGCACATTAGCGAGATTAATCCGTTTACCAAGCGTATGACTTGACACGTTCGGTTTTTGTTCGCTACGGTAGATCTATGCTTACACCAAAACAAAAACAAATTTTGGACTACATCGAGAAGTTTATCGAAGACAACGGCTACTCACCGAGCTATCGTGAGATCGCCGAACACTTTGAATTTTCGTCGGTTGCCACCGTCGCTGAACATATCGAAAATCTCCGCCTCAAAGGCTACCTTTCGAGCGACGCTGGCTACCGCTCGTTGCAGGTAAAAGAAGTCAGCGTCGAATCAAGCTCTAATCCGTTTGAGTTTCTGACCATTCCGCTCCTCGGCGCGATTCAGGCCGGCAAGCCAATCGAAGCCGTCAAAACAAGTGAAACGCTCGAAATCCCGCGCGACATGATGGCAAAAAACGCTTTTGCACTCAAGGTAAAAGGGGATTCGATGATCGATGACGGCATTTTGGAGGGGGACTACGTTGTCGTTGAACCGTGTCAAAGCCCGAAGAACGGCGATATTATCGTTGCCCTCATCGACAAAGATGACGTCACCTTAAAACGCTTTTATCGCGAGAAAGACCACATTCGCCTCCAGCCAGCCAACAAAAAATACCAACCAATTCGGGTGAAGAAAGTGACGATTCAGGGAAAGGTGAGAGGGGTCATCAGGAAGTTCTAATTTCGACTGAAACGAGGCGACGAGGGAGTCTTCGAATAGAGAGAACCGCCGCTAGGAACAGATTCAGGGGCGTTATTTGAGAGCTTCAGTTGGTAGCGGAGGCGGGTATATCGTATATGGAGGCGGTAGTCGCTCAGAACAGCTAAGCAACAGGGGGAAATAAATCGGGCCGGCTGCGTCGCTGCAGAACCGGCCCAGGGCGAGCTCCCACTCGTGTGCGCGTTCCGTACGCACGACACCAACAAAGCCAGCTGGTGGGGAGGGCGGGGGACATCGGCACTATACCAAATCTGATCAGCGTCGTCAATGAGCGAACTACCCACTTCTTTGGTTGATGCGCCCGGACATGCTGTGGTATATGTCAGGCAATGGCACGTCACAGCGATCGCAAACTCTTTCTCTTTGGTCGCTATTCGCTGGCGCTCCTCCTGCCCAAGACATGGTTGAGAGAACTGGGCATCGCCGCCGGTAGTCATGTCCACCTTGAATTTGATCGAGCTCGCAAACGAATCGTGATTCGCCTGACGGAGAACGCAGCGGTATCACAAAAGCGGGTTGTGAAAGACGCACAAGCGGTCAGTGACGATTGGACTCCGGTACCGGAGCTGTAGAAAGACGATCAACACAACTTTCTGTATATTGAAGATATGGCCCGCGATATGGATTTTCGCCGAAAACCGACCGAATCAACGCCTTCGAGCAGGGTCGGTCAATTACCGCCCGTCAAGCACGGTCGGCCGGCCAATATCACTACCTCGCCTGGCGGGCAGCGCCTGTCACATCGACGCTCTCCCCAGACCGTTCTCTACTTGGTCATTGTCGGCCTTGCCTTCGCGGCTATCGGCACGTATTACTGGTCAACGCAACCGCCGATGAGCTCTAGTCCGCCAGCGACGAACGATGAGAAGAAAACCGCCGGACAAACAACCGCGCAATCAAACGGACTCAACGCTGTTACAAAGAGCGGCCAGCCGATCGTCCAGATTTACCAGGGAGGAGCGCCGGAAGCGACGGTCAGTCAGGTCATCGGCACGCTCAGAGAGAAGGGCTACAGTGTAGAGAACCTCGGAAATTCGCAGTTCGAGTATGATAAAACATACATCTGGTACACCAAGACCTACGCCGACAAAGCGCAGACGATCGGCCAGCTTTTATCTGATCGGGTCATCAGTTACCGCGAATCACAAAGCGCGGGGGTCTTTGACATTCTCATCTATCTGGGCAAGCAGTAGAACTATCGGGTACAGTGAGGGTAATGCTTGGTGCCACACCGACAACGTATGCCAACCAACGAGTCGGCGTTTTTATTGATGTCCAAAATATGTACTACAGCGCCCGAGCGATGTACGACAGCCACGTTAACTTCGGTAAGATTCTTGAGCACGCCATCGGCAAGCGCCAATTGATTCGCGCCATCGCCTACGTTATCCGCTCTGACGCCCCAAAGGAACAAACGTTTTTCGACGCGCTTGGAAAAGTAGGGCTTGAGGTGAAATCAAAAGATATCCAGATTTTTCCCGGCGGAGACAAGAAGGGGGACTGGGACGTCGGCGTCGCTGTCGACGCAATTAAGATCGCTGATCGTCTTGATGTTGTTGTCCTTGTTACCGGAGACGGCGACTTCGTTCCGCTCGTTACGTATCTCAAGGAGAACAAGGGCTGTCGTGTTGAAGGCATCGCCTTTGGTCGCAGCAGCTCGGCTCGTCTAATCGAATCGCTCGACGCCTTTCACGACATGGACGCCAACGTTAAAGAGTATTTAATCCGCGCGAAGCACTAACGGAGTCAGAGAGATGCTACGAGTACGAGACCTGACAGTGAGCGCACACGGCAAACTGTTGCTCTCAGAGATCGCGTTCGAAGCGAAGCGGGGAGAGGCGGTTGCTGTTATCGGACCAAATGAGTCCGGAAAATCACTCTTACTTCAAGTTTTAGCCGGCGGTGTGCGCTCCGCCGAAGGGGACATTCGTATTAACTCGTACCATCTGATGCGGGAAGATAAACAGTATAAGTCACAACTGGGCTACGCGGCGCTTGGTAACCAGCCCGAGGAGTACCTGACCGGATTGGAGTGGTTAGAGATACTTGGCACCACCTACGCCGTACCGCCTAAGAAACGAGCGGCGTCGATACTGTCTCTCGCTGAGCAACTAGGTGTTCGCGACCAGCTATACACGGTCATCGAGCACTTAGGGCCGGCCGCTCGACAGAAAATCAACATCATCAGCAGTCTTTTTCACGAACCGACCGTAGTATTTTGGGACGAACCAACGCAATTTCTCGATCAGACGAGTCAAGACGCGCTGAGTGAGATCGCACACGAGTTTACCGAAAATGGGGGAACGCTGCTTTTTTCTTCCAACCATCTTCAGTGGGCCGAGAAAGCTGCCGACCGCTTTCTTTTTATCAACGGGGGACAAGTCGTAGCTGACGGAACGCTCGCTCATCTCCGCAACTTCTATCGATGCGATGAACGTACCCTCACTTCGATCTTCGATGCAGCATTTCATGGCTGACGAGATTGTTCTCTGGCGCCTGCGGATCCAAGCGTTTGTCCATTCGCTCGGGCGGTCAACGTCTGAACGTTTTTTAATCGCCTCTTTCGCGCTGGCGAGCCTTGTCGGGTTGGCCACACTCTTTTACGGCATCGGTCAATACGCCGAGAACGACACTCCCGGCATTCGATGGGTAAGTATCGGCCTGGCGTTCACCTTCTGTGCTGGCTTCGTGACCCACCTCAGACCGATGAGCATGTATCGAGCGCTGCCGTTTCTGCCGGTTCACCCGAAGACAGTTACCTGGAACTCGATCAGCGCCGGCTTACGCTTCCCGCTCGTGGTTGGCTTCGTCGTACTACTGCCGTATTTTATCGGCAACAATCAAGACTGGTTCTACACAGCTGCTGACGGCGTTACGACTGCTTGTGGTCTTCTGGCAGTGCTTGTTGCAGGATACGTCAGCGCGGTTGCCGCTGCGCTCGCCATCCGAAGTCTCACTCGACACACATTTATCCGCCTACTGGCGATTATCGCCACCCTGATACTGGTTTTCGAATTCCTGACGGGCGGCAGTCAGGTGACGGCGGTCATCGAACAGACACTCGCCGGCGCCGATCGCTTTGCAACCCTCCTACTGGCGATTGCGTCAATAGGATTGACTGGGGTTGCGGTTGCGTTGATTGAGCTCTGCCAGCCGCTTCCGATCGATCAACCGAGACTGAAATACTGGGGCATCCTCCACAACAATCGCAACTATCGAGCCGTCTACGAACAGGCAGAGGCGGGGATGGTTCGCACTATTCTCGGCTTTCTGCGCAATCCTTCGCTTCACCTCCGGCTTGTCCTCCTCCTGCTGTTTAGCGTTACCCTTCAAGCCATCCTCGTCGGCGCTATCCCGCAATATCCGACACTCCAAATCGCCCTACTCGGCATTACGCTCGGATTGGCAAGCTTTATTTTGCCGTTTAGCCAGGGGAGAGCGTCCGTTATGTTCGAGAACCGACTCTTCTTCGCCCCGGTCGATAATCGTCGAAACGCCATCGGATCGTATCTCGGCAGCATCGTTGTTTTCGGTCTTTTTGCCGCATTGTTTGCAGCGAATAATCCGCTCGGGCCGCTTACAACGATTGTTGTAACCGCCCTGACCGGAACGCTAGGATTCTGGTTTGGAAGACGAGAGGCCCAGAGCGCGACGCTCAACTCAACAACCTGGCTCATTGTTCTCGTCGCCCTCCCAACTATCTTCGTTGTTGTGACGGGATCACTTATCGACATCGCTCCGCCCGGTTATTACCTAGCGACACTCGCAGGCTGGTCGGTAGCCTATCTAGTACTTCTTAACGTACTCGGCCGTCAGCCTCGAACTGACTTGGTATCCGCGATACAATAACGGTATGAAAATTCTGATCTGGATTATGGTGATTGTCTTTGTAGTGAGCTCGATCGCCATCTTTATCTAGTTTCATGAGCGTTCGCGTGCCGATTTGGCTTACGAAAGTCGCCGACGAGTTTAGCCGTCGGGGTTTTCGTTTTTTTCTGGTCGGCGGAGCGGTGCGTGATCAGCTACGGGAGCAAAAAGTTGACGAGTGGGACGTCGCGACCGATGCTGTTCCCGAAGAAGTCCTCACAATCCTTCGCCACCTCCACGCTAAGAACATCGGGGCTGTCGGAGCGCGCTTCGGCACTATCACGGCCACGTTTGAGGGGGAGCTCCTCGAAATCACAACCTTTCGCGGCGAACAATACCTCGAGGATTCACGCAAGCCTGTTACGAACTTTAGCGCTACTATCGACGAAGATCTCTCTCGGAGGGATTTTACGATAAACGCCATCGCTTTCGATGTAAAAAAACGAGAGCTCATCGACCCGTTCAACGGTCAGGGCGATCTACGCAGCCGTATTATTCGGGCGGTCGGGCGACCGACGAGTCGGTTTCATGAAGATCCGCTCCGAATGCTCCGGGCGATTCGCTTCGCCGTTCGACTCAGTTTTGTCATCGAAGCCGAGACGGTTCAGGGGATCAAAGACGAACGTGATCGCGTCGGGCTACTGTCACCAGAACGGGTCGCTCAAGAACTAGACAAGATGCTTATGGCCGAAAAACCAAGCCAAGCCATCACCCTTATGGTTGAAACTGGTCTGATTAATTACGTCTTTCCCGAATTACTGCCGTCGATTGATCTTGAGTTTGAACCCGGAAGCCATAAGGATATTTATAGCCATATCCTGCAAGTGCTTGACCAGACCCCTCCCAAGCGTGAGCTGCGATGGTGCGCGCTCCTCCACGATATCGCCAAGCCACAAACACGACGGAAGGTGAACGGTGAGTATCACTTCCTGGGTCACGAAGTCGTTGGCGCAAAGGTGGCTCGAACAGTACTGCGACGCTTGAAGTACCCAAATGAGTTTGTAGATTACGTTTCCAAGCTAGTCTACCTTCATCAGCGCATCCCCAACGATGACGGATCCTGGACCGATGGTGCCGTTCGACGCTTCGTCCGAGACGCCGGCGAGTGCCTCGACGACCTTTTTACATTTGCCGAGGCAGACAATACCGGTAAGAACGAGCGTAAATTAGTCACGTACCGAGAAAAGCGTCGGACGCTTCGAGAACGGATCGTTCGCCTTGAGGCCGAAGCTGAAATCGCCAAAATTCGACCCCCACTCGACGGCGCTGAGTTAATGGAATTATTCAAACGCCCAGCTGGCCCGTGGATCAAACCGATCAAGGACAAACTTCTTGAACTCGTTCTCGACGGCGAACTTGCGCCTGATGATAAAGAAAAGGCGGCAAAAATCGCCCGAGAAATCGTTCAGCGGTAACGCTTGGCGATGCTGGCTCGATCAGGTACGGTAGAAGGAGAACGGAGGGAAAATTTTTACATTTAAACGAAAGAGCGTCATCACCACGAACGCGGCCGGCCAGCCGAAGAAGGCTCGTCGCCGCGTAGCAGTATTTGGTATCCCGCTGATCGCCATTCTTATTCTGTCTGGCGTGATTTGGTATTGGGGCGCAAACACAACGGTGAAGGAAGAGGAACAGAAAAAGGTTGAACCGCCACCGCCGCCAACTGAAGTTGACCACCTCATTACCGGGGTGAAGGTCGCGCCTGGATCGCATAACTATCATCCCGTTGCCGTTATGATTGAAAACTCAACTGCTGCCCGTCCTCAAGCCGGCCTTACCAGCGCCGACCTTGTGTACGAGATCGTCACCGAAGGCGGCATCACCCGCTTCATGGGGATATATTCGAGCAACTTCCCCACAAAAGCCGGTCCGGTTCGTTCAGCCCGAAGCTATTTCATCGACTACCTCAGCGAGTTTGACGCCTTTTACGCTCACGCGGGCGGCTCGCCAACAGCCATTGAGCGTATTCGCCAGTACGGTATTAAGGACTACCCGCATTCGGCTGATGCGTATTGGCGCGAACCCCGCAGAGGTGTTGCCAGCGAACACACGCTCTTCACTGACGTTTCGAAGATCTACAACTTTGGCGTCAGCAAAAAGGGCTGGGATCCCCGAGCAGAGTTTAAGACCTGGCTTTTCAAGGATCCATCTGCCACACCGGCAGCAACAGCAACAGTCACAATCAACTTCTCCAGTGGACAGTTTAATACCGTTTGGAACTTTGATCCCGTAACCAACATGTATATGAGAACGATGGCCGGCTCTCCCCATAAAGATGCCGTAACCGGCGCTCAGATCGCCGTTCGAACCCTAGCGGCTATCTCCGTACCGCACTCAGCCAATCCGCCGTATAAAGGCACCGGCAAGGAGTCGGAGTGGAACATGACCACGATTGGCGAGGGCGCAGCGACGCTTTTCCAGGACGGTACCGCTACCGCCGCCCGGTGGAAAAAACCAAGTCGAACCGAACGCCTACGATTGTACGACGCCACGACCGGGACGGAGTTAGAGGTCAACCGTGGCAAGATCTGGATCGCTGTCGTTCCGCAAGGAGGCAGCTACTCGCAGATTTAATTCACCTACACAAAAAAGAACTCCCGAAGGAGTTCTTTTTTGTTACCACCAGCGCTTTTTCAGCCAGAAATGGTAAGCGTTCTGCCAACTACCGTACCGAGCCTTGGCGTAGCTATCACACCATTTGAGCTGGGTAAGGGTATTGCTCTCCCAGTCGACACCGGCCGAAGCCATTTTGCGACCAGGCAGCGCCTGACAGATTCCGTACGCGCCGCTCCCTTGACGGTTATAGGTCAGCGTTCCGTTCCAGCCGGCTTCATGGTTGATGATGAAGTCGACGTAGACCCATTGGTCCTGCGGAATGCCAGCCATCGTCATGAGCTCAACCGCCGAGGCGGTGAACGTCACTTTCTTAGGCTTGGCAAGTGCGAGGGCGCGAGCTGCTTCCTGCTTAACTCGTTCGTTGGCCTGGTAGACCGACTCCACAACCTCAATTGAGGCCTGTGTACTCGTTGGCGCGACGATGTCTTCTGACAACGTCAACGTCACTGGAGTTACGGTTTCGGGTGGCACGGGAGCAACGGCGGGAGTAACGCTGTAGGCAGCCATGACCACACCAAGCGGTAAAACAAGCGGTGCGACCAGAAGCACAAACACAGCGTTTTGCAGTAGGCGCGATTTTGTAACGTTCTTTTTGACTCGACGCTCGATGCGCTTCAGCGCCTTCGAAGCATCGGTGGTGATGGTATCGATCGTTGATCGAAACTCACCGGCGACTTCCTTAACCCTCCCTTGATGCCAAGACGAGATTCGTCGTCCCAGCGGGGCTAAGTTCATCTTGTTGTGAAAGTGTTTAACTCCTTTCGTTATCTTCGCTTCGACAGCGAAGCTCCCGTTTTATTCAGAAAGTCTTTAAAAAAGACTTCCCGACGGAAGTGTAACGGATTATAGAATAATTGCCCGGAAAGGTCAAGGGTTTGAGGTGATATAATCGACGCATGCAAACCTGTATTTTCTGCCAAATCGCTGCGGAAACCGTGCCGTGCGAAAAGATACTCGAGGATCGCGACTGTATGGCTTTTAGAAGTATAGACCCTAAAGCGACGGTCCATATTCTCGTTATCCCCAAGCGACACGCCGAACGGCCAGAGGAACTTACAGCTGTTGAGCTCGAATCAATGTTTAAGGCTAGCGAAGAAGTTGCTCAGATCGCAGGCGTAAAAGACTCTGGCTATAAACTCTGTTTTAACGTCGGTAAACCGTATCAACTCGTCCCGCACGTCCACTTACACGTCCTGGGCGGCCCCGACCTTCGCGATTAGGGTAAAGCCAGGGAGCCTGTTCGAGTACTCTTAGATCTCCTACGAACGTCGGTGGATCCAAAGTTCAGCTGCGCTCGGCTCTGTAGGGGTATGGGTGCCATTTCTAGAACACCACAATTCCTGCTTACCAAAGAACACAACAACACTACCTGAGATCAGGGGAAAAATCAGTGGTTTGAGGTAAGTAATTGAAAACCGGCAAGCCATGGAACAGCGCTGCCGGTTTTCTCCTCCCGCCTGGGGCGATGTGCCGGGGTATGGGGTGTGGGGCCTAGGGGCGGGCTTCTAAACTCTGAGTCCCTGGTCCCTACAAAGAATATGCGGGGACTTACCCTCACCGGCATTTTTTGCTACAATTTCCAAGCAATGGACGAAAAAGTTGAACAGACAGAACAACCTGAGCGCCCACGATACTCTCGCCGCGACGGTGAAGAGGGCGGCCGCGCGCCGATGTCAGTCGAAGTTATGCTTCGCCGTTTTTTCCGTGACGTTCAACAGTCCGAAATCATGACCGAAATCAAGAAGCGCCGTTTCTTTGAGAAAAAAGCTTCCCGTAACAAGCGTCGCGCCGTTGCCCAGGTTCGCGCTGTCCGCCGTAAAACTAAACGAGGCTACTAATGCTGCAGCGGGTTGAAAACGATCTACTCGACGCCATGCGCGCCGGGGATACTATCAAACGTGAAACTCTCAGGATGCTCAAAAGTGCGCTCAAGAACGCTCAGATCGAAAAAGGCAGCGAACTAACCGACGAGGAGGCGATTGTGATTGCTCAAAAAGAAGTGAAGCGCCGGAACGAAGCGATCGAGGGATTTACGGCCGCTGGCAAACCAGAGCTGGCTGAGGCCGAAGCGCAAGAAGCCAAGATTTTAGCTCAATACGTACCCGCTCAGATGGAAGAGGCCGACATTCGCTCTATTGTCGAACGGCACCTGGTTGATAATCCGGCAACGCTCACCGAGATGGGCAAAGTCATGGGTGCACTGACCCCGCAATTTAAAGGCAAGGCCGACATGGGCCTCGTCTCAAAGATAGTTCGAGAATTACTCCAGGGTTAAGTTATGGCCCCAACGCTCGAGCTCGTATTTTTGGGTGAGAGCAAAACAGTTGACACCGATCGTCTCGCCGACCGTCTTCAGCGCGTATTCGCTCGCGTTGGCGCTCCCCAGGGCAATCCGCCTATCAGCTTGCGCCCCGAGGAGGCGATTGGTAGATTGGTAACAGAAATAGTTTTTGTGGGGGACAAAAAAATACGCGCACTAAATAAGCAGTTTCGAGGGGAAGACAGGCCAACCGATGTTCTAAGTTTTGAGCGACCTCATCACGCCCCGGAATACCCAGCCAGCGTCGTTATCTCACTCGAGACCGCCGCGCGACAAGCCAAAGACGCCGGCTGGAGCCTTGACGATGAAGTGCGTATCTTGGCAAGCCACGGCCTACTCCACGTCTTGGGGTTTGGCCACCGCTAATGATCATGCAGGGAGCGGGGTATTAGCGTATGGCGCAGGATAATTTCATCGTTGGCGTCGACATCGGTTCGTCCAAGATCGCCGTTTGTGTCGCAACGCAAAACGAAGGAAGCCTTCAGATCGTTGGGGTCTCAACCGTACCGTTTGGTGGAGTGCGTAAAGGCATGATCACCGACATCGAAGAGACCGTCTCCGCCCTTTCTCATGCCCTTGAAGAAGCAGAACGGATGGCCGGCGGAGCGATTAGCCACGCCTTTGTCAGTATTAGCGGGCCGCACATCGAAACCATGCCAGCCAAGGGCGTCGTTGCGATCTCTAAGCCCAACGGTGAAATCGATCACGCCGATGTTGTGCGTGTTGTTGACGCTGCTAAAACTGTCGCCCTACCGCAAAACCGGGAATTGCTTCACGTCTTTCCGCATCATTTTGTCGTTGACGGCCACGAGGAGATTCGCGATCCCATCGGCATGAACGGCATTAGACTTGAAACCGAGGCACTCGTCATCTCAAGCTCATCGGCTGCCTTGCGCAACCTAATAAAAGCAGTCGATCAAGCAGGTCTCGAGATTGACGGGATCGTCTTTGCGCCGCTGGCAACGGCGAAGGCAGTCACAACGAAGCAGCAGCGCGAAACTGGTGTGATACTCATCGATGTCGGCGCCGGTTCGACAAACATTGCCGTCTATGAAGAGGGTGAGCTCCTCCACGCGGCGAGCTTGCCGATTGGTTCAAGGCATATAACAAACGATATTGCGATCGGCTTACGCAAGAACCTTGACGTTGCCGAAGCGATTAAGCTCAAGTACGGCTCCGTTATTCCCGATAACGTGCGTGAAACGGAGCAGATCAACCTATCGGTCCTCGATCCAGCCGAAGATGAGAAAGTAAGCCGTCGTCAGGTAGCCGAGATTATGGAAGCCCGAGCGATCGAAATGCTCCAAATGATCAAAGACGAGCTCGACAAGATCGGTAAAGACGGTCTTCTGCCGGCCGGCGCCGTTTTGACTGGCTGCGGCGCTGCCTTGGAAGATCTGTGCGAATTAGCGCGCAAGGAGCTGCGCCTTCCGGCCGAGCTAGGGTTCCCGACCGCCCCGATGAGCGGCATGATTGACAAAATAGACAATCCAATTTACGCTACCAGCGTCGGTCTGGTCCTCTGGGGAATCGAAGAGAAACAGGGAGGGTCGCCGCGAAGCACGTTTGATCTCAAGAAACTCGGGGGGGTGTTCGATAAAGTGCGCAACATCGTGGAGCGGTTTACGCGATGAGAAGCGATCGGTTCCGCGGTTTGCTGCGAAACTTTACGAACTAGTAGTTTTGCGGTACAAACCACTTAATCAACCTTAATGAATATATACTTTTACTCGAAACCTCTCACGACATGGACAAAGAAAGCTTAGACACGCTCGCTAATATTAAAGTCTGCGGCGTTGGCGGCTCCGGCGGTAACGCCATCGCCCGAATGATCGCAGCACGCGTGCGTGGTGTCGAGTTTATCGCTGTCAACACAGATGCCCAAGCTCTGATCAACAACCCAGCACCCACCAAGGTGCAGATTGGAAAAGAAACCACACGGGGCTTAGGCGCCGGTGCTGACACCGAAGTCGGTCGTAGATCGGCCGAAGAAAACAAGGATGAGATTTACGAAGTGCTCAAAGGCGCGGATATGGTTTTTGTTACCTACGGCGCCGGTGGCGGTACGGGAACTGGGGCAGCGCCGCTTGTCGCCCAAATCGCCAAAGAGCTCGGTGCTCTAACTGTTGGTGTTGTCACTAAACCGTTTAGTTTTGAGGGATTGCGCCGCAAGAAGATGGCCGAGCTCGGCATCGAAGAACTCCGCGACAAAGTTGATACTCTGATCACTATTCCGAACGACCGGCTTCTTCAGGTTATCGATAAGAAGACATCGCTACCCGACGCCTTCGGTATCGTTGACGATATCTTACGCCAAGGCGTTCAAGGTATTTCTGACCTCATTATTGTGCCTGGGATTATCAACGTCGACTTCGCTGACGTGCGAACGATTATGAAAGACGCTGGCTCAGCCTTAATGGGTATCGGTCGCGCCTCGGGTGAGAACCGCGCCATCGAGGCTGCTCGCCAAGCAATCGACTCACCGCTCCTCGAGCTCTCAATCGACGGCGCCATGGGCATTCTCTACAACATCACCGGTGGCCCGGACATGACAATGTACGAAGTCGAGGAAGCCTCGAAGGCCATCACGGAAGCAGCTCACCCAGAAGCCAATATTATCTTCGGAGCGATCGTTGATGACGCTATGAGCGGCGAAATTAAGATTACAGTTATCGCAACCGGCTTTGAAAACGAAATCGCCAAAACGCCGCCAAAGCGTCGCTCGATCGACGAGGGTTTCGGGATGGGCATGCGACCAGCCGCATCAACGCCAACCAGTGGCGGATTTAACACTGTCCCGTTCTTCGGTAGCTCGAACCCGGCCCCAGCCGCCCCGCCAACGAGCCCGATGGATTACGAGCCGATGATCGATCCGCGCCCAACCAATCGACCGGACAGACGCGATCGCTCACCACAGCCTGAGCCCGAACCGATGCCGTCGCCCAAGGAAAAAGACGCCGACGACGAGTTTGACGTTCCCGCTTTCATTCGACGTAAGCTTCGTTAGAAGTTTATTGGCACATCACGCGAGATTCAAAGAAATCACACTAACCTCATAGGGTGAAAACTCAAGGAAGTAAAACTTGTATAATTAAGCGATGAGCAAAAAAATGAAGCTAGTTCTTATAGAAATTACCTTCCTCGGGATTAGTCTATTGATTACATTGCTTATGATAAGTCTTTGGTTCTATCTTTTTGATAACCAATTCATCCTAACTATCCTTTCCCTACTCACTCTCCTTGGGCTAGGTAAGCAAGTCTATAAGTTTATCACAGACGTTTCCAATCATTTGAAATCTTAACTAGAAAGCCGGCGAGCCATGGAACAGCGAGCCGGCTTTCACCGAGCTCGCCGCAGGCGGAGCGTGGCGGGGTAGGGGCGGCCTTCGCAACTTTGAGCCCTTCACCCTCGCAGGTTTTCGCCAAACAAAAGCCGAACATAATCCGAACAATTTTTCTATTCTGAACCATATATAACTCTTGCTCTTGACGCCGTACAAGGGTTCGGTTTAAGTGAGTTTACGTGCTTGTTTGCCCCGTGTATTGTGGGCCACAGGTGACACAATATAAGCGCTTTAAGGGGGAGAATGGCCAAACAAAAAAAGGACGCGTTTTCAGATATTGCACTAAAACCAGTTGAGATTTCGGTGGACTTGCCCGACAAGAAGGGGCAGGGGAGTAAGGGTATGAAAGTGAGTCGCTTCTTTACGACCGAAGGTAAAGACGTCTACGCCGATATTACCTGGGAAAAGCGCAGCTCGATCATCACCGACGAGAAGGGGACGGTCATCTCCCAAATCACCGACTTAGAGATCCCTTCAACATGGACACAGCTAGCGACTGACATCTTGGCCTACAAATACTTACGTAAAGCTGGCGTACCAACAAAGGAGGGTCGGGAGACAAGCGCCAAGCAAGCGGTCTATCGCATCGCTCATAGTTTTGCGGACTTTGGTGAAAAGTTTGGTTATTTCGCTACCAAAGAAGAACGTATCCGCTACGAAGAAGAGCTGATCCATCTCCTTATTACCCAGAAAGCAGCGTTCAACTCGCCGGTCTGGTTTAACGTCGGGCACTACCATCAGTATAAGATCGAGGGTCAGGGCGGCGGCTTCTACTGGAACTTCAAAGAAGAAAAAGTTTTGAAGACCGAAACAGCCTACAAGAACCCACAGTGCTCAGCGTGTTTTATTCTATCCGTTCGCGACTCACTACCCGAGATCTTTGAGTTGATAAAAACCGAGTCTCACATCTTCAAGTACGGCTCTGGTTCAGGCGCTAACTTCTCTCCGCTACGCAGCCGTTTTGAAAAGCTTTCCGGTGGCGGTAAATCGAGCGGAATGATGAGTTTCTTGCGCGTCTTCGACCGAGCAGCTGATTCAGTGAAGTCCGGTGGTACTACTCGGCGCGCCGCCAAGATGGTCGTTGTTGATATCGATCACCCGGAAATCGAAGACTTCATCAACTGGAAAGTGAAAGAAGAGCACAAGGTACAGGCGTTAATCGCGGCCGGCTATCCATCAGACTTTAACGGCGAGGCGTACGGTACCGTCAGCGGTCAGAACTCGAACAACTCTGTTCGCGTCACCGACGAATTCATGAAGGCTGTTGAAAACGATGGCGAGTGGTCAACTAGGACCCGGACAAACGGTGAGATCTACAAGACGTATAAGGCGCGTGAGTTGATGGATATGATCTCGAAAGCAGCCTGGCAGTGCGCCGACCCAGGATTACAGTTCGACACCACTGTTAACGAGTGGCATACCAGCCCAAATACCGATCGTATCTACGCTTCCAATCCGTGCTCGGAATACATGTTCCTCAACGATTCGGCTTGTAACCTTGCCTCAATCAACCTAGCAAAATTCGTTGACGAGAACGGCGTCTTCGATGTTGTGGGTTACCGTCACGCCTGCCGCGTCATGTTTATTAGCCAGGAGATTGCCGTCGATTTTTCCTCGTATCCAACTGAGATCATCGCGAAGAACAGTCACGACTACCGACCGCTCGGTTTAGGGTACGCCAACCTTGGCACGCTCCTCATGTTGAGAGGCGTTGGCTACGACTCCGAGGAGGGTCGAGCAATCGCTGGTGCCCTGACAGCGATTATGTGTGGTCACGCCTACAAAACATCGGCCGAACTGGCCGCTGTTAAGGGGCCGTTCAACGGCTTTGCCAAAAACCGAGCGCCGATGCTGAACGTAATGCGTAAGCACCGTGCTGCCGCCTACCGAATTGACGAAAAAGCATGTCCAACAGATCTCCTCGAAGCCGCCCGTCAGGATTGGGATGAAGCCGTCGCGCTGGGCGAGCAGTTTGGTTATCGCAACGCCCAGGCCACTGTAATCGCACCGACCGGAACGATCGGTCTACTCATGGACTGCGACACAACCGGAATCGAACCCGACTTTGCACTCGTTAAATACAAAAAACTTGCCGGCGGTGGCGCGATGAAGATTGTTAATAACGCTGTTCAAAAAGCACTCTTTAATCTCGGCTACACAAGCGAGCAACAAAAAGAAATCATCGAATACGCGCTTGGCACGAGCACGCTTGAAGGCCCAACTGCAATCAACCGAGCTAGCCTCACGGCCAAGGGGTTAACAAACGATGAAGTTGACGCAATCGAAAAAACTCTTAAAAGCGCGTTCGATATTCGCTACTCCTTTAATCGTTACGTTCTGGGCGACGCCGCTATGGATCGCCTTGGCGTCACAAAAGAAGAAGAGTCGGACCCGAGCTTCTCCCTACTCAACAAGCTCGGCTTCAGCGAGACAGAGATCGAGGCGAGCAATGAAACGATTTGTGGAACTCAAATGCTTGAAGGAGCGCCGCACCTCAAAAGTGAGCACTACTCCGTCTTTGATTGCGCCAATAAGTGTGGCGCTCGCGGTACACGATTCCTGTCACCGATGTCCCACGTTAAGATGATGGCCGCTGTTCAGCCGTTTATTTCCGGTGCCATCTCTAAGACGATTAATATGCCGCACGAGGCGACCGTTGAAGAAGTTGCTGAGGTTTATATGCAGTCATGGAAGCTCGGCCTCAAAGCTGTCGCGCTCTATCGAGATGGATCCAAGCTTAGCCAGCCGCTTAACGTTCAAAAGAAAAAGGATGAAGAAAAAACCGAAGAAGTCGCCACCGCTGCCGTCGCCACGACAACGGGCTTTGTACCAAAGCGCCGCCGTCTACCGGACGAACGACGAGCGATCACCCATAAATTTAACGTCGCCGGCCATGAGGGCTACCTAACGCTCGGCTTCTTTGAGGATGGGCAGTTGGGTGAAATCTTCATTACCATGAATAAAACAGGCAGCATGATCGCCGGCCTGATGGACGCCTATGCCACTTCGATGTCGATCGCCCTCCAATACGGAGTTCCAACAGCGACCTGGGTACGCAAATTCATGAACGCCCGCTTTGAACCAAGTGGTTTTACCAAAAATCCGCAGATTCGGATTGCTAAATCAATCGTCGACTATATCGCACGGTTTATCGGTCTTAAATGCTTAACGCCAGAAGAGCAGTATGAGCTTGGTCTTATTAGCGAACAACCCGCATCCGAGCCGATCGCTGCCGCGACGGTTGATCCAACAAGCGGAGCCGAAGCGGCAGCTGACGCCCAGCCGGTCACTCCGACCACCCCGTCGAGCAGCCAAGCAACCCTTCCTCTCGTAGACGAAGCACCGGTTAAAAAAACTGTGGGCGACGCACCGATCTGCAACAAATGCGGCATGATGATGAAGATGAAAACTGGCGCCTGCTACACCTGCACCAACTGCGGCAATACCAGCGGCGGTTGTGGCTAGTACCGAAAAATGGATCCGATCGTTAAAGAGTTTGTTACGAGCCACGAGATCGGCTGCTTAGCGGTGGAGGAGATTAGCGGCGGCCTACACGCCGCCGCTATCCACTACACGGTAACAGATGCGGGAACATTCTATATTCAGACCAATCTTGATAGCCGAAAATGCTCACTACTGAAAGAAAAAGGGAGGGTAAAGGCAGCGTTCGTGAGTGGCTTCAGCGAAGAAGAGTGGAAGACCTACCAAGCCAGCGGCCATGTCCGTCTCGTCACCGACCCGATCGAGCGACGAAACTTCTCCGACACTCGTCAGAAGCAGTTTCCCGGTCCTGATTACACCGACGACCCCGAAGTAGCGTTTCTCGAGTTTATCCCTAACTGGTGGCGCTACACCGACTCGAACACCAAACCAAAAACCATTATTGAGGGTTAGTGCTTCATGAAGATCTACACCCGAATGGGGGACGGGGGAGAGACGGGACTGCTCGGCGGTCGACGACTACCTAAAAACGACGCCATCTTTGAGCTGTTAGGCAACCTTGATGAAACAAACGCCGCAATCGGTTTAGCAACAAGCTATTTCAGCAACGGACGCTTTCCGACAAAAGAACTACACCGTATCCAGGAAACACTCCTTGCGATCGGTTCGTGCGTAGCCGACAGCGATCCAGCGTCTGCTCCCGTTCTGAGTGTTCTCGAAAAAATGACGGATAGTTTCGAGAAACAGATTGATCAATGGGATAAAACGCTACCGCCGCTCAAAAACTTTATTTTGCCCGAAGGTGTGCCCGGCGCAGCGGCGCTTCACTACGCTCGTACGCTCGTTCGCCGCACTGAGCGATCGTACTATCGATGGGAAGGAGCAGCACAAACACTGCCCATCGGCAGATACCTCAATCGGTTATCCGATTACCTATTCCAAGCCGCTCGCTACGCCAATCACCTCGAGAATCATCCCGAACAAATCTGGCACAGTTAACCCTTGACTCGATTCATCAGGTTTGGTATTATGCCAGCGTACGTTAGAAAGCATATGCTTTTGTGCCGTTGAATGTATCGGTACTGTTTGCCGAGATAGCCCCCTCCCGTCTCGACAGCGTACCGGTACTTTCAACAGCATAAACAAAATTTGACCTCATCCGAGGTCTTTTTTGTTGGGGGCAACACGCTTGCCAAATCGAGCCTGCCCGGTATGCTGAGAGCACTCACATGCAAACTCACTTCGGCAAACCCTCAGTCCTTATTCTCGTGGTCGCTTCGATCATTGGACGTCTGGTGCCGCATCCAGCTAACGTTACCCCGCTGGGAGCGACGGCGCTGTTCGGTGGTGCAAAACTCGGCCGGCCGTGGAACTACCTCTTGCCGCTCTTTGTTTTGTACGTCACCGATCTCATTATCGGCCTTCACGGAACGATGATCTACGTCTACGGTAGCTTCGTCGCTAGTGTTGCACTGGGAGAGTTTTTCCTGCGCAATAACCCAAGCCTGTGGCGTGTTGGAGGGGTGAGTACTGCTGGGGCGTTACTCTTCTTTATCGTCAGCAATTTCGGTGTCTGGGCGGAAGGGTTGCTCTATCCGAAAACAGTCCAGGGGTTAGTCGACTGCTACATCGCCGCATTACCGTTTTTGCGCAACTCACTCGCTGGCGATTTATTGTTCAGCGTTGGGTTCTTTGCGGCGTATCAGTGGGCTGAGAATAGGGGAGCGGTCGCACAATTTGACAAAAGCGCGACCGCCTGGCTACGTAGATAGAGACATGAGCGTTACACTTATGGATTTTTGGGCAGCGTGGTGCGGACCGTGCAAGATTATGCACCCGATAATCAACGAGATCGAAAAAGAATTCGCCGGCAAGATTACGGTTGAAAAAGTCGATGTCGACGCACCCGAGAATCAAACCAAAGTCGAAGAGTACCAAATCGGCGCGATGCCGACATTTATTGTCGAAAAAGACGGCCAAGTTGTTGATCAGTTTGTCGGCGCCCAAAGTAAAACAACCTTAATGAACGCGCTTAAGGCCGCCCTCGGCGAAGCCAGTTAACTCAAGTCTCGAAACAACTCGCAAACCTCACAGCCTCGATCAAATTCAGTGCGGGTGTGGTTGAACTCGGTCTGCGACAGGATCTCGCGATACGTTGTAGCGACGTCCCGTCCGAGCGCTTCGCGCTCGTCAGCTCCCACCCGAAACGTTTCTTCTCGAAACGTATGAGCGTCATCCAAAAAGAGCAACGAGAACTCAGCGGCGATGTACGGAAAGTGGCGGTCCAGACTGGTGAGGAGCGAGTAAAAGACGAGCTGTTCACGTAGTCGACCATCAGAGCTCTTAGTTTTGCCCTCGATATCGTTGCGTGTCTTAGCCTGAGATCCGGTTTTGTAATCGATGATTCGAACAGTTCGAGCTGTCGCGTCGATTGGGTCGATGCGGTCAAACTTTCCGGTAACCCAAATATCCTCAAGTAGGACGTGGTGATTGGTAAGGCTGTACTCAACGCCGACTGGGATCGCCGCCTCTCTAAGAATGGGGTGGTAGGCATTCAGTAGTTCGGTAGCTTGAGAGATGATGGCCGAGCGTCCGGCAAACGGCTCCACTCCTTTGGCCGCTTGGGAGATAAACGACTGGAGCGTAGCAGGTGATGGAATCTTTTTTGTCGAACGATACTTTTTGAAGAAAAGCTCAAGCGCTCGATGGAGAAGCGATCCGTAGACGAGTCGTGGTTCCGTCTTTGAAGGAAAACGCAGCAGCGAGCTCAGAAGGTACTGACGCGGACAGAGTTGGTAGGTTTTATAGTCGGTAAACGAAAATGGTCTCTCGGAAACAAGCTCGCGAATAAGTCGCAACTCCTGTTCCTGGAGCGTAGGGCGGCTGATTGGCTGGAATGAGTTAACAATCAGCTCTTCAGCCTCCGAGCGCGATACCGTGACCGCTGTCTCGTTGAGGGTATCGCCAAGCTCACTAACAAACTGGCTCGGCAGCACCTCTCGGCCGTCACTGTCGGTTGCAGTGAGCGAACAGACGAGACGATCCTTGGCACGAGTTAACGCGACATAAAACAATCGTCGCTCGTCTTCCAGTGGGTCCTCGTGCCATTCAGATGATGCAACGATCAAACTCGGCAACTTGATTAGTTCGCGTGAAGCCCGGCCACTCCATACCTTCTTCGTCACCCCCGGTAGAAAAACCGTTCCAAATTCTAAACCCTTAGCGCTGTGCGCCGTCCCGACATAGACACCGGATTGACTAGGCAGAAGGCGGGGGATTGAGAGACGCAGGCGATAATCACGAAGTAATAGTATGTAATCAAGAAACGCTCCGAGTTTCGCGCTTGGATGGGCGAGCGAGTACTGTCGAACCTCAGTGATAAACCGCTTAAGCAACTCTAGCTGCTCGAGCTGGTCGAGACGCCCTTGTATCCGAGTAAGAATGAGTGACTCGCACAATATCGACTGAACAACATCGGGCAAGGCTCCGTCCTGCGCCCGCTCAACCCATGTCAAGAATATTTTCATCGCTTGGTTGATCTGCGCACGTTCTTGCTTGGAGATAGAGGTATCGCCACGGACGGAGCGATGTTTGCCTTGACTGGCAGCGTACCGAGCGAGTAGAAGCGGGGAGAGCGGGGCAACGTTACGTAGTGCCGGTACGACAAGACGCATTTGTAGCGGCTGCGCGACAGCCTGGAGTAGGCCCATCAATTGTTGGACGACTGGCTCACTCGCCAGGTCAGTTGTCTCGCTGCCGGCCAGCGGAAGGCCCGAGCGCAGTGCCTGAGCTCGAAAACGTTTAACTGCCTCGTTTGTCCGCGTTAAAACTGCCAACTCGCCGACTGGTTGGCCGGCTATGAGCGCCGAGGAGATCTCTCCGACAATCCAGCCAAATTCGCTCTCCTCACTTGCAAACCGAACCAACTCTGGCTTTGCGCCGTTGCCGAGCGGCCGGACAGCCGTCAATTTACTTTCGACTCCGGGGAGAACATTGGCGAGTTGGTGGTGGTTATTGGCGATAAGCCGGTCAGCGGTAGCTAGAATAGGGGAAAGGCTCCGATAGTTTTCTCGTAAGCTAACAATCTTTGCGTCCGGAAAGCGCTTGGCGAAATGCATCATGTTTGCCACGGACGCGCCCTGAAAACGATAGATAGCCTGCTTGTCATCGCCAACGACACAAACGTTTGGACTCTCAAAGAAGTCAACAAGCGCCTCGACTAGCCCGTTCTGAGCGTTATTGGTGTCCTGATACTCATCAACAAGAACGTATTGATATCGTTCCTGGTAATAACCCTTTACGTCCACTTCTTCGCGCAGCGCCTTGAGCGCGAAGAGGATCATGTCTTCGTAATCATACTTGCCCAGAAGAGCCAGCTCGGCTTGATACATCTGATAGACCTCAGCGAGCTCAAGATTGAGGTCGAGCTGTCGTTGACGCGCGGCAGCAGCCGCTGGCGTTTCTTTGGAGGCGGCTTTTCCGTACTGATCGCGGGCGAGTTGACGAAGATCGCTCGATGCAATATTCTCCTGCTTTAACTTGCGGATCGAATCTCCAACGGAACGAACATGAAACGTCGGTGTCCGCACCGGACGCAGTGCCCGCAGGTGTTCGTTTTTATCAATGAGGCGATGAATAATTTGGAGGCGCTCAAGGTCGGTCGTTTGTGTCGCCTCGGTCGCAAAGCCAAAGAGGTAGGGGAACGTACTAACCACTTCGTTAGCAAACGAGTGAAACGTCGCGATCGTGACTTGGTAGGCATCAGGGCCCATGAGTCGCTCGAGACGTTTTTGGAGTGCTGTCACCCCTGCCTCAGTAAAGGTCAACGCCAGGACGTTACGAGCGTTTAATTGACTCTTCTGTAGAATGCGGCCGATACGCAAGGCAACGACTTGGGTCTTACCGGTGCCTGGACCGGCCACAATCATGAGCGGCCCCTCAATCGATTCAACAGCTTCTCGTTGCGCTGAGTTGAGTTTGCGAAACTCACGCGCAAACGTCGCATCCCATTGGTTTTTGGCCATGCGTTGAGCCTACCGGAGTCGATAGATAAACGCCACTAGGGGGCGGAACGCTTGACAGTTATTTCCAATGAGCGTACCCTCTTTGTAAGCAGGTCGGATTTCGAAGGTCGTTGATGGCTTTGACCCAAGAATACACCGACTCTCCTCATCGGCTCGGGAGGTTCACCGGAAGCTAGGTGTGCTCACACCTCTCGTAGGCCTGGCCAGGGCCCCGTCCGTTGTCAGTCGAACGTCGCACCAGCGACAGGAAACAGGCGACGGCGGGGCCATCATCATACGTACAACGCACAATGAACCCCTCGATCATCGCCCAAACAGATCGGTACCTCGTTATCAACAAACCCGCCGGCATGGCGACCGAACCGCCCTCATCACAGCTGACGCTGCGTGACTGGCTGATTGAACAAAAACACATCAATCCGAGTGAGTGGGGGAGCCAAGATCGATTCGGTATCGTTCATCGACTCGACACCGACACTTCTGGAGTAGTGATTTGGGCTAAAACACCTGCCGCTCAAGCCGAGTTGCGTGAGCAATGGCAGGGGAGAGCGGTTAAAAAAACCTATATCGCTCTAGTTGCCGGTCAAACGGAACCTGAAGGTATGATCGAGCTCGCGCTCGAACGGGACAATCGCAACGACCGTCAAAAGGTAGCGCTGCTGCCGGGACCAAGGAGTCGGCCGGCGATCACACACTATAAGACACTGACCTACACCGCGGTAGGGGAGTGGGCGGTTAGCTTACTCGAGCTTCATCCAGTTACCGGCCGGACTCACCAAATCCGCGTTCATTGCAAGGCGATCGGACACCCGCTCGTCGCTGATTCGCTCTACGGCGAGAAGCAGTCCGACCAAATCGCGGCGTCACTAGGCCTAAGCAGACAATTTCTTCACGCAGCTTCGCTCGAACTTTCCGAGACCGAATACTTCGCCGCTCCGCTGCCGACAGATTTAGAAGAGGTACTAGCCAGGCTCGGTATCGACCGCCCCCTGTACACACCAAGAAAAACCGGGTAGAAAAAGACGAGAGCCTAAATTTTTCAGGAGAAAAAGTGGAAAAACGAAAGTTTTGGTTGGGTCTTATCTTTATCCTAGCCGTCACCGCTGGATCGGTGTACGTTAGCCTCCCTTCAACGGAAAGTGTTTTTGGTCAACCGGTCGAGATACGTCAGGGCCTTGACCTTAAAGGCGGGGTCTACCTCAAGTACGAACTTGATTACTCACGAACAAGCACCGCAGACCGAACCGACGCGCTCAGCTCAATCGTTCAGGTGATCGAACGACGAGTCAACAGTACTGGCGTGGCTGAGCCGACGATTCAGCCCGGTCGAATCGGCAACACCGATATCGTCACAGTCGAGTTGCCGGGGATTAAAGACGTCAATCAAGCGATCGACCTGATCGGCAAAACAGCATTTCTCGAATTCAAAGAGACAAACGCCGCCGGTGACAACTGGGTGCCAACTGGACTCAGCGGCAGGCAACTGCAGAAGGCCAGCGTCAGTTTTGATCAAACCACAAATAAGCCGCAAGTCAGTCTCAAATTCAACGCTGAAGGGCAACGCCTCTTTGGCGATATCACCGAACGCAATATCGGCAAACCTTTGGCGATATTCCTCGACGACGAGTTACTACAGGCGCCGACTGTCCAACAGAAGATCGTCGAAGGGGAAGCAGTAATCACCGGTGACTCGTCGATTCAAGAAGTAAAAGACAGCGTTAACCTCCTGAATTCCGGTGCGCTCGATGTACCAATCAAGCTGGTTGAGCAACGAACCATTGGCGCCACGCTCGGGGAAGAGTCGGTCAAAAAAAGTATCGTGGCAGGTCTGATCGGCTTGATCTTAGTCGCGCTCTTCATGGTTATTAACTACCGTCTTGCCGGGGTGATTGCAGTACTGGCACTCGGTGGCTACACAGCCATGAGTATCGCTATTTTCAAGTTCATCCCCGTGACGTTAACACTCGCGGGGATGGCCGGTTTTATTCTCTCGATTGGCATGGCCGTTGATGCCAACATTCTTATGTTTGAACGCCTACGCGAAGAGCTCCGACGCGGGAGAGATCTCAAGATTGCGCTCACCGAAGGCTTCCGTCGTGCCTGGCCCTCGGTTCGAGATTCGAATGTCGCGACGCTCCTGACCTGCGGTATCCTTTTTTTCACAACAAGCGGCTCGGTGAGAGGATTTGCTCTCACGCTCGCGATCGGTGTTTTAGTCTCAATGTTTAGCTCAATTACTGCCAGCCGGTCATTTTTGCGTCTCGTTGCCCGAATTCCGGTACTCGCCCAGCAATTGGAGAAAATATAGATGGAGCACTATCAATTTCTCGGCAGAAGGAAGACGGTATGGCTTGGCTTATCGCTCATCATCCTCATCCTTGGGGTGATTGCATTGTTCGTCTGGAAGCTACCGTTCGGCATCGACTTTCGTGGGGGAGCGGTTTTTGAACTACAGACCGAGAAACCGATCGAAGAAGGGGAGTTCCGCCAAAAAATTACCAGTTTGCCTCAGGTTCGCAGTCCGCAAATTTCCAAAACAGGGGAGAGCACCTACTTAATTAAGGCGCTGCCGATCGAGTCAAACGATTATCGAACGGTGATTGGCGAGCTCGAGAAGGATTACGGCACGATCACCGAAAAGCAGTTCCAGAACGTCGGCCCGACGGTAAGTCGGGATCTCGCACGCAAAGCCGTTATTGCGGTCATACTGGCAGTGATCACTATCGTTCTCTATCTCGCGTACTCGTTTCGAGAAGTAACCTATCCCGTATCCTCGTGGCGATTCGGCCTCATCGCCGTTGTCGCCCTCCTTCACGATCTGATAATCTCGGTCGGCATATTTGCGATACTGGCCCGCTTCTTTGGATATGAAATCGATGCCTCATTCATCACCGCGCTCTTAACGATTATGGGCTTCTCGGTTCATGATACGATCGTGGTTTTCGATCGGATCAGAGAGAATCTCAATCGCCGGCAGCTCTCGGCCGAGACCCAGTTTGAGCTGATTGCCGACCAATCTTTGACGCAAACCTTAAACCGATCGTTGGCGACAAGCCTAACGGTAATCTTTACTCTAACCGCCCTGACTATTCTCGGTGGCGAGAGTATCCGCGGCTTTGTCGTTATGCTGCTAATCGGTGTCACGGTTGGAACCTACTCATCGATTTTTACCGCAACGCCGCTGCTAGCGTGGTGGCAAGCACGTGTGACGCGACGAAAGTAGCTGAGGACCTGCCACAACGACATCACAGCCCCGCCACAGCCAACCCACGTGACAACTAGACAATTTTCTTATGAAAATTACCTAGCAAGCCGAACACTCAGTCGTCCAATCGAAAAACGTGCGTCTACGGCCAATTTTGACTTAAAGTTACATTTAACAGGTTGGGAGCATAGACTAACGATTCATTCTTGGAAGAAACGGTATCGCTTTGATATGGTTTGTGCCTTCAAGAATAATCAGTGAAGAGAGAGATATATATATTTGTCGCACAATGTATCTTGTGCGACAGAAGCAGAAATAAACAAAAACCGCGACCTCGGCCAACAGGGCTCAAAATAGGTGAAAACGCACCTCAACACCGGCCCGACCGCCCCAAAGACAGAGGAATGTTTGCAAAAAATATTTCACCGTATCCCCTCTCTGCTGCGCTACAAAAAGGGGAGGGGGACAAAAAAAGAAAATATGGTTACCGGAGCTCGTTAATCGGTAGAATGTCCGAACCGCTGGACCGGGCTGGTCCGCTCTGCTGATTTGACAAATCAAGCTCCTCAACCTGGTCCCAAGTAATTAGATGGTTGACACCACTCTCTCCCAATACTCCCCCACTCTGAGAGTTCGGCGCGACCATCTCTGGCTGCGTCCCCTGCTCTGCCGCAACCGCTTCCTTTACAATCTCTCCTGTTACGGGTGCGAGCACTCCCTCCACAACGGGTGGGGTAATCTCAACCTGTTGGACAGGTTTACTCTCTTCGGAACCGCTCATGGCATACCAATTGCGGGAAAATCGATCTTTCAGTATCTCAATCTTGCGCCCCGGGGGCAGAAACGGTTTCGATGTCTCAGGCTTTGCTGGCTCCGCTTTTTTCACTTCGCTAAGGCCTTTGTCTTTCGGAGTGTCATTGCCGGGCGCTCGACCATCTTTTAGTTTACCGCTCTCCCCTGCTCCGTCGCTCAAATCTATCGGGGCCGACCATTCAGCAATATAGTCCTCAACATCGCTTCGCGGCGTCGTAAATTGCTCAACGCTTGAGGAGACGACATCGGCAACAACGTTGGATTTCTGCTCGGGCGGCGGCAGCGTGCTGGCCGAGAACGCTGGGACAGTCACCCCGTCCACCGCCATCTTGATATAAATATGTCGGTTCGGTTGGTTTACCAGATCGTTAACGTCAAATACCGGCTCAAACTCCTTCTGCAACGCCTGGGCGTCTGTTGCACCAACACGAAACGCGACCATTGTGCCCACGTTCCCAAAGACAGCGTCACGAACGGTTTCTGGCATTTGACTAATGTATTGGTTAACCATTACTAAGTTCAAACGATACTTTCGAGCCTCAGACAAAATTGTTGCAAACGAGTCGGTTGCGAAGTTCTGAAACTCGTCGACATATAAGTAGAAATCTCGTCGATCGTTCTCGGGAATATTGGTTCGTCCCATGGCGGCCAGCTGAATCTTGGTAATCAGCATCGATCCGAGTAGCGCCGAGTTATCTTCGCCGATTTTTCCTGTCGAGAGATCGGCCAGGAGTATCTTTCCACCGTTCATGATCTCGTCAATGCGAAGGGTTGATTTTGGTTGACCGACGATATTACGAATAATCGAACTTGAGAGAAATTGACCGACTTTATTTTGGATCGGCGCGATCGCTTCTTGACGGAACTTCGGCTCATACTTTTCGTATTCATTTATAAAGAAGTCTCGAATTACCGGGTCCTTGACTTCGCTCAGGACTAATCGACGATAGGCGTTGTCGGTTAGTATCCGCATTACGCTTAAAAGCGTTGAATTCGGATACTCAAGAACGGCCAAGATAGCGTTTCTCAAGATGTACTCCAGGCGCGGGCCCCACGATTCACCGAAGATCTTTTTAAATATACCAACCACCCCTGAGGCGATGACGTTTTTCATCTCGGGGTTATTGTCGTTGTTTTCTAAAACGTTAAACGCCATCGGATGATCGTAGTCAGCCGGGTTGAAGTAGATAACGTCTTTAACGCGCTCAGGTGGAATAAACTCTAAAACATGGTCAACTAATTGACCGTGAGGATCGACAACCGCTACGCCGCGTCCCTCCCGGATATCGTCATAGATCATGTTTTCAATGAAGGTTGACTTACCGGTTCCAGTTTTTCCAATAATGTACGTGTGGAGCCGCCGGTCAGAGCGCTTAATGCCAAACTGAGTTACTTGATTGCGAAAATTTGTTTGGGCTAGAAGCGTCAGCTCATCGGCCGGTACGCTGCCGATAATCGGCAGGTTGGCCGGCGGCTCCCCTTTCTTGGCGCCCGCCCACGCGATGGTTGGAGTCGCCACCGTTTCGGACGGAAAATGATAGAGGGTAGCTAGTTCGGTAACGTTAAAGATCATTTCAGTCGCCCCGAAAGTTCGGGACGTGAATACGTGCAGCACTTCCCTATCGGTCACGAAATCGCCGCTGACAAACGCATTGAGATTGAGCGTATTAAACTGTTTGTACGCCCCTACAACTTGCTCAAGTTTCGCCTTCGCATTATGCTCGTCGTGAGCGCTCGAGAGAATACGAATAACTGTCTCAAATCCGAGTTTTGTTATCTTTTCTTCGATCGCTTTGATCGCTTGCTGTTTCGGTCCGTCTAGCTCCTTGCCGCCCTTATCCTCCTTCTTGCCAGCATCATCGCCACCGCCTGGCGCTATGATCTGACGGAAAAACGCGATAAAAATCTCTTTTGTTTCGGAGGCGATGAGTTCAAAAAATCCTCTCCCTTTAGCTGGCGGTTCTTTGATATTTTTTACCTCATCACTCCCCTTTTCCTGCCAATCGTCGTCGACCGGCCGCACAATCATCTGAACCCAGACCGATTCTTCCGCGGAGAGCGAACCCAAAACGCCGGTAGTCGTCGCTAGCGGATCGACTTCAAAATTCTGAAACGTTTTAATCGGATACGCTGTCGGCCGCTTGAGTTTCAGCTCAGTCGCCACGACGCTTTGTTCGGCCGGAAAACGATGAGCCTCGTCAGTCGCGTCAACTTCTCGAATCTCAACCGTCGGATACTGCGCAAAGATTTGACTACTGACAAAATCCTTTAAGCTTCTCGGGACAAATACCTGAAAAGTGATGCTACGGTTCTGCGAAAGTATCTCAAGACTGACCCGCGGTTGCACGGCGGCGCTGGAGCGAAAGATGCCGTGAAGAGCAGCGAAGAACTGTTCGGCCGACTCGGGTTTGGCGCTGTTATTCTTCGGAACAGAGATCGACAGGAGGAGATACTCGTCGTCAACGGCTAGATTTGGTTCGTCCCCGTTCTTTCTCGCTCGGTTATTCTGACTCCACATATACAGCGCCCCGCCAACGAGCAGGAGGGCGAAACCGATATTAATAAGGATGAAGGCCATTAATGAGTTAAAACTTCCGCTGGTGACTGCGTCATTGTAACCGCTTGGCGACCGTATTTCGAGCGACTCGCCTGCTTAATCCAGGCGGCCATTTCACTTGACCCGGCGTTGGGGCTCTTGAGACCAGTCAGACTGAAAGGCTTAGTCGGCGCCAGATCTACCAGGAGCTTGACGTAGGCTTGGAAGCGATCAAGATTGGTCAGATCCTCGCTGGTGACGCCCGGCAGTTCGTGGGAAAGAAACTCGGCATCCTCAGCCCCGATTCGATAGGAGATCAGCGTCCCGACATTACCGATCACCGCGTCGCGAATCCGTTCAGTCAGCTGGGCAAAATACTGGTTAGTCACGTTCAAACCAAGACGATACTTCCGCGCTTCAGCAAGAATCGTCGCAAACGAGTCGGTTGTAAAGTTTTGAAACTCGTCGACATAAAGATAAAAGTCTTTGCGCTCTTCTTCGGGAATGTCGGCTCGGCTAAAGGCCGCGACTTGCAACTTCGAAACGAGGATGAGTCCGAGGAGATTGGAATTGATCTCACCGATCTTTCCTTTGGCTAAATTGACAAAAAGGATCTTGCCCTCGTCCATCGCCTGCCGGAAGTGAAACGAGGACTGTTTCTGCCCGATAATATTGCGCATCAAATCATTGGTCATAAAACGGCCAAACTTGGAGATAAAGTAGTTGTACATCTCCGACTTGTGAAAGTCGGCGGTTTTAGCCAGCTGTTCTTGCCAAAAGGCTTTCACGACCGGGTCAGTCACCGTACTCACCGCTCGGGACCGAAACGCGTCGTCTGTAAAGAGACGCGGCAGATCGATAAGCGTTCCGCCGCCGGGTTGACTCATGACGGTGAGGGCGGCGTTGCGCGCCCAGTGCTCCCACTGCGGTCCGACGATGCCGGTACGATTGGGGTCAAACAGCTTATAGAAGATCTCAATTACTTCCTGGATCAGGAAATCCTTTTCTTCCGGTCGATTGTACTCCAAAAGATTTAAGCCAAACGGTGCCGTCGTATCGGCCGCGTCGAAAAGAATCACGTCATGGGCTCGTTCGGTCGGGACCTTTTTGATAAGCTGCTCGATCGCGTCTCCCAGCGGATCAATAAAACACAATCCCTTACCGTTAAACATATCTTGCTCTATCATGCCTTCAAAAAGTGTTGTTTTACCGACACCAGTTTTACCGATCATGAAAACGTGACGGCGACGATCGTCGTCTTTAAGGCGAACGAGTTTTTCGGTGCCGCGATACTTGGCCGCTCCGATGATAACCCCTTCTTCCGGCAAGTCGGCTGGCGGCGGTAACGTCCGCGCCATCTGCCACTTGACGCCCGGTGTTTCGATGAGCTTAGTCGGTAAGTGGTAGATACTGGATAACTCCTCGGCGTTCAGAATCATCTTCGGCGCGTTGCCGAATAATCGCAGCAAATAGTCGCGTCCGATACGTGTCGACGGTACCGATCGGTACTTAAAAGAGTTAAACTGCGGCGCGTGGAATTGCGAAAACGCGGCGATCAATATCTTTAACGTATTATCGGCCCGATCCTGACTGGCGCCAGTGGCAATAATGCGAATCATCGTCTCAAACCCAACCTTTGACCCCTTCTCCTGAAGCGCCTGAAGCATCTCCTCTTGCTGCCGGCTCAGATGTATCTTCTCTTTCTGGTCGGGATTGGTTTGCCCGCTCATGAGGAGGCCAACTGTTCGGCCGAGCGGACCGCGACTGACCAAGTGGGTGCGGTTATTCATTACATCTTGACTGGCGATATGCGTATGCTGGCGCCAACGTTCGTTCGTCGGCCGAATCAAGACCTGAACGCTGGCTGATTCGTGAGATTCTAGCTTCGTCAAGGCGTTGGTCAGACCAGACAACGGGTCGGATTCGAGGTATTGATACGTTTTGATCGGCAGCACGAAGCTTTTGGCTTGTTCGATGACTGCCCCGGCCACCGCTTTCGATTCCTTGCGAAATACCTTCACTGGCTTGGTTACTGTCAGCTCGGCCTGTGGGTAATAGCTGTGGAGCTGTCGTTCAACGATATTCTGGACTCGCTTCGGGCAGACAATGAAAAAATGAATGATCCCGTCAGCGGCGGTAATTTCAAACGAAACGTGCGCCGGGGTACTAAACAACCAGTCAACGAAGTTGCGCTGGTGGATAATCGTTGTTAGCGACGAGAAAAGCTGCTCCATCGGCGCGATCAATTCCTTAAAGTCCTTGGGAGTCTCTTGTTCGGCGGTCTTCACTGTTCGCGGCACCGCCACACTCATACACACCATCGTGTTAATATCGGCCAACGTCTCCTGCCGTTGAGCCCGTGACAGAAAAAACATCAAACCAACGGGCACCCCCAACAGGACAGCGCCGACAATATAGATGAGCGTTCCGCCGAGCCACTCCATCACTGCTCCATCGAGCTAATTACTCGCTGCTCAAAATCAGAAAGACCATCGGGAGGTACATCGCGAGCTAAGTCCACGGGAGTAAAGGGTTGATCGCCCACAACGCTGCCTGTTTCACTAGGAGCGCTTGTCGGTTGCGACAACTGATGTTCCGGGGCGGGACCCAGCCCTCCCATATTATCTTTGTTGGGTACGATAGGGATCTCCTGAGTAGTTGGCAACGCGTCAACGTTCCGGCCTTCACCGGTTTCGGGCAGTCGGCCAAATTCTCCCTTCTCTCCCCTACCCCGTTCCATTAGGTTTAATATACCAGGAAAAACGGAGAAGAAAGAACTTCACAGATAGGGGGCGAAGTCAGTGGTAAGAGTGCCTCGAGAAATCGACTCACGCAGGCGCTCCATCAAGCGGAGCGTTACCGAGAGATTATGAAAACTGAGAGCTCGACCGGCCAAGGTTTCTCCAGTCGCGTACAGATGTCGCAGATATTCCCGAGTAAAAGTCTGGCAGATTCGACATCGACACTCCGGATCGAGCGGCGTGGCGTCGTGTTTAAACTGGGCGTTCATCAGATTGTGTTGCCGCAGATTAGTCGTCCAAAAAACACCGTGTCTCGCCAAACGCGTGGGCAAAACGCAGTCAAACATGTCGAAGCCCTGGGCCACCATCCGGACGATATCGTCCGGGTAACCAACACCCATAAGATAGTGTGGTCGAGATGGATCAAGACTAGCTGCAACGTACTCAACGGCTTTATTGATTTTTTCTTTCCCTTCGGAAGCAATCGCTACACCCCCAACGGCAATCCCGTCAAATGGCAAGTCTTGGATGTCTCGTAACGACTGTTGGCGTAAGTCTTCGAATAATCCGCCCTGAACGATGCCGAATAAGGCACGGCCGTCAGCGCCGTAGCTGTTCTTTTGCCAGTGTTCAATCGAACGTGTCGCCCACTCACGGGTTCGGATAACGGCAGACTCAACACGTTTTCGACTCGCCTCAATCGGTGGACAGTCATCGAGCGGCATCACGATATCTGAGCCGAGCTTGTCCTGAATATCCAACACACTTTCTGGTGTAAACTCATGCTTTGAGCCATCGATGTGCGAATAAAAACGAACGCCGTCATTGGTCGTCTTGGCACTTTTCGCCCGGGTAGCGCCGAGCGAATACGCTTGATACCCACCAGAATCGGTCAGCACTGGGCCGCCCCACCGCGTCCACTGACTGTACCCTCCCCGCTTTGCAATCAATTCAGCTCCAGGGCGGAGATGAAGATGGTAGGTATTTCCAAGAATAATCTCTGCCCCGACTTCACTTAGCTCCCACGGAGCAAGCGTCTTAACAGCACCGGCAGTCGCCACCGGCATAAACACTGGTGTCTGAATCTGACCGTGCGGTGTTTCGAGTACGCCGGTCCGTGCTTGTGAATTGGGGTCGGTACCGGTAACCCTAAACTTCATTCCCAGCAACGATTTTTTGACACTCGGCCAAAACCGGTCCGGCAAAGACCAAGCGGTAACCCTGGCCCATCTCACACGGAAAGTCTTTTTCGTCCTCAAGAAGTTGGAACGCGTCTAAGCCACCGTGGACGACGTCTTGATGAGAAACAAGCACCACCTGCTCACCGGCATGCTTTTGAACAAGTTCATTGAAAAATCGAGGGATTCGATGCTCGAGAGTTCGGTAATCGCTATTGGAGTAGATTTCGATTAATTCGTCGCGGGGGGTTACAGCCAGCTTCGGTTCGACCGCAGCCGCAATCAGCTCGGCGCTTTCCATTGTTCGATGCCGAGGGCTCGAGTAGATAGCCGTTGGGCCAAACTGAGCAATGTACTTCCCTACTTTTCGCAGTTGAGCACGACCTCGTTTTGACAGCCGGCGAAGATCGTCGGTTTGAGGGTCTGGTGAATACGCTCGATCAGTCTCGCCATGACGCATAAAGAAAAAGACAGTTTGTTGCGGTTGACTCATGTATCTGTAATTTTACCGGAAAGCGAGCAACTATGACAGGAAAGCCTCCGACGATCCTACCTATTACTCGTCGATCAAGCTATACTGTAGCCGGCTCCGAAACAGGTACTTCAAAACATGAAAACCCCGCCTCCCACTGATCAGGCGATGCTCAACGAGCTCTACGAGCTCTTCGCGTCACCCGAGGGCGATACGCCCCGCTTCCGCTTCGGCTACTACAACCTCAGATTGGCTCTCCAGTTTGTCCTTCTGATGAGCGCCACGTTCGGCCTGCTCATCTGGATCGGTAGCCCGTCGATCATTAGAACCAACACCGCACCGGAGATCGGACCGCTGTTGGCAACGCTTGTCGTCGCACTGATTCTGCTCTGTTTTGCTGAGCACGCGCTGCACCGCAACCTCATGCACAACGGTCATCAGTTCGGGCGACTTTCGGGACCGACATGGCTGCTCTGGCTGCCAAACCAGGTTATCCGGCTCGTCAACCTCTGGTCAACGGCGATGCGAGAATCGCATCACGAGACTCATCACCACTTGACATCGGTCAAGCTCGTGCGGCAAGGCGCGCCAGCGATCAACAACGGGATGCCGATCGATACGATTGCCAAAACGGCATCGGCGACGTTCCCTCGATCGGTACTCTTTATAGTCTCGATCATCACCGCACCAGTGGTTATCGCGATCCAGCTGATCTGGCCAACGCTGCCAATCATCTTGGCAAGCTGCCTCGCCATCACCTGGCAGGTCGGCTTGTACGAGAACGCCCACGCGCTCTTTCATCGGAGCGATGAATGGTGGCGACGAGCCTGTCGACAGCCAGTAATTGGCGGTTTGTTCTTGTGGATAAAAGGCATCCACTTCGTCCACCATATCCACCACGGGCGAAATCTGGCTGTCGCCGGATTTCTGCTCGTGCCGCTGGCTGATATGGTTCGAGGCAGTTACCGCTCGTTACCCGAAGTGATGCAGGCCTGGTTGAACAAGTCACAAGGCCCAGAGCTGAGTTCAATTCTTGAGAGAGCCATCGTCTCCCTCAGGCAAGAGCGGACCTGGTTCTGTCTACCGACCGCAACCCGCTAAGACACTATGACAATGGTGAGGCGGATCTCTCCCCACTTCGGTGGGGATTTTTTTACGATAGTGGCGGGCGACGTGTATACTGGAAGTAGTCCTTAAGGGGGCGAAGCAGGCCGGTCATATACCCGCCTGTTGGTTTGAGATCGTGTTAGTTGAACGTGCTTGCGACAGGGTTCGAGATAGTGTGTGTCGATCGTCGTTCGGTTTGTGATTGTGTCCGTGATCGGTAACCGTGTCACAGCTTGTTGATCGTTGGTCAGTGTTGAGACCGTTGGTTAGGATCGTGTCCGGGTTCGGTTCGAGATAGTGTTCGCTGTCCGAGGTAGCGTCTGGGTCTGTGTCTGTGATAGAGCTAGTGATCGGGTTGTCGTCCGTCGTCCAATGGTTCGTTGATCGCATAGTGCACCTCGCAACGGTACGTCACTTTTTACAGTTCGAGTTGTACCTTCGAGATCGTTGCTCGGTAGAACGTAGAGTCTACCGCCATCGGTACTGCTGTCTTTGCGGATAGCCCTGTAGGGCCTGTCGATCGCAGGCCGTACTTGATCGATCTAGGTGCTTGTCAAGAAACCCCGACGCGCAAACGTTCGGGGTTTCTTTTATCTCTTATTAGAATATTGACCACCCAGGAGCCTTATTAGATTACTCAAGCTTTCCTCATTGGTTGCCGCGGGTCTGGCGGTTGTAATCAGCTCTCTCTGACGAATCAAATCCTTTAGTTTCTCGTGCACATCCCTGTCTGTTTTTGCTTTCTTCAATTCTCTTTCATACTGGGTTAGTAGTGCCTCGGCCTTTATCTGCCAATCCTGAACTGCCCTCAAACGCTCGTCCTCGATCACATTGAGCGCCTCAATCGCCTCTTGTTTAAACTTCTTTGAAAGGTAGAAGACGATTATTGCTCCGATGATTGCAAGGACACTGACGAGCACGCTTAATACGGATACGATAAACATTGGTGCGTTCCAAAATGAACTGGAATGCTGAATTAGCGTCGCAAGGTGTTCAGGAGTGATGGCTAACTGGCCTTCCATAGTAAATTTATACACGAAAGATAGTTGGTGCTATAGATGCGAATTGGGCATAAACGAACGGTAGATAACCCCGTCGTCGCCGACCACGTCTTCAGTCGTCCACCCAACCTTCTTCGCCCACTCCCCTACTCTTTGGTTTCGATCGTCTTGCGACAGAGCGTACAGCGCTCGCTTTTCTTCCTCGGTCATCGCTCGACCAAAACTAGCCCTATAAAGATCGTCAAAGCTATATCGACAGGCAGGGCTCCTCATTAAGTCGACCATAACAAAAAAGAGCCGCGTGGGCTCTTTTTTGTTTCCGGAATCGGAAAAATCTTACTTGAGTTCGACTGTCGCGCCGGCTTCTTCAAGCTTCTTCTTGGCGGCTTCGGCGTCGTCTTTCTTCATAACACCGAGGTCTTTTGGCGCGCCATCAACGAGATCTTTGGCTTCTTTAAGGCCGAGGTCAGGCTTAATCTCACGAACTGCCTTAATAACAGCGATCTTCTGATCACCACCGCTCGCTAAGACAACCGTGTACTCAGACTTCTCTTCGGCCTCGGCTGCACCAGCAGCAGCGCCGGCGGCAGGAGCGGCACCAGCGGCCATGACTGGCATAGCGCTGACACCAAACTTCTCTTCAACCGCTTTGACTAACTCGGACAGTTCCATTACCGACAACTCGGCAATTTGATCGATCAATTTGTTTGTTTTATCTGACATATTATTCCTTTCCTTACTTTATTAGTTTTATTTCGAGCTTAGGCGAGAAAACGAGCGCAGCGAGTATCACTCATTAATTCTCCTTCTCTTCTTCTTTATTTTCAGCCGACTCCCCCGTCTCGCCTTGCGGCTCCTCAGCGGTCGTTTCGGTTTCGATATTTGTTGACTCTTCAGCTGGAGCTGACTCCTCGGCTTTAGCTTCTGTTGTTGCCGGCTGCGCGGTTTTAACTGCTTCAACCACAAAGGCAAACTTCTGGATCGGGTAGTTAAGCGAGTATGCAAGTGAACCGATTAAACCGTTCAAGCGACCAACTAACTGCGCTTGCAGGGTTTCTTTGCTTGGCAGGGCTGAAAGAGTCTTTACCTGACTTGCGTCAAAGAATGTACCGTCGATCCAGCCGCCAATTACTTCCAGCGCTTCGGTTTCCTTGCCAAACGTTACCAGCGACTTAGCAGCCTCAACTTCGTCCTGATAGCCGTAAGCAACCGCTAACGTTTTTTGCGGCAGATCCATCTCGCGACCAAGGTTTTTCAACAACAAGGTCAAGAGGTTATTGCTAATCATCTTAATTGTGGCGCCCTGGTCGAACGCTTTCGTGCGAAGCTCGTCGTTGGCCTTCATGTGCAAACGGGTGTACGCAACAATCAGCGCGACGCGAGACTGACCGACTTCTTGCGTCAGCTTCTCAACTAATACTTCTTTCTGTGCTCGCAGTATTGGCATAAATAAAATCTCCTTATACACGAAGCAAGGAGGCAATTGGGTGCGCCCTCGGTGAGAAATTAAGGCTTGGGGCGTATGCCCGGCCACTCACTGTCTTCGTAGCCAAGTAATTATGTCAAAAAGTTACTCAAGGGTCAATAACGCGTTGAGGTGCTCAGCGGAAGGCCTGCCGGGAAAGAAGACTTGAAATGCGCCGTTCCTGACAAGGTAGGTGGCTGGTATCGTGGCTGACCAGGCGGTCAACGCAGCACCTGTTTGGTCATAATAGGTTTCACTCAGACCATATTTCCTCATCGCCTCGTCGGCCTGTTCGCGCGGATTCTTGACGTTGACGTATATCGGCTTGAACTGGGGGGAGTCAGCGACAAACGACTGGATAGTCTGGAGACCTACCCGACACTCACCGCAAGCAGCGTCCCAAAACGTAACTAGCGTATTATCCGGTAGCGTCCCGTCGAGTACGACGGTCTGGCCCGCCTGATTAGTGACGCTCACTGGAACGATGTTTTCCCTCACGCGAAAGTTGTCGATCAGCGATTCTTGACGGAGCCGGGCGCTGTCGTCAGGAGATAGCGCGCCCAACATCGCCGCGGCGGCGATTAGCACGATGACTGCAATGAGGCCGGGTACAAGCCTCCCCATCTTGTCTTACAGGCTGTCGGTGTCAACCGGCACCGACGGACCGATGCTGGCAGAAAGATAGGCTGATTCGAGACGGGTTTTGGGGAAAGCCGACAACACAACTTTGGCGTTTTCAAGTAGCTTGGCGTTGTCCCATGAAACCTTACCGATGATCTGGTGAATCTGATTTTGAGCGTCGATGCGGTACTCGACCTTTCCGGAGTTAATCTCTTCGATCGCTTTTTGCGGATCGGCGGTTACTGTGCCGGACTTTGGGTCAGGCATCTTACCCTTAGGTCCAAGAATTTTGGCAATTTTTCCAACCTTTGGCATAAGTTCGGGTGTCGCGATCGCAACATCAAAATCAATTTTTTTCGTCTTGGCAATCTCTTCAATCTTGGCTTCGTCAAGAATAACAATCTTCTTAGCCTTCCCAGAACCGTGCGGCAGTTGGAATAAACCCTTCGATGATTCCGAGGCGCCTTTGCTCTTTTTCTTAGTTAGTTTGATATGAACTTCGATCGAACCGTCAAACTTTGAAATAGAAACTTTCTTAACAAGCTCGATCGCGTCTGCAAGCGGATATTGCTTACCAGCTTCTACGTGAGCCTTTGCCGCATGATAGCCTTTTGAGCGAACCTTCGCCTTTTTTGCCGACACTTTTTTGGAGATTTTCACATCTTTTTTATTGACAGCTGCAGCCGACTCGTTATCGTCATGGATAGCTGCGACTTCCGCCGGCATAACCGATTCGGTATCTGCGCCTTCTTGGGCGATAAGACCCTTCTCTGCCTCTTCGTCAGGGTTTACCTCGTCTATCGAAGCTTCGCTATGGCGACGCGCCATCGCTTCCGCTTCTTTGTCAGCGGATTTTTCCAGTTCTACGATGTTGTCGGTTTCGGTTGTTTGGTTATTTTTCTTGGGCATGCAATGTTGTGGTTGTTAGATTTTGTTCGTCAATTGATTGTATCAGGTACGAAACGACTCGGTCAATGATCGCAGGCAGCTCATTTTCTTCCTCAGCCGTAAACGGCGCCAGCACAAAATCGGAGAGCGAATTTGATGAAGAACCGCCCCGCCCAACCCCAAATCGCACTCGCCAGTAGTCCGGACCGATCGCTTCATCGAGAGACTTAATGCCGTTGTGACCGCCGCTCGTACCGCCCTGCTTAATCCGTATCTCACCAAACGGCACTTCAACGTCGTCGTGAATAACCCAGAGGTGCTCGGGCTCCGCCGGGGAGTACTTCAGCCAGCCGGCAATTGCTTGGCCAGTTTCATTAACGTAACTTTTCGGCTTAACGAGTACGAAGTGTCTATCAAGATAGGTAGCATATTCTACACCCCTATCATCCTGCCAATGCTGACCGCCAAGCGCAGCAGAAAGGGCCTCGACAACACGAAAGCCGATATTGTGACGCGTGTTGACGTATTTTCCTCCCGGGTTTCCGATCCCGATAATCGCCCGTACCATTAATCACCTCCTCCAGCAAAAAGCACCAACGCTCCGATGACGACCACTCCACCAACGAGGAAGATCGTCAACATATGTTACATCCCAGGCAGGTTGAGATTTTTTAGAATGGGTTGCAGCCGAGCCGCGCTTTCGCTCTGAGCCTTGGTCATCGCCTGACCGACGGTGTCCTTGAGCGCTGCCTCGAGCGCGGATTTCTTACTCGGATCCATCATTTCATCACTGATTTGAATCTCGACGATCTTCATTTCACCGTTTACCACTGCTGCAACCAGGCCATCTGTCGAGCGTGCTTCTATCTCTAAGTTCTTTAGTTCCTTCTGTACCTCTTTAGCCTTCTTCTGAAGCTGGTACATCTCTTTCATTTGTCCGAAATTTGGTAATGCCATAGCTCTCCTTTACTTCGATTCTTTGTAATTCATTCTACCTGTCGCAACGTGTTTGCGCCACTCGGTTAGCAGTGTTTCGATCTCGCCGTCGAGCACGTCGTGAACCGCCGAAGTCTCATAACCACTTCGCAGATCCTTAACGAGTTGGTAGGGCTGCAAGACGTAGGAACGTATCTGGTTCCCCCACGAGGCAAGAACTGGCTCACCTTTATGTTTCTGCTCTTCTGCTCGCTGTTTTTCATCCTCTAAGAGCTGGAGCTTCCCCTGAAGAATCTTCATCGCTTGTGCTTTGTTTTGCAGTTGGCTCCGTTCGTTTTGGCACGTAACAATAATCCCGGTTGGAAGGTGGGTCAGGCGAACTGCGGAGTCGGTCGTGTTGACACCTTGCCCGCCGTGGCCGCCGGCTCGATAGACGTCGATACGCAAGTCATCTGGCTTAATTGTTATTTCGCTCTTTTCTACCTCTGGGACAACTTCTACGAGCGCAAACGACGTATGTCGAGATTTGTCAGCGTCGTATGGAGAAATCCGGACCAGTCGATGAGTCCCGTTTTCACCTTTTAACTTACCGTAGGCCCGGTAGCCACGGACAAGAATCGTAGCACTTTTAATACCAGCCTCCTCGCCATCAACTTTGTCGAGGAGTTCTACTCTATAGTCGGCTCGTTCGCCATATCGCATGTACATGCGTAGCAGCATCTCGGCCCAGTCCTGCGCTTCCGTACCACCGGAGCCAGCGTGTACTGAGAGATACGCTGACGCATCGTCGTGAGCGCCGGTGAAGGTTGCTTCGTTCTCTAGTTCGTCAATCTCCTCGAGCGTTTCGGCCAGTTCGAATTGGACGATAACGTCGTCGAGGTGTTTAAGCTCCTGCGCAACCTTAGCTGCGTACTGGTGGTTCTCCCAAAATTTTGGGTCAGCCATCTCAGCTTGAATGCTCTGCATTCGCTGCTGTTTAGCGTTGATATCAAGCAAAACCGCCAATTCCTTTTTACGGCTTTCTAAGTCCATCACCCTCATTCTACTCGGTCCAACCCTTTTAGCCCAACAAAAAACACCCCGGAGGGTGTTTTTTGTTTCTTGTCTAATGTTTAGGCAAGAAGGTCGGCTTCCTTCTTCGCAAGCGCGAGCTTACGAATACCGGCAGCCATGACAGCCGCAATACCTGGGAACAAGTACATTTCTGCACCGGTCTTCGGCAATGAGGTCGTCACCTGTCGAACAACGGTCGTGCCAGTCTGCGTAACGCAGTTGGCACTTGCCTTTGAAGCAGATGCAGCGCTTGAGCTAGACGCTGAAGCGGCCGCAGCGGCTGATGCGCCAGGGCAAACAGCGGTCTGGCTCTTGGTACCGCTACCGGCTGAGGCAGAC
>JALHMV010000007.1 GCA_022843855.1 Patescibacteria group bacterium
GACCACCGCGCAGGGTGACGGACTTGCTGTGCAGGTAGTAAGTCTTACCTGACTTTTTAGAAGTTGTGCTAAATGCCATTAACCACTCACCTCCTTCCCCAATGTGTTTGTTCTAATCTTGTTTGACGCAGGATTTCTCCCGGTCACTAACCTGATATTCAGGTTAACGATTCTCAAAGTAAAGACACCTAATACCCCTGTCAAGCGGATAGCTGCTCCCAACAGGTTGGATACAGTTTCAACAAACAGATTCACGCGTTACAATACGTCGGTGATGAAATTCGAGCTCAACCAAGAGGTTCAGCCAAAAGGCGATCAGCCTAAAGCGATCGCCTCGCTTGTCGAGGGCGTCAATCGTGGCGATCAGCACCAGATCCTCTTGGGAGTCACCGGCTCGGGAAAAACCTTCACCGCCGCCAACGTCATCCAGCAAGTTCAAAAACCAACGCTCGTTATCGCTCACAACAAAACACTCGCCGCCCAGCTCACCAGCGAGTTTCGCCACTTCTTTCCCAAAAACGCCGTCGAGTACTTCGTCTCGTACTACGACTACTACCAACCCGAGGCGTACATGCCCAACTCCGATACCTACATCGAGAAAGAGGCCCAGATCAACGACGAAATCGACCGCTTACGTCACGCCGCCACCCAAGCCGTCTTGAGCCGCCGGGACGTAATTATTGTCGCCTCCGTCTCCTGTATCTACGGCCTCGGGTCAGCTGAGGAATATCAAAAAGCGACGCTCGTCGTCCACAAGGGCGAAACCGTTAGCCGCGATGCCGTTATCGACAAGCTCGTTTTTCTACAATACCAACGTAACGACGTCGAACTAGCACGGGGTACTTTCCGCGCCCGCGGCGACACGATCGAAGTCATGCCATCGAACGCCCAGCGGATTATCCGCTTATCGCTCTTTGGCGACACGGTTGAGGAAATCGAAGAGATCGACCCCGTTACCAACGCTCCAATCCAGAACCTACGCTTTGCGGTTATCTACCCATCCCGTCACTTTGTCACCCCGACCGACACGATAGAACGGGCAACCGCATCGATCCAGAATGAACTCGACAGCCAACTTAAGAAGCTCGAGCAGCAGGACAAATTTTTAGAAGCGGAGCGCTTGCGACGAAGAACAAATTACGACCTCGAGATGATCCGCGAGATTGGTTACTGCAACGGTATTGAGAACTACTCCCGACACTTTGACGGTCGCGCCCCCGGCGAAACACCCAACACTCTACTCGACTACTTCCCCGACGATTACCTCACCATTATCGACGAGTCCCACGTGACAGTTTCCCAGCTAAACGGAATGTACAACGGCGACCGCGCCCGCAAAGACATTCTCGTCGAGCACGGTTTTCGCTTGCCGTCAGCTCGGGATAACCGACCACTCAGATTTCACGAGTTTGAAGAAAAAACCAAGCAAACAATTTATACCTCGGCCACACCCGGTGCGTACGAATTGGGCAAAAGCCAAAATACCGTCGAACAAATCATTCGTCCGACCGGCCTTCTTGATCCCGAGCTAGTTATTCAACCGCTCAAAAACCAAGTCGGTGATCTCATGGAGCGAGTAAAGGATCGGGTCGAGAAACAGGAGCGGACGCTCGTTACCACGCTGACAAAAAAGATGGCCGAGGAACTAAGCGACTACATGCAGGAACAGGGCGTCAAAGTCCGCTATCTCCACAGCGACATCGACACGCTCGAACGAGTCGAGATTTTACGCGAGCTGCGCAAAGGAACCTTTGACGTGCTAATCGGCGTCAATCTGCTGCGCGAAGGCTTGGACCTGCCCGAGGTCTCGCTCGTCGCCATTCTTGATGCTGACAAAGAAGGCTTTTTGCGCAGCGAGCGCTCGCTCATCCAGACCATCGGTCGCGCCGCCCGAAACGTCCAGGGACAGGTCATTCTCTACGCCGACAAGATTACCGATTCGATGAAGAAGGCAATCGACGAGACGAACCGTCGTCGTGCTTTGCAAGAGAAGCACAACACAGAGCACAATATTACGCCACAGAGCGTTTCCAAAGAAATCACTTCAATCATCGAGCGTGAACTTCAAGAGTCCGTCGGCCTAGATAAGATCGAGAAAGAACTGGCCCGCGGCAATATCGACGCGATGATCAAAGACAAAGAACGGCAAATGAAGCTTGCCTCGAGCGAACTACAGTTTGAGCTAGCTGCCATTCTACGCGACGAGATAATTAAGCTCAAGAAAATTCAGAAAGAGAAAAAGGAGCTCCAGAGCATTGATTTCGGACACGAGGCCAAGTAAAATTGATCAGTTTAGTGCCCTATGAAGTGTATCGGACCCGAAAGTTGGTGTGTTTTCATTGAAGAAAGGACTCAGGGAAAGGTGGGCCAAGACTTAGTCGTCGTTTGCCTCAACCCATCTCGACACTTGCGTCAGTACGTGAACGACCTGGCCGTTGCCGTTACAGGCGGTAAAGAGGTCATTTGCTACTCACTGACCAGCCGAGAAGATCTCGATCGTGACCCTCTGTTAGCTGAGCTGCTTCCTCGAACGCAATTCATTCAGGGACCGCAGGGCAGTGTCGTCGATTTTCTTCTCCACAGCTTGCCCCGCGTCTAGCGGGGCTTAATCTTTGCCAATTCAGCGTCTTTGTTGGTGCTAGAAAGAAAAACGCCAGTATCAACCAAGGCCTTTGTCCGTTGCCACATTCTTTCAATCTCAGCTTCCTCAATATCCGGTAAAGAAAGAAGTGCCTCAGAGATTGCCATACGATTATCATAGCCCCGAGCAACCCGGTCGCGTAATTCAGGCGGTAATGGAGTACTAACGAGCTTTTTCTCAATATCGTTCCACATCATGAACTGATACGGTCCAGGCAGCTCTCTCCGACTTCCGCCCTTGACGTTATAAAACGTACTATTGAACGCAAGTCCGTTATCAATGGCAATCAACTCAGGCGCACCGTTGGTTAGTATCGGCCGCTTCTCGGCATCGACCTTAGCCATGTAGTTATTAACATGTCGGTCACCGTTGGCAATAATCCAGTCCAGAGCTGCCATATTACGTACATCGGTGGACTCCATAAAAGACTGGCTGTCCTCATCGTCGAGCTCTAAGAGCGCTTCACTGGCTAACTTATATCTTTCATAAGGCATAAATAATTGCAGCGAGCCGATGTGGCCATTGATCGTACGAAGCGTGGTGGGTGGGACTAGGTCAAAACCAAAGTGCTCAGAGATCAAGTAGCTCGCAACCTCACGAGGATAGTCGTGGCCTAGGCCATTGGCATTGTAAAAATCCTTAGCCTCGCCGCGAACTGGCTTGAAGACTGCCTCAACATGATGCCCTGCTTCGTCGTCAATGGTTACAAACTCGGCGATATTTCGAGTCCGACCCGCCTCAATATTAACGTAGGCCATCTCGACAACGTTACGGTGCGGCGGGACATTGTAGAAATCCTCAATTCGCCCCACAACTTCTGCCGTACCCGCTTCCATAACCGAAACAATCTCCTCTTTGTTCCCGAATCTCGTTTCTTTCTCGGCAGATTCAGCAGTCTCGACACTCTGGGATTCTTCGGGATTGAATGACGGTCCTCGTTCGCTCATATATCTATTTCTACTTAGTTGTCGAGGAAATACAATCCCAAGAACTTTCGGTATTTGTTTGGTAGAATACGGCAGTTATGCCAATCGACGACAAGATAATCATTAAGGGTGCGCGCGAACACAATCTCAAAAACGTAGATCTGGAATTGCCGCGCGAAAAATTGATCGTCTTTACCGGACTGTCTGGCTCCGGCAAATCATCTTTGGCGTTCGACACGATTTACGCCGAAGGCCAGCGCCGATACATGGAATCGCTCTCGAGCTACGCTCGACAATTCCTGGGCCAGATGGAAAAACCCGACGTTGACTACATCGAAGGCCTCTCACCCGCTATTTCAATTGATCAAAAAACAACCAGCCACAATCCCCGCTCAACCGTCGGGACTGTCACCGAGATCTACGATTATCTTCGCCTTCTCTTTGCGCGCGTCGGCACACCGTTCTGTCCAAAATGTGGCCGACCGATCAGTCGACAGACGATCGATCAAATGGTCGACCTTGTCGCCACACTCAAAGAAGAAACACGGATTCTGGTGCTAGCCCCGGTCGTCCGTGGACGCAAAGGTGAGTATCACCAGTTACTCTACGACCTATATAAAGGAGGCTTTGCCCGAGTTCGTGTCAACGGCGAGATGTTTGCGCTGACCGACACGATTAAGCTTGATCGATACAAGGCGCACACCATCGAAGTTGTCGTCGACCGCCTCATCATCGGCCAGTCGTCGCATCAACGCCTCACCGAAGCGGTCGAAACGGCGATCAAACTGTCGAAAGGTCTCGTTATCATCGCGCAGGAAAATAGTGACGACGAACTAATGCTCTCGGAAGATCTCGCCTGCCCGTACGACGGTTTTAGCTTGGGTGAGATCTCGCCGCGCTCGTTTTCGTTTAATAGTCCGTATGGTGCTTGCGTCGACTGCCACGGTCTAGGCTTTAAGAAAGAAGTTTCCGAGCTGCTCGTTATCCCAGATGACAGCAAGACGATCGCCGAAGGCGGCATTATGCCGTGGACATTTTCCCCGACCAACTACTACGGGATCCTCATTAAAAACGCCGCTGAGCACTTCGGGCTCAATATCGACACCCCAATTAAGAATCTCGACAAACAAGATCTCGCCAAGCTTCTTCATGGCTTAGGCGCGCCGATCAAGATGCGTTTACGCTACTTTTCCGGCGGCACCGCCCAATACTTCAACGTCTGGTTTCGTGGCATCATCCCCCACCTCGAAGAACGCTATAAAGAGACAGAATCCGATCGTGTCCGTGAAGAAGTCGAACGGTACATGCTCTCCGCCAAATGTCAGACCTGCCAAGGCGCTCGCCTCAAACAGGACGCGCTCATTATTAAAATCAACGACAAGAACATCGCCGACCTGTCCAGCCTCACTATCGATCAAGCTCGGGAGTTCTTCCAAAAGATCAAGCTCAATACTCGCGACCAAACCATCGCCGGGAAAGTGTTGATCGAAATTCAAAGCCGCTTAGAATTCTTGAGCAAAGTTGGACTCGATTATTTAACGCTCGATCGCTCGGCGACAACACTCGCCGGTGGCGAATCGCAGCGTATTCGTCTGGCTTCCCAAATTGGTTCGGCGTTAGTTGGTATTCTCTACGTTTTGGACGAACCAACAATCGGCCTCCATCCAACCGACAACCTCAAACTCATTGAGACCTTGAAACGTCTGCGTGACCTCGGCAACTCGGTGATCGTTGTCGAACACGACGAAGAGACAATGCGCGCCGCCGACTACATCGTCGACATCGGTCCCGGCGCCGGCGAGCACGGCGGTCAGATCGTCGCCGCTGGCACTCCGGATCAAGTGTTGGCTGACCCCAACTCCATTACCGCCCCTTACTTAACGGGCGCTAAGACAATCGCCGTGCCGGAGAGGCGTCCAATTGAAAAAGGCCAGCCGTACATTATCGTTCACGGCGCTACCGAAAATAATCTTAAGAATGTTTCCGCCTCGTTCCCGATCGGCCGTTTGACGGTTGTTACCGGCGTCTCCGGATCGGGCAAATCAACGCTCGTCACCGAAATCCTATCGAAGGGTATTCATACCAAACTTGGCCTGCGCGGCGATCTGCCAGGCAAGCACGAGTCGATCACCGGTACGGACAAGATCGACAAAATCATCGAGATCGACCAATCGCCGATCGGCCGGACTCCGCGCAGTAACCCGGCAACCTACACTAAGGCCTTCGATCCGATTCGCCAGCTTTTTGCTGCCACGCCGGCCGCCCGAAGTCGTGGTTACCAGCCGGGGCGGTTTAGCTTCAATGTCCAAGGAGGCCGCTGCGAAAACTGCCAGGGCGACGGCATGATCAAAATTGAGATGAACTTCTTAGCAGACGTCTACATAACCTGTGATATCTGCAAAGGAACCCGCTACAACCGCGAGACACTCGAAGTCACGTGGAAGGGTAAGAATATCTCGCAAGTTCTCAACATGACAGTCGATGAAGCGGTCGAGTTTTTCGAAAACATCGGCACTATTTCGGACAAGTTTCGCACGTTGCAGCAGGTTGGACTCGGCTACATTCGGCTTGGACAACCAGCAACGACACTGTCCGGCGGTGAGGCGCAGCGGATAAAATTGGCCGCCGAGCTGACTCGCCGTGACACCGGCAAAACTCTCTACATCCTCGACGAACCAACCACCGGTCTCCATTTCGCTGATGTTGAGCGCCTCCTCAGCGTTCTGCAAAAGTTGGTTGATCGCGGTAACACGATCATTGTGATCGAACACAATATTGATGTTATAAAATCAGCCGACTGGATTATTGATCTCGGACCGGGCGGCGGATCAAAAGGCGGCACGATCGTCGCCAAAGGTACGCCCGAAGAAGTCGCCCTCAACAAAGAGTCGTTGACCGGGCAAGTTTTGGAACCGGTATTATTTGGCAGGAAGAAGCCCGCCAGAGTTGGCGGATAACAAAAACGCCGGATTATTTCACCGGCGTTTTTCAGTTGGTGAGCGGGACGAGCTCGTAGCGGCCCAGTCTTCCCTCGCCCGGACATCAATCAAACGAGTCCCCCTCGCCATAAATGAGGCAGATCAGGACACATCCAACCAAGACCACTACGCCCGTGTCCATGAGGCACCGCCCCTTTTCCGACCCCATCTCAAAGCCGAACAGGAAGAGGCTAAGGCCCACCATTATTCCGATGATCGGAAGATACTTTCTCATTTTCCTCTTCAGAAAGCTCAGTCTGACGTAAGCCTTCAGTCGAGTGGGCGAACAGCGTTTTGCTTGCCGTTCGCCCGGTTGTCCGAGCCCCCTCGGGGCTGGCGGGGGGTGGATGGCGGGGCCGTTGCCCCCCAATTTGGTGGAGGCGCCGGGAATTGAACCCGGTTCCAAGGCTGCAGATCCTCGCACAACACGGTCTTTGTTGTAGGCATTTTCCGTGTCGGGCACCACCCCGCGTACGAGCTATACAGCCCTGTCGAACCCGTTCGCCCCCGTTGCCTTATTACATATATGTAATAACGAAGCGAGAGCGAACAAAGTTGCTTATCTTCTCAGCGCTTTCGACCCGTTCGCTCGTAAGCGATACAGAAATTCAAAAGCGCAGTTGAAGGGGCGGAGAGGGTTTTAGTCCTCTCCGCCGGACTGTCACTATTCGTAGTTGCCCGAGACCGGATCAATTTCCTCGCCGCGAAGCAACGCGGCGAGTACTTTTGGGCCGACTCTGTCGACCCAATCCCAGCCCTCCGGCTCCCCTCCCTCTGGCACGGGCTCTTTGTAACGGAGACCTTTGATCCCCGCGTGGTAGAGAAAACCACGGTTGGCCCAACCGTCCCGCTTGATCCAGCGGGACGTTCCGGTCTGGAAAAGACCTAGTTCGTCCGACTCGACTTCCCACAGCCTTGAGCCGTGGAGGGCCACGTGGAGAACGACCCCGGCTGGGGTCACAAGGGTCGCGTGTCCCTCGTAGGGTTCCAGCCGCTCCCCCACCTCCTGAATCTCAATCCTATCCGGCAACTGAGCGCCAACCGCATTAGCGATTAGCCGCAGTCGCTGGTCCGTTGCCCTGACTTGCCGGGTTGGCCCAGCAAGCTCTCCGAATGTGAGTATTCTCATTTCTTTTTGGTCTGCGCACGACGATGTTCGTACACTCCTCGCCAACCAAATCCAAAGAACAACGTTATTACATATATGTAATAAGGAACGGATGTGGGCAGTGAGGAAACTAGATTGTTAAATTTCGGCCGCTCTCACCCCCGGCTCGTTAGGCCAGCGGTTCACGGCGCGTGCCCGTCAGGGCAAAGCACACTGTATTACAGTCTACCAGCGCAGTGCCGTTGGCGATTGCGTCGTTGGATACGTGCCCAGCGGGCTCGCAACGTCGCAGTCGATGTTCCAATCAGGCCGATACGCTCGTAGTTAAGAAAGAAGTCGTAGCGGCCGATCGGCCAACCACTTTTTCCTATCTTTTTGGTGTACGCACGACGAAAATCTATGCAATTTCTCCGTGACGCGCCGATGATACCACGGATCGAGCGAATTGTCAATAACTTTAGGCGCATTTCTTGATATTAAGCATATGCTAATTCTTGAACTATTTTTTCCATGCGCTCGCGGGAGCTGTGATGGTATATGGATGTGGACAGCCCAGGAACTCTACTCTCTTCAAATTGTAGAGAATATTCTCTTACAGATTAGGATCGAGATATATTGCCACTATCGGCCCTAAAATAGTAGCCAGCTCACTGGCGTGAATATTCCGAACCTGTTACCCATCCACTGACAGAGAAGGTGATTTCTGATACCATAACTGCGCTTATGAAAGATAGTCGCAAACGCCTTTGGCAAAATCTCCCTCAGAAACCCGGCGTTTACTTGTTTAAAAACGCGAACGGAACCATTTTATACGTTGGGAAAGCGACCAACCTTCGTTCCCGAGTGAGTAGCTACTTCCTCGGAAAGAATACTGATCGGCCGTGGATCGTGATAATGGCCAACAGTATCAACTCAGTAGAGACAATCGTGGTCGATACCGAGGTCGAGGCGCTGATGCTCGAAGCAACCCTAATTAAACAGCATATGCCTCACTTCAATATTAAGCTGACGGACGATAAGGCCTACCCGTATATCAAAGTTGCACTGAACGAACTGATCCCTCGTTTTCTCGTGACGCGACGTCAAATCGACGACAAGGCTCTCTACTTTGGGCCATACCTTTCCGCCCGATCGGCAACATATGCTTTAGAATTCTTACGAAAACTATATGGAATTCATATCAGCACGCGTCCGCTTCGATCGACCCGCGATCGAGCCTGCCTGAGCTGTCAGTTAGGATCATTCAGTTGTCCGCTTGCCGGTGAGATTGACGAAGACGCGTATCGCAAGCGGGTTGAAAACGCTCTTGACTTCTTACGAGGAAAGCGTCGCCGAGTTTTGGCCGATCTTCGTTTGGCTATGGAAGACGCAGCCAGAGAGGAAGATTTTGAGCGGGCGGCACAATTACGTGATCGAATTGAGGCTATTGAGCACGTCCTGACACGGCAAGCGGTAATCTCGACAACTCAGGACGACTACGACGTCGTCCATGCCTATAAGACCCAGCACTCTGCAGCTGTGGTTACACTCAGAATTCAGGAAGGTCGAATTACCGGACAGAAAACATTTCGCTTTGACCTTCGTGGCGACGAGGATATCGCTGACATTGTCCGAAACTTTCTCATTAGCATCTACCTCCACTACTCCGACATTCCTGGACTCGTCGTCGTAGCTCAGAAGCTCGAAGATACGGACGCGCTTGAACAGCTGATCGGCCAGTCTAGCGGTCGAGCGACTACACTCCGCGTTGCCGAGCGAGGTGAGAAGAAGAATATGCTTGCCATCGCTGAGAAAAACGCTCGAGCAAAGCTAGAATCACTGCTACTAAAATCAGACCAAGCGTTTATCGCCTTGATTGCGCTTCAAGAGTTGCTCAAGCTACCGGAGTTACCGTATCGAATTGAGGCAGTCGACATCTCTAACCTCGGCAGCAGTGAGCCGGTCTCGGCAACAGTATGTTTCATTGATGGCAAACCGGATAAGAACGAGTATCGTCGCTACAATATTAAAACCGTCTCTGGTCAGAACGACTTCGCGATGATCAGAGAGGTTGTTCACCGTCGATTCGCCGACACTACCCGACCAACTCCCGATCTGTTTGTTGTCGACGGCGGCCCAGACCAGCTCAAGTTTGCACTTGAGGGTCTTGCAGATGCGCCGGTTCTACCCAAAACAATTGTCGCTCTCGCTAAAAAACCGGATCGAATCTTTTTGCCGGGGCGTAAACTGCCGATCGCTGTGTCCCGAGGAAATAAAGGCCTACTCCTCCTTAGTCGGATCCGCGACGAAGTACATCGTTTCGCAATTGGGTTTCAACGGCAGAGGCAGCGCAAACGATCGCTTAGAGTAGAAGACTAAATATAGCCACGGCCAATACCGCAACCGCCGGTAAGCCGCAGCCGCCGTGGACGGTTTTTTCAACCACGTCCTCAGCGGGTATCGCTCTTGAGCGAATAGTCATAACGCCGCCATTTTAATCAGAGTCACCAAAAGGAACAATGGTTGATCACCCTAATTTCGGCGTAAAATCCCTTGCGCCCTCACAGCTATCCTGCCATCATGGTGTCACATTTTTGTTCCGACCCCAGCATCGCAGAAACCGAGCAAGGAGAGCGCCTGCCCCACTGGGGCTGTAAGGTCTGAAGGGCGCGACTGGCGTGAGGAGCCCTGCCCTTTAGGATGGGAAAGCAACGACCAGGCTGGGTTAGTGGAAGGGTACTTGGTTCATCTGTACCCGCAGACCACACCCCAGCGAACCCGGCCCCGACTTAGTCGGGGCCACTTCTTACCCCTCCGCTTGGCGACGATACCTACTGTACTGACAGTACTCACACTCGGGACTTGAGTCGGGCAACGTATCGCTTTCGAGCAGTTTTTTTATCCGTACCAACGCCCCTTCGACCCAATCGGCGCTGCCTTGATACGGCAGAAGATGAACGTCAAACTCCAGCTTACCGTCAAACGCCTGCTTGTCTTTGCGTCCATTGACGTACACGAAATATGCGGTGTCGGAAACAGAGTGACCATTCTGACGCAACAGCCACTGATAAATCTCAACTTGTCGTTTGTAACCGATCTGCCAATCAGCATCGAGGCTGATCTCTGAGTCCTTCGCCGTTGCTTTGTAATCAACCACGTGCAACTCACCTCCAGTATTCTGCCAGACGTCATCAACGGCACCGAACACAATGAAGTTGGTTGGGCGATGGTGAGTGCGGACGCCCTCAAAGTTCTCCCGCCACGAACCAATATCCTTATGGTCATACGGAACAGCATCTATGTTGTAGTGTTCTTGGAGTGGGTGGCGAGTGGCAGCGGCTCGGTGTGCGTCAAACTCCTTTTTGAGTAACCCGTCGACGGCCGAGTTTAATGTGTATGGAGCAGGGGGCGGCTGACCGATACCGTAACGACGGTCTAAATAAAAACACCGCGGACATCGCTCGAATAGCTCAATCTTTGAGCGAGAAAGTTTAAACGGGGTGACCGAGCCCGGTGTGTAAGTATTCTTTGAGCGTTGATAGCCAAACATCTTGAGTAGTATACCCCAGAAAGGACGATCTGAATTGGGTAAGCAGAAGCATGGGGTTTGCTGCTACGACTAGGATGGGGAGATTTTTACGACACCGCATGGTACATACTATATGTATGCTTCACTCGATAAACCGATTCCTATCAGGAATGACGATGTACCAGGCGGTGATGCGTTTTTTGATTGGAACAGCAGTCCTGGCCGTAATCTTGTCGATTGCCGATCGTATCCCGTTCAATCCGGGGGATCTTATCGCTACTCTTGCCGTCGCGATCGGCGCCTCCGGGCTAACTCAGGCACTTATTACTCGGGTCTTCAAACGAACGCCCAATAGAGAGTCGTGGCTGATCACCGCGCTTATCCTTGGGCTAATCGTTGGGCCAAGCCCGCTCCCAGACATCTGGCTACCGCTCAGTCTGGCTTCGGCTGCAGCGATCGCCTCAAAATTTTTCCTCACCTGGAACAAGCGTCATATTTTTAATCCGGCCGCGCTCGGGGTAGTCTGCATGACAATCGTTCTTGGTAGCGGATCCAGCTGGTGGGTAGGAAGCCTACCGTTTACCGCTCTGACCGCCATCGGCGGGCTGCTCATCGCCCATAAAATTCGTCGCGTCAAAAGCGTCCTCATTTTTGTCGTTGTGTATCTGACTGGCTTGACGCTTAGCAACGGTAGCGTGCTGGGCGTCGAGGCAAGCATCGGACTACTTAAATCGTTGCTCTTTAATTCGCCGCTGCTCTTCTTCGCGACGGTGATGCTCATCGAACCAGCAACCTCACCAACAGGTCAGCGGCTGCGACAATATTACGCCGGTTTGGTTGGGCTGGGAGCGCTCACCATCCAGACACTCTGGCCAGCTATCCCGTATTCTCTCGAGCTAGCACTTCTCACTGGGAACATCCTCACCCGAATCGTTGAACGTTCGACGACACTCTCACTGACGCTTGTCAGGAGAGAAAAGCTCAGCGACAGTATCGAGAGTTTTTTCTTCGAATCTGCGCCACAGTTCCGTTTCCTACCCGGACAGTTTTTAGAGTGGAGTTTGAACCACCTCAATCCCGATAGTCGAGGAACCAGGCGTTGGTTCACGATCGCGTCATCACCACAAGAACCGTTGATTCAGTTGACAACCCGTTTCGCTGAACAGTCGAGCAGTTTCAAACGCGCCTTACGGAACCTGACGATCGGTCAGACGATCAGCGCGCACGGCCTCGAGGGTGATTTTGTACTCCCGAGTGACAAGACGAAAGCGCTGGTTTTTATCGCTGGTGGAATTGGCATCACGCCCTTCCGCAGTATGATTCAATACCTCCTCGAGAGCGGAGAGCCGCGGGACATCACTCTTTTCTATGCCGTCCAGAAAGAAACCGATCTCATCTTTGAGAGCGTGCTCTTCTCCGCCAAAGAAGCGTTCGGCCTAAAGTACGTTCCGGTCGTCAGCCAGGCCAGTCCAACGTGGTCCGGACTCAAGGGCAGGATTGATAGTTCGACGCTCAAACGGGAGTGTCCAGACATAACTGAGGCGATCGTGTTTGTTTCTGGACCGGAACCGATGGTTGAAGATCTAAGCGTCATCCTACGAAGTATTGGTGTCCCAAATGCTTCAATCCGTCAGGACTTCTTTCCGGGTTATTCGCCGCTTACTTAACCGTCACGCTGCCGCGCTTACTCGCATCAAGGTGATCGTGATACCCCCACGTCCCCGCTCGGGTAAAGGTATACGTGTAGCTCTGGCCAGTAGCGATCGCTCGATCGGCATCAAAATCAGGTAGTACGGTGTGTGTTGGGTGTGGATCACTCGCTGGCCAGAACGAGCCGGAACTTTTATTTGTAAATACAACGCTATCACCAAGATTGATTGTTATATCAGCCGGTGAAAAACCCGTGTCAGTAAACGTTACGGTCACCGACTTCGCCTCGGCTTCGGTTTCGTCAGCTGCTGGTGACTCTATCGACGAGTCGGTTGATGTTTCTGTGGTCGTATCCGTAGTAGCGGTATTGTTTGAGCCTTTTGACATCAGCCAAAACGCTCCGCCAGCAAGCACAACGATTAACGCAACGATAAACCCAATCTTCATTTTTCCTCCTTTAGCCTGTACGCAGACTTTTTAATATTGTTACGTTCTCAAGGTCCGGTCCTGTATCTTTCAAGCCCGGGACTTCTAAATAGCCTGCCGCACTCTTCCAACGCCTGTCATTGAGCAGGAAGCCAAACGCTGCCTTGCCGAGTTCGCCGTGACCGATATTTTCATGCCGATCGCGCTTTGCACCTAAGCCAAATTTTGAATCGTTTAAGTGCCAACAAAAAACGTTTTCTAAACCAATAAGTCGTTCTACTTCGGCGATATAGTTATGGTAACCATCCTCACTAGAGATGTCGTAACCTGCGGCAAACGCGTGACACGTGTCCAAACACACCCCAACTCGTGAGCGGTCGCTTGAGTTCTCAAGCAGCCACACTAAATCCTCCAGCTTACCTCCAATCGTTGAACCCGCCGAGTTCTCGTAGATTAGCTTCGACTCTTTTGGAGTATTGTCCAAGACGGTTTTGATCACGTCCCTAATCTGCTCGGCGTTGGACTCAATTCCACCGTTATATGTACCAGGATGAAAGACGGTTCCTACCACCCCAATCTTCGGCGCCAACGTCAGCGTTTCGATGAGAGCGGTTTTTGTTTTAACAACATTGTCCGCCGAAGCACCAGCAAGATTGGTTAGGTAGATGCCGTGAAAAACAACTTGCTTAAACTCGCTCGGCCACGTTGACAAGAATTCAGCGCAGGCTTCGTCACTCCACCCACGGATCTTCCACTGCAGCGGTGCCGACGGAAAAATTTGGAGTGCTTCCGCCTCGATCTCGCGCCCGACCTTGAGAGCTGTTTGTAGCCCGCCGCTCGTTGGAACATGGGCGCCAATTATCATGAGGAAAGCGCTTCGAAGCTTTTCGCTGCTACAGACCAGTCAATATTGTTGAAGAACGATTCGATGTAGGCAGCTCGCGCAGCGCCGTAATCGATGAAGTAGGCGTGCTCATAAACGTCGAGAGCGACGAGCGGTGCGGCGTTCCAGTTAAGGTAGGTATTCTGGGTATCTCCGACGATGACGAGGAGACGCTGTAAGTCTCGGTCCCAGACTAACCATGCCCAACCTCGAGCGCTCATTCCGGCGGCACTAAGTATTTTTTTAAGCTGGTCGAACGAACCAAAATCTGTATCAATTTGCCCAGCAAACGAACCGGTCGGTGGCGCACCGTCGCCGCCGAGATGACCAAAGTATACTTCGTGATTTTTAATACCGGATAGGGCAAAACTCATTTCAACTGAGAGCGCACGGAAATCCGAATAAACCTGATTCGCTGCGGACATATCAGCAGCCTTGAGTTTGTCGACAATCTCGTTCCATTTTTTAACGTATCCTTGGTAGAGCGTGTAGTGCTCGGTCATTGTTCGCTTGCTGATACCGTTGAGTTCGCGGATGCTACCAAAGTTCTTTGCCTTGTACATTTACGACTCCTTCTGAATTGATTATTTGATCTCACCATATTATAATTACCGGGCTTCGTGCAAACATCTGGAGTGCCTAAGTGAGAAAACCGGATCCTGAAAACCAAGACTACCCGGCAATAGAAGACGTCGATCTCGACCTCTCAGGAGTAGTAACCGCCCTGATCGGCCTTGCCGGTTTAGTCGTCGCTGTCCTGATTGTGTTGATCCTGGAGAGACATGGGATCAGAGTTCAGCCCGGTTGAACGTGTCCGTGGCGGGAGCAGCTGCTCCCGCCACCCTCATATCCGCCCAACCAGCTGGGCGATCACTTCCGTTTCTTTCTTTGTCGTCTGCCGACCAAGCGAGATGCGAATTGTTCGATTGATTTGACTAGAATTAAAGCCGAGCGCAACTAAGACGTGTGATTCGGTTTGTGACCTTGAGCTACAGGCCGAACCCGACGAAACCGCAATGCCGCGTCGATTGAGCGCGTCAACGATGTTGGCTTTGCCTGTTGGGATGGTAACCGAAAGGTGATTAGGCAGTCGAGTGGTTGATGCACAGTTTACCTGACAACCAATTGACTGAAGCGTCGCTTGGAGCTGGTCGCGCAGGCGACTGATGCGTCGTGCGTCCGATACTCGCTCGGCAGCAGCGATCCGACAGGCCTCGGCTAACCCGACAACGCCGGAAAGGTTCTCGCTACCGCTGCGGAGCGACTGTTCTTGTCCGCCTCCATATAACAGCGGGAAGATTGATACGCTCTCACGAACGTAGAGAGCTGCTACGCCGCGTGGACCGTATAACTTACTACCGTTAAAGCTTAACGCATCCACTCCGAGGGACTTTATATTGAGCTCCGCGAAGGCTGCTGCCTGACAGGCGTCAGTATGAATGGGGATTGCGTGCGCTCGGGCTACTTCGCTCAGCTCCGCTATGGGTTGAATGACACCAATCTCGGAGTTTGCAAGATGGATCGATGCCAGAATTGTTTGTGGGGTGATTGCAGCGGTGAAATCGTGCAGAGCCACCCGCCCCTCGTGATCGACGGGGAGATACGTCACGATAAACCCGTCACGCTCCAGAGCACGGCAGGCGTTGAGCACGCTCGGATGCTCGATCGAGGTAGTGATAATATGGTTCCCCCGCTCACGATTTGCCTTGGCGATTCCGATTAACGCAAGGTTATTTGATTCTGTGCCGCTTGAGGTGAAGTAGACTTCATCGCTTGCAGCGTTCAAGAAAGAGGCGACACTCTCACGAGCAGTTGTTAGCACGTCGGCCGCCTCCTGACCAAACGAATGTAGACTAGAAGGATTGCCAGAATATTGTCTTGCCGTATCGGTCACAACTTTAAGAACCCGATCATCGATCGGGGTAGCAGCGGCATAGTCTGCGTATACACGCTTCATTGCTTGCAAATTGTAGCGAAAAACAGGCTACCTGTCAGGTCTACGGATAGCTTTCGGTTGAGAGTACCATGACCTTCATCTTGTCACGCATCAAATTCTGAAATCGATGCGCTTCCGAAACCGAGCCAAGCAATTTGCCGAAATGCATCGGTATGACCACGTCAGGATCCAAGGTTTCAGCGGCCTTCATCGCTTCTTCGAGCGTCATAACAAACGTTCCGGAAATTGGTAAGAAAGCGGCGTCGATCTTTTTGAGCGCTTCCATCTCGGGAGTTACATCAGTGTCACCGGCGTGATAGTAGCGCGTCGACCCGACCTCGACGATCCATCCGACGTATCCCTTCTCCTGAGGGTGAAAAACTTCGTTCGGTGTCCGAAACTTGTCGATGTTATACGCTGGGACCGTCCAGTATTTAAAGAATTTTGATTCGCGTTTGTTTTTGTCGTTAACAAGCTCAACCGCTTCACCGAATTCCTCCAGTTCTTTTTGGCAAGCGGAGGGAGCGATGATTTTTGTCTTTGGCTTGAGCAGTTTGCGAATCGACGACGGATCGCAATGATCGAAGTGCGGGTGTGAAATGAAAATAAAATCGACTAGTTCGACGTCGTCGATATCGTACGGATCAAATGCGAAGCTAAAACCCTTCTCCGGATATTCAACTCGAAAGCCAGCGTGTCCCAGTGCTGTAATTGTCGCTCCGTCGTACGAACCGCTGCGCATTACTTCGCCCCCACTTTAAGCGCCATCTCTACTAAACGAGACGAGTACCCAAACTCGTTATCGTACCAAGCAACTACCTTGACCATGTCACCGTCAACGACTTGGGTCAGCCCAAGGTCGACTATTGCCGAGGCGGGATGACCAATTAGATCAGTGGACACAACGGGGTCGGTCGTAACTTCCAGGATGCCGCGATAGCGTGCTTGACTCGCAACATCAGTCAGAACGTGATTAATCTCTTCGACTGTTGTCTTCTTCTTTAAGAGGAAGGTGAAGTCAGACAACGAAACAACTGGCGTTGGTACCCGTATCGCCAAACCGTCAAACAAACCCTTGAGCTCTGGGATGACTTCGGTTGTTGCCTTAGCTGCACCAGTCGTGGTCGGAACGATATTCTGCGCTGCGGCCCGTGCTCGGCGAAGATCTTTATGCGGACCATCCTGGAGATTTTGATCTTGGGTATACGAATGAATCGTCGTCATCATCGCTTTTTGAACACCAAAATGGGCGTGCATCACGGCTGCTACCGGGGAGATGCAGTTGGTCGTACAGGATGCGTTGTTGATCACCTCACTCTCGTGCGCCGACTCGTCGTTGACACCGAGAACGTGGGTCGGAGCATTATCAGCCGGCGCCGAAATCACCACCCGACGAGCGCCAGCCTTCGTGTGAGCGGCCGCTTCTTTTCCGTCGGTAAATCGCCCGGTACACTCTAGAACAACGTCAATACTAAGCTCGTCCCACGGCAACTTGGCCGGATCCTTCTCGGAAAATACTCTGACCACACGATCGCCAATAACAATTGCACCATCTTTCGATGCAGCTTTCTTAGAGAATTGCCGGTAGTTAGAGTCGTATGTAAAAAGATGAGCGAGCGTTGTCGGGTCGGTGAGGTCGTTGATCGCAACGAGCTCAGCCGTATCGCTGTATTTACCGATAAGTATCCTGGCAGCGGTTCGGCCGATTCGCCCAAAACCATTAATCGCAATTTTTATCATAATCCTCCCCCTCTATTATTACCGGGCCTGTGCGCTACTGCCAAATAGGCGCATCTTCTCACGGACTACAGATTCGACAGATGCAATCGTTGGCCGCAGCTCATCTCGTGGGTCATACACGTCCTCTTGCTTCAGAGTCTCGCGGAGCTGCTTGGTGAAGGCGAGGCGTAAATCGGTATCGATGTTTATCTTGCGAATACCGCGAGCGATCGCTTCTCGGATTACCTCATCCGGCGTTGACGAAGCACCGTGCAAAACGAGCGGCACCGTAACAGTCCGATCAATCTCACAGAGTAGGTCGAGGTCAAGCTTCTCATTGGGCAGCGGCTTGCCGTGGGCCTCGCCGATCGAGACTGCAAAACAATCACAACCGGTCTCTCTTACAAACACAGCTGCACGTGCCGGGTCAGTGAAGTGTCCCGCCTCTCCCCGAACGTAATCCTCGCGACCACCGATAACGTCTTCCTCAACCTCGACCGTAATTCCTAATCGGTGAGCCCTCGTCGTAAAGCCTTTAACGAACGGGATTCGCTCGTTTTTTGGCATCTGCGAAACATCGAGCATTATTGAAGTAAAGCCAGCCTTTAGGGTCTGTTCACAAAGCTCGAAGTTTTTACCGTGATCAAGATGAACAGCAACCGGAACGGTCACCCGATTAGCCAACGTTTGGGCGATCGCCACCGCGACATCAAGCCCCATGTAATCAATTGTCTTTTCTGAGATCTGCAGAATAACCGGCGACTGTTCGGCTTCGGCGGCAGCCACGATGCCAAGCGCTGTTTCAAGACTGGTGATATTAAACCCGCCGACCGCGTACTTCCCTCGGTCCGCCGCAGCGAGCATCGCCGAAAGATTAACGAGCATCTCGCATCTCCATCGCTTGCGTAATGGCCGCAACAATTGCGTCGCTCGTCAGGCCAAACCGTTCCATTAGCTGGTCAACAGTGCCCGACTCTCCGTACTGATCTTTAACCCCTACGGGAATAACGGGCACGGGGTGGTGGGCGCTTACAAACTCCGCCACCGCTGACCCAAGCCCACCCGCAACTTGATGATCCTCGGCGGTAACGATTGCGCCAGTTTCTTTGGCGGCAGCCAGTAGAGTCTGGTAGTCGAGAGGTTTCACGGTGTGAAAGTTTATCACCCTGACTGAGATTGTTTTTGATAGTTCGTGCGCGGCTTTGAGCGCCCAAAAAACGAGCGGACCGTTAGCAATCACAGTTACATCCGTTCCATGTGTGAGTGTGAGTGCTTTACCGACCTCAAACGGAGTTTGCTTTGTCGTAAGCGTCGGGACCTTCTCTCGGCCGAGTCGGAGGTAAGCCGGTCCGTGATGAGCTGCGAGGGAGAGCGTGGCCTTTCGCGCTTCTTCGGCATCACAGGGCACAACGACTACCATGCCGGGCAGTGTACGCATGATCGCGATATCTTCGAGCGCCTGGTGCGTCGCCCCGTCGGGACCGACTGATAGTCCAGCATGACATCCAACGATTTTTACATTGTTCTTTGAATACGTCACCGACAAACGAATTTGGTCGAGCGTCCGCCCCGGGGAAAAAACAGCGTAGGATGCTGCAAACGGAATGTAACCCTCGTGGGCCAACCCCGCAGCGATACCGATCATATTCTGCTCCGCCACCCCGACCTGAAAGAATCGCTCCGGAAACACTTCAGCAAACGCGTCCACCCGGGTACTCTCCGTTAAGTCTGCCGATAGGGCGACAACTTTCTGATTGTCTTGTGCTGCTTCGAGTAAGCCGTCACCAAACCCGTCGCGAATTGCACGTACTTCCAGCGGTCCGTAGGCAGCGTGATGTAGTAGCTTCATGACGCACACCTACTCATTCGTGCTCCGCCCGAATCTTACCGCGCAACGAACGCAACTCCGCCAGTGCTTGCTTGGCCTGTTTTTTGTCAGGGGGCGTTCCGTGCCACTTATAATCCCCCTCCATAAAATCAACACCTCGCCCAGGAATAGTGTGAAAAATCACGACGGTTGGTTTTTCAAACACCGCTCGCGCGTGTCGCAAGGACGCAAGGATCTCAGCCATGTCGTGGCCGTTTGCTTCCAAGACGTGCCAACCGAATGCCCGGTACTTGTCAGCAAGAGGCTCCAGCGGCATAACGTCCTCGGTATACCCATCAATCTGGATATTATTCCGATCAACGAGTGCCGTCAGGTTGTGAAGGCGTCGAGCACCGGCGTAGAGGATCGCTTCCCAGGTCTGACCTTCGTTGTGCTCCCCGTCGCTTAGAGCGACGTACACGCGCCACCGCCCATCCTGCAACCCCGCGGCCTCGGCCATACCGATGGCCTGGCTCAAGCCCTGGCCGAGTGGGCCGGATGATGTTTCCACCCCTGGCAGCGCACCGCGATGGGGGTGTCCTTGAAGTGGGCTACCGAGCTTTCGTAAGCTGTTCAGTTCGCTTCGCGGAAAGAAGCCACGATGTGATAGAGTCGCATACAACGCTGGACATATGTGCCCACATGATAAAACAAACCGATCCCTATCCTTCCATTCTGGTTTATGCGGATCGATGGTGAGAATTTCAAAGTAGAGCGCAGTCAAAACATCAGTAAAGCCGAGTGGTCCAGCGGAGTGACCGGACCCTGCCTCTAGAAGCATTTCAATAATCGACGAGCGAATCTCGTTGGCCTTGAGCTCTAGCTGCTTGATCATTGCAAACCCTCCACCTGACTGACTAACTTCTGGTAGTTGCCTTTCCAGTCGCCCTCATCGTAAATTGCCGACGACGCAACAACGTAGTTTGCTCCAACTCGAAAAAGATTCTCAATTGTCTGAGGATGAACGCCACCATCAACCGTAATTGTGAGTCGGCGGTGAGGAACTCGACGAAGGTACGAGACTGTTGCGGGCGTTTGACCCAGCATCGTTTGGCCAGTTGCGCCGGGCTGAATACCCATTACTTGTATGTAGTTACTAAGCTCAAAAAACGAGCGGAGGTGGTCGAGGTCGGTGTCGGGGTTGATGGCAAACCCTAGCAGCATGTCGATTTCACGCGCGTGGTTAACCAGCTCTTCGGGATCGAAAAACGACTCAATATGAACAATCGAGCGAGTCACTCCTATCTTCTTGAGCTTCTCCAGAAGCGGGATCGGATTGCGAACCATGAGGTGCGCCTCTGCGTAGCCGATAGAAAGCGGCGGCCACTCCTCGATCGGGAACGTCTGTGCAGCGACAAACTGTCCATCAGCGACATCGATGTGGATCGCGTCAGCTTCGTCTCTGGCAAAATTCAAACGCTTTACAAACTCTGTTTGTGTTGTCGTGAGATCCCCAGGAATAACGGGTAACCGCGCCTTCATGACCCGCTCTCGTCGATTTGCTGTAGGCGACGTCGGTGACGCTCTTCGTGGCTAAACGATGAGGCGAGGAACGTCCGAACAATCTCCCAGCACTCTTCACGCGAAACGAAACGAGCAGGGATTGAAAGAATGTTCGCGTCGTTATCCTGGCGTGCTTCTCGAGCCACCGCTGGTTGCCAGGCTACAACTGCACGAATGTGCTTCTGCCGGTTAGCCACAATTGCCATCCCTTCCCCCGACCCACAAAACAGTAGACCTCGTCCCTTTTCTTTGGCCACCGCCTTAGCCACCCGCTTAGCAAAAATTGGGTAGTCGTCGCGAGGTTCGTTGCTAAATGCACCAAAGTCTTCAAAGGCAATGCCATCAGCAGCGAGCTTATGGGCAACGAATTCCTTATACTCATAGCCAGCATGATCAGCAGCGAGGTAGAGCATTAACCATACCTCGCTTCAGAGTTCTCAATCGACACTACTCGTTCGAAATAAGCGCCAAGAAAAAGCATCACGGGACAACATTCACTGGATCCGACTCCAGCAAGCCTTGAATATTTTTTACGGTCGTTTCGAGAATGTTTTGCAGCGCTTCCTTGCTATTAAAGGCGTTGTGCGGCGTGACAATTACGTTGGGGTGACGCATGATCGCGTGATCAGCGAGCGCTGTTTGATAATCTTTGAGCTGGAAGTACGGCGAGAGAGACTCGTGATCTTCTTGCAGCATCTCTTCGTCTTCAAGTACATCGATACCAGCGGCTGCGACACGTCCGTCGTCAAGTGCTTCGATCAGAGCGCCGGTATCCACTAAACCGCCTCGGGCAGTATTAATAAGGACAGCGCCGTGCTTCATTTCCTTAAATTGATCACGACCGAGTAGGTGCTTATTAGCATCGACAAGTGGGCAGTGAAGCGTCACGACGTCGCTGGCGTGCAGGAGCTGCGGCAACGACAGGTATTCGACGGCGTACTTTTCGGTCAGGTCTGAGCTTGGCCTTTGATCGTTAGCAACGATTCTCATGCCAAAACCATGAGCAATCCTAACGACATGGGCACCGATTTTTCCCGTCCCAACAACACCGATGGTTCTACCCATCAGGTCCCAACCGGTCAGGCCTCGATAATCGAAATTACCGGCCTTGGTTCGTTCCACCGACGGCACAATTTTGCGCGAGAGAGCGAGAAGGAGTGCAAAGGTATGTTCGGCAACTGTGTTGGGGCCGTAGGCAGGAACGTTGCAAACCGTAATACCGCGTTCGCGTGCCACTGCCATATCGATGTGATTTGTCCCGACCGACATAGTGGCGATTCCCTTGAGATCACGCAGTCCGTCGAGCGTTCGGGAATGAAGATCGGAGTAGATAAAGCTGACAAGAATATTTGCTCCGTCAGCGTCTGGAAGCGTGGTTGGTGTTAGCCGATGAGGGTGGAACACGAGCTCAACACCATGGAGGTGGTCGCGAAAATATTCTTGCTCCCACTTCTCCACCTCAAAGAATACAACTCGCCGTCCCTCCATATCTTTACTGTACCACACGCCATCAGGTAAGCTAACCCTGTTAATCACGCGGGAGTAGTTCAGTGGTAGAATGCTTCCTTCCCAAGGAAGAGGTCGCGGGTTCGAACCCCGTCTCCCGCTCCACTAGCAAAAATCCGCCGAGTGGCGGACATTTGCCGAGTCGAGGTGACTAAATGTTGCGAACATACACCGTCAGACCGGGTGGTCGTCGCGGTGCTTCTCGTAATCGGTAGAGGGTGTTACCAACTCGAGCTGTCGCATGTTCCGACAATACGCTTAGCGACTCCGCACAGCACTGTTAATAGTTACAAGATTTTTGCGTACTAAGCCGGCTGTCCTTGGATAATGTTCCGATCGGGATGTAAAGCACCCTTTACAATCAGTTTTCGCGTCGTCATACTGACAGAACATATGGCGAAAGCTACTAAAAACATTATTGAAGTACGCAACCTCACTAAGACCTACCCTGGCAATGTCCACGCTGTTTCTGGCGTAACATTCGACGTGAAAGAAGGTGGGTTTTTCGGCTTCCTTGGACCGAACGGAGCCGGCAAATCAACAACCATGAACATGCTCGTCAACCTCGTGAAAAAGACGAGCGGGAGCGTTAAAATCGACGGCTTTGAAGTGACCGAGAATTCTGACGAGGTCCATAAACGCGTTGGGTTTGCGATGCAGGAAGTTGGTTTAGACGAAGTGGCAACCGCCCGCGAAATGATGGAGCTGCACGGCCGGCTCTACCATCTGCCACCAACAGTGATTCAAGAACGGATCGCCTACCTATTAAAACTGGTCGAACTGGAAAAAGTCGCCGACAAATTTACCTCAACCTACTCCGGTGGTATGCGCCGCCGCTTCGACTTGGCCTTATCGCTCATCCATCAGCCGAAAATCTTATTCTTAGACGAACCGACACAAGGCCTCGACCCGCACGCCCGCCAGCTCATTTGGGGACACATTCGAGAACTCAATGAGCAAGGGATGACAATCTTTCTGACAACTCACTTCATGGAAGAAGCCGAAGCGCTGTGCGAACGGATTGCGATTATGGACAGAGGCCAGATCGTCACCAGCGGGTCGCCCGCCGAGTTAATGAAGAAACACGCCGCTAAGAACCTGGAGGAGGTCTTCCTCAAGACGACCGGAAGCAATCTGGCCAACGAAGAAGTCAACCTCAAAGCAACTGACCCGTACGCTCGAGCGAGGATGTAAGATGCAGACATTCATCTCCGATTGGTGGTATCTTTCGATCCGTAACGTCAAGCTGATCTGGCGACCGTTGTTGGCGCTGTTGCCTGCGTTGTTTATGCCGATCTTCTTTTTTGTCGTCAACTCACTATCGCTCCAATCGTTTGCCAAAGTACCCGGCTTTCCAGATGTTTCATACAAGGACTTTATCGCCCCCGTCGCGATTTTTACCGCCATCTTTTTCTCGGCGGGCAACGCGGGAATCGAGCTCGTCCAGGATATCACGAGCGGCTATCTCAAGAAGTTGATTATCATGCCAATCAACAAACTCGCAATCGTCCTAGCCAAGCTAACCGAAGTTGCGGTTCAATCGATTATCCAAGGAGTGATAATGTTGACACTCCTTCTTGTTTGGGGCGTCGAGATCAAATCAGGATTACTGGGCGTGCTGGCGATGTTTGCGATGCTGGTTGTGTTTGCAATGGCCTGGAGCTGTATCAGCATGATTAGCGCTCTTCGAACGCAGAATGCGCGACTCGTTCAATCGTTATTTATTCTGGTTTTTCCGCTCCTCTATCTCACCACCTCGCAAGCACCGAAAGAGTTACTGCCAGAAACGTTTGCAACTCTGGCGAGCTATAACCCCGTCACCTACATCATCGAGGGTATCCGCGCCCTGGTACTGACGGGCTTCGGCGACCCATCGATCGGTTATGGGTTTGCTGCAGCGAGCGGGATGTTTGTGGTTTTTGTAACGCTGACCGTTCTCTCGTTCCGCAAAGCGCTTAAATAGCCTGGCCAAGTCTTGACAGGTCGGTGACCTTAAAGTAAGATGTCCTTGTCGCGAGATGTCAGTCGCCTGAGATTAGATCAGGCCTTCACCGATTCACGTTCACGGTTCACTCCGGCCCTCTCGTTTGAGAGGGCCTCTGCGTATCCATCAACCATACTTTTTAGTAAAATAACCGAGTTGCCACCTTAGCTCAGTCGGCAGAGCACATCTTTCGTAAAGATGGGGTCCGGGGTTCGAATCCCCGAGGTGGCTCAGAAGAGACAGTGAGGGGAAAATACAGACGCGGTATATCCCCGAGGTGGCTCGATAGAGGCATCGAGGGGAAGAAACAGATCCGGTCTATCCCCGAGATAGCCGAGCTCGATTATTTCTGGGCGGCCGGCAAAGCTACGACGCTGTCAAACCGATGCCCGGATCGGAGCCTCTTAGGCTAGATATTTTGATGGAGAAATAAAAAAACCCCGCGGTGCACCGCGGGGCCAGAACTCTGTCGTCTCTTTGATCGGATGAGTCTATCTGACTCGCCCTTCCCCTACTGAGACGCCTTGGGGCGAGGCCGTGTGTGCTTACTTTGTATGTTCCCCCGAATTTTTTATTTTTTCGGTTTTTTGGGTGAGGGGGTGTTCAGCGACAACGCGGACACTCGTCATCGGAATCATCACGATCCCGATACGATCGACAGAGATCGTGTAAGAATGCCAAAACACTATAGCAGAATAGCACCGGGCAGTCAAGGAGTTATAGATATATTTTTGGCGAACCGACCGGAGATGTGTTCGGGAGCGGGTACGGAAAAAACTTAGGCAGCGGCGTCTTGATCAGCCGGCTTGTCACCTTCAGCCGATTCCTCGCCTTCAGCTGCTGGTTCGGCACCGAGCTCAGCGACGGCGGCTTCCTCGGCGGCAGCGTCTTCAGTTAATTCCGCCTCAAGCTCTTCTTCGCTAATTGGTGCGGAGACGAGACAGACAACGTCTTCAGGGTCGTCCATAATCTCGATGGTTTCAGGTACCGCGATGTCCTTAATCCGAATCGTGTCGTCGAACGTGGCCAGCACCGAGATATCAACCTCAACAGCCGGAATGAGGTCGCCAGGGAAACACTTAATGTTGAGTTCGTCCTTATTAGCAACAAAGTTACCTTCCATATCCTCAACCGCAGCAGAGGTACCGACAAAGTGGATTGGGATAGCGGTTTCGATCTTTTCGGTCATTTTAACGGCGTAAAAGTCCACATGAATTGGGTCAGCCTTTAAGTAGTGTGCTTGAGGTTCGTGAATCAAAACCTTGATTGGCTTCCTATCGTCAATCGCCAGATCAACAAGCGCACTGGTGCCGGCTTGGGCAAAAACGTGATTAAACTCTTTTAAGTCAACGGAGATCACCCCGTCTTCGACACCGTGTCCGTAGACGACGGCCGGAAGAACCGCGCGGTGGCGCAGTCTTTTAACTTTTTTGCCTTTCAGCTCGCGGCTGGTGGCGTGAAGAGTAATTGTTTTAGCAACCATTATGAATTTAGAAATTTTTCAAACGAATCAGGTAACTGCTCGAGCGTTGCGCATGCGCGCTTGAGCTCTTTCTTTGTGATCGGACCGGCCTTAGCGACTTCTTTGAGATCGACAGGCACAAGTAGAATCACAGGGAAATGGCCCCGGTTACAGACGACAGAGAGCTCAACGCTGGCATTGTCTTCGAACGCTTTTAGTTGAATATCTCGCAGCGAAAACGTCCGACTGCAAATGGGGCAGCTGAGCTCTCGCTGTATTTCTGCAATCTCGTCTTGTAGGGAGCGCATATCAATGGCAATAATACCCGTTTTGAACCAGTTCCGTCAACGGTTGGACGCGCTCCGACGCTTTGAGAGGCGCCACTTAGCGATTTCGGCGTGATGGCCAGTCAGAAGAATGTCTGGTATTCCCTTACCTTTATAGATATTTGGTCGAGTGTACTGCGGATACTCGGTTAAATCAGTTTCAAATGTTTCTTCGGCGAGCGACGCAACGTTACCGAGTACGCCAGGAATAAGCCGGAGGATCGAGTCAATAATAACTAATGTCGGTAGCTCCCCGCCGCTTAAAACGTACGGCCCAATTGAAACTTTTTGGTCGACGTACTCTTCAATGCGGGCGTCAAAACCTTCGTATCGGCCGCAGAGAAATACAAGGGCTTCTTTTTTACTAAACTCCTCAGCCATCTTCTGATCAAACTGATCCCCGTCTGGTGAGAGCATGACTCGGTGGGCCGTATGGCCGTGGTCAACCGCTTCGAGCGCAGCGTCGGCCACATCAACACGTAGAATCATGCCCGGCCCGCCGCCGTACGGTGTGTCGTCGACGTTGCCATGCTTATCAATCGCCCAGTGCCGCAACTGGTGAGCCTTGACTGACGCATGGCCCTTTTCCTGAGCCCGATTTGGTATGGAATACGACAAGGCCTGGTCAATCATTTCTGGGAAAAGCGTTAGTACGTCTATTTTCATATTTGGCCAGTGGGGCGTGTTGATAAAGAATAAGGGCGGGCTAACCAGTATGCGTTCATAGATTCATTATTTCACAGGTATGAAAAAGCGACCACTGATGCGATCGCTTTTTCAACAATACTCACAGAACGCTTGTCGCTTTTTCTTCGTTACTGGTTACCGGTCGATCTTCAGAGCTTGGGCTCGCATCGCTACCCATCACTACTTCGCCACCGTCCGGTTCAACAATCTTCAGGTTAATACGCGCGTTTTGTTTCGATCCGAACACACGCAAGAGAGAACGGATGGATTTTGCCGTACGGCCGTCACGACCGATGACCTTACCCATATCGTTTCGGTTGAGCGTGAGCTGAATCAACACACCCATTTCATCGACCGTTCGACTCGTGACGACTTCGTCAGGATTCTCGACCAACGGCTTCACGATGCTTTCAACGTATTCTTGATCTGTAATTTCTGCCATGAGGTCCTTTCTGTTGAGGATTTCAGAGACTATAGGCTCGACCTGCTCGTCCTACGCTTAGTCAAATTTGTAACCGAACCGCTCTCACTTGTCAAAGCGAATCGATCACCAGCGTACTGCCCGGAGCGGGTTTTTCGGCGATTATTTGTCGGGCGATAGCGGTTTCGAGATCGTTTTTCATCACCCGTTGGAGCGCCCGAGCGCCGAAGACCGGATCGTATCCGCGCTTAGCTAACTCGTTGACAACCTTTTGACTCAGGGAAAGCTCGATGCCCTTTTGCTCTCGGACGAGTTGCTGCAGAGCGACAACCTGAAGCGCCACAACTTGCTGGATCTCAGCAAGGGTTAGCGGTAGGTAGACCACAACACCATCGAATCGGTTCAGATACTCCGGCGGGAAGGTTCGCTCAGTGATCAGCCGGTCAATAAGCTGCTTCTCTAGCGCGGCTGCGCTTACCTTTTTTTCCACCTGTTCTTTAATGTAATCAGACCCCGCGTTACTGGTGGCTATTACGATCGAATTAGTGAAGTCCAGAACCTTCCCGAAATTTGTCGTCAAACGACCCTCGTCCAACAGCTGCAGCATCAAATTACGTACAACCGAATTCGCCTTTTCTATCTCGTCAAAGAGCACGACGGCCGACGGGTGCTGCTGGATAGCAACAGTCAGCGCGCCTGGCTGCGTTGTCGGGTGGGTACCGAGTAATTTTTCCAACCCATCTTCGGTTGCGTATTCGCTCATGTCGAGCCGTATCATCTGGTCCTCGGAACCAAAATATATGTGAGCCAACGCCTTGGCGGTCTCGGTCTTACCGACTCCTGTTGGCCCCAGAAAGAGAAAAGTGCCAATCGGTTTTGAACCTTTTGACAGCCCTGCCCGCGCTCGAAGCAACGCATCACTCAACAGCTTAATGGCCCGATTCTGACCAATAACCCGCTGGTGAAGCTCTGCTTCTAGGTTAAGTAGCGCTTCCTGTTCGTTTTCGTCAACTCGGATCCTCACTTGTGCACGCTCTTCAACAACCGTTGCCATTTCACCAGCAGCGATGACTCGATTTCCAGCCGTAGCTTTTGCGGCCGCTTCTTCGATTAGACGCATTTCACGAGTGGGTGACGCTTCGTCTTTGATATATCGATCCGCCAGCTCGATGGCGTGAGTCAGGGCATCGATCAAAAAGAAAACCTGGTAGCGCGCCTCGACGCTCCAGGCCTTGATGAGAAGGATTTGTAACAGGTCGTTACCAACCGGCGCCGCAACGCGAACCACCCCAAACTTCTCCGAAACGGCCGGTTGTGAACGAACAAACGTCACGTGATCTACCGAACTAATAGAACCAACGATATGAACCCGCGGATCACCCAGATATTGGGCAAGAAGGTTGCCCGCCGCAGCGCTACCCGCCCCTTCGTTACTGAGAAGTAACTCGATACGAGGGATGAAGAGAATAACATTGCCGGCGCCGACGATATCGGCAAAGAGCGCTTGAAACATCGGCCCGAGCTTTTCAGGGCTGGGCGCCGCCGAAAGAACTGCCGTCACGTCCAGAACACGAACCTGCATACCATCAAATGGCGTCTCGGTTTTGTGGAGCGCAACTCGACTCGCCAGCTCGTACAAAACTTCACTTCGTCCCACTCCTGGATCACCAACTAGTAGGACGTTTTGACCGTTTTGCTTCCGAAGCTCGACCAACAACGATTCGACAGCTTCATTACGACCGATTAACGGCGCGACCGAAGCGCGACCGGCCGCCCACGCGGAATCGAGAACGTATGTGAAACGGTCGAGCAAGACTGTGTAGCTAGTCGACCACAGCTTGGCGAACCCGCCATCGTTGCGAGTCCAAGCCGTCCAAAAGCGCAACTTTTTTGCCGCCCGGTATCGAGCGCCGTAGAAATTGAGCGTTGCCTCAATGCTCTCGATTGGAATATGTGACCGCTGCCAATAGTTAGTAATTGTCGGGTCGGCAAGCGCTACCGCCACAACTTCAAATACGTCAATCTGGGTCGAGCGGTGTGCGCGCTCGCAAATCGCCGCGACCAATCCTTCTGCCCCGTTGTCTGGAGAGGGGTACAGCGCCTTCAGAGTTTGTTGCGGTAAGCGCAATCGAAAGAGAAGACCTTCAACCGCCGGATTTTTTATCAACTCCAACCAGAGAGCGTAACGATTTCCAGACTTCTTGTAAGCAAGCAACGCCCGAACACTTTCGTGATCAAATCGATCAAGTGGTTGCGAACCGCCCCGACCACCTTCGGCAGTGATACCGATGATATAGACATGAAATGAGCAGATGGCGAGCGCGGGCCCAAGAAGAATCAGCGCGTAGCCTTGCAGCGTCGAAGGGAAAAAGTCAGTAACCGCTGATGCAGCAAGAACGATCAGTGAGATCAGCAGCGTTACAAGCGCGAAAAGTCGTATCGCCGCAAAAACGAGGCCGCGATAGATGAGCAGAAATTGTACCTCCTCGGTTCGTTGGCCGCCCCACTTCATACGAATAACCTCGTTACACCGATCAGCGGCAATACGAGTGCCAATAACGGCGTCGCAATCCAGATGAGCAAAATAACGGCCGAGAGAAGAATGAGGAGAACCAGGACGAACAACGCTGCTAGAATCACGAGAGACCTGACCAAAAAACCCACAATCCGACTGGCGAGATTAAGCTGCCACACCTTGAGCTGATCGGCTAATGAGAGGTTGTGGGCTCGGATGACGTCATTCTTCCACGGATCAAACAACGTCTTACCGAGTTGACTTACGGAAAAAAGGTAAACTATGCGAGTCATGGCCGCCATTGCAGCAGCGTATGCCTCTGTTAGTCCGGTTCCGTACCACCAGACGAAATAGCCACTAATCATTCCCCTCCATCTCTTCATCAGTATACCTGAGCGCGACAGAACCCGCAGAGGCGGGTTCGATCAGTAGCTAATCGCCGTTACGAGCGGCCTGGTCCGCCAGAATAAGGACGCATAGCGAGAAGACAAAGCACGAAACCGCCCACGAAAACCATCCGTCACACCGGTAGTTGTAGTCTCGGGACAACTTCCAGCCCCGCCATCCCAGCAGGATCGAAACGACGATTGATATGAAGAAAAGGACAAAGAGCTTCGCTGAAGTACCCACGCAATCAACCTCCTTGAGCGGTAGTGTAAAGAAAGTTAGTTCGCTTCGCCAGCGGGAGCGTCGGTCGGCTCTTCGGTAGCTGGTTCCACGGTCGACGCTTCGGGCGCTTCTTCGGTAGCGGGCTCGGCCGGCGCAGCGGCTGCCGGCTTTTCAGTTTTTTCGTTCTTTGGCTTACGATTACGTTTTTCAAAAACGATCGAAGCGTGCTTCACCTTTTCCTTAAGAAGGAGGCGAGCAACCGTATTGGAAGGCTTCGCGCCCTTCGACAGCCAGAGCTTTATCTCTTCGATCTTGAGGCCGATCGACTTAGAATGCGGATTATAAAAACCAAGGTCGGCAGTGAACTTGCCGTTGACAGGATACGAGTGTTCGGCAAGAACGACCCGATAGGTCGGCTTGTTCTTCTTTCCAACTCGGCGTAATCGAATAACTAACATCTAGGCAATTTTAGCGTACCAGTCGGTTTTCTTCAAGGCGCTCTGATAGCCCCGAACGAAGTCGGGCCATGCGGTAGGTGTCTTACCTTCAAGCTGAACGTTAAGCAACTCCACCCTATCGCCCTTCATTTGGGAAGCGAGGATCTTAAGACGCTTTCCTTCAAGGTAGGTAAACGCGCCCGGCCACGGCTGCAGCGCACGGATCTGTCGATCAACCAGGTGGGGCGGCTGCGTCCAATCAATTTGGGCCATTTCTTTCGAGAGCTTCGTAGTTGTCGTCACCTTCGCTTCGTCCTGAGCTTCAAGGTTGGCCTGACCGGCAAGGTACGGAGGAAGCGCCCGGAGAAGTAGTGCGGCGCCACGCTTGGCCAGCTTTTCCCTGAGCGTCACGCTAGTGTCATGCGCCGTGATCGGCGCGGTTTCTTGGAGAACGATCCGTCCCGCATCCACGGCCGCTGCCATCGTCATTATCGTTACGCCCGTCTCTTCTTCACCGGATAGAATGGCGGATTGGATCGGGGTGGCACCGCGGTACTTTGGTAAGAGCGATGGATGTACGTTGAGCGAGCCGTAGAGCGGCACCGCCAGGGCTTCGGCAGGCAAAATCTTGCCGTACGATGCAAGGACAACCAAATCCGGTTCGAGCTGCTCGAGAAGGGCCGTAATCTCGCTTTTTGTTTCAGGCTGAAAAACCGCAACACCACGTTTAATTGCCGCTTGCTTCATGATCGGGCTTTGGAGCTTTTGGCCGCGACCGGCGGGTTTGTCAGTTTCCACAACCGCCGCGAGAACATGGAGTCCAGCATCGACAAGAGCGGTGAAGACAGGGAGGGAGAAACTGTCGGAACCGAAGAAGACGATCCGCGCGTACGAATAGTCAGTAAGCTTTCCGAGGTTTTTAGCCCGATCAGTAAATAAAACACCGTCGAGATGGTCGATCTCATGCTGCAGAATGCGAGCAACAATGCCCTTCGCTTTGATCGTGACTGGTTTCCCATCAAGATCGTTCGCCTCGACTACTACGCCTGAGCTTCTTTCAACAGGAAGCTCGAGGCCAGGAAGCGACAGGCAGCCTTCGGGCATCGTATCCTTTTCTTGACTAAACTTGGCTACTCGAGGATTGGCTAAATACATGAAAGGAATCCTCGGTAATTCATCGTCCGGTCCGGTCGGTTCGTAGCCGTAGACGATTAAGCGTTCGTCGTTACCCACTTGGGGCGCCGCTAGACCAAGACCGCTATGAGCTTTCATGACCGGCACCATCGCTTCGGCCCGCTTTTTGAGCGCAGCGTCAAAAACCTCAACAGGACGAGCTTTTTGGCGAAGAACCGGATCGTAAATATAACGGAGCTCCATCGTAGCTATTGTACGCTAACAGGTTTGGAATGTCACTGACTTGCTTCGATGTCCCAGTGCCACGCTGGCGGCAGACCGTCGGCAACTCGTCGCTTCGTCTCACGTGAGAGTCGCAAACACAGCACCTTGATTACTGCCTGGTGTTCGCCCCGACCGATGGGACGGAAGATCGTTTCGGCTAGTTGGGCTCCGGGAATCGCCTCGGCAAGTAACTGTCGGACGTGATCTACCTGTTTAGAGAGCGTAACTTCGGCGCCGCTGCCAACAACAGCGGCCGAGACAGTAAACGGCGGCACCTTCGAGCGTTTTCGGTCGGTTAGCTCTTGGGTAAAAAACGATCGTACATTGCCAGCCATCGCTGACCAGACCAGATCGTCAGGAAAAAACGTTTGAACGATGAGCTTGGTTTCTCTTCCGGTTTGCGAGCGGACCAACCGCAGTAGCGACCAGCGGTCATCGGGTTCGAGGCCTGTAATCAACCGGTCAACGCTCGCGCACGCAACAACATCAAAGCTCTGAGGAGGAAGAGCGGTAATTTTTTCGGTAGCAACAACAATTTCGGAGGGTGTAAACTCGGGTTGATCACTGCTGAAGACCGTGACGCTCTTTTCCGGCACACCGCGTCGCAGCTCGGACGCGACGCGCGCTACACCTTCTCCGACCAAAACAAGATTACTACTTCGGCACGCTGCACAGTGCGCTGGACGAGAAACCGCATATCCGCACCGACGACAATTGACCGCACCCACTTCAACAAGGAGTGTTGCGCGGCACTCGGGACAACGAACAAGCGTAGCGCAGTTACGGCAGAAGAGAGCTGTTGCCCACCCGCGAGCCAACGCGATAACAAGCACCCGTCGCCCTTGCGAAGCTGCGGCACTAATCTCAGAGACAAAGCTTGGGACGAGCACGGCTGGATTACCAGTTCGACTGATTAGAGTTACCGGTTGTCGGGGCGGGTCAAACGTAGCATTTAACGCTATTTCCTTGCGCTGAATGGATATGACATCTCTCATACCTGGAATCGCATCAGCCAGCACGAGGGAAAGATGCTCGTAACGAGCACGAATGCGAGCGACGGTCGCACTCGTCAAAAACGGACGCGTGCGCTGCTTGTGTGCAAAATGGGACGCGTCGTCGACAACAATCACGTCAGCCGCTCGAAGCGGGAAGAATAGCCCGGCAGGAGTGGTGATTATCACGACTGGACCGAGCGCCACCACCTCACTGAAACGTCGACGGAAGCGAACAGTGTCGTCGTGAAGCAGCGTCGAAGCACCCGCTTTCTTAAAATAGTGATGCACCGCCCGCGCAAAAGCCTGCTGGCTACACACGATCAACATCACCTGGCCAGCCGTAAGCTTCTTGAAGATCTCACTGTACGCACGTAGCCGGTGGTGAAGTGGTGCTTGGACAAACACCGGTCGTTCACCCTGTTGCCTGCTTGTTTGTGGACGCTCTATGGGGAGGAGACGAAGGGCGTGAAACGCTACCTCAGCCATACTCGCACCGTAGTGAGCCGCTATTTCTCGCATCACCGTAATTTCTTCTTCGGTAAGGTGCCGGTCACGCTCGATGGTCGCAATCTCCCGTATCTTCCCTTTTAGTTCAGAACGAACTGCCCGCTTTAAACCAACCACCGTTGCTCGCACAATGCGCCGGCGAAGCGGGACGGTGACTAGACTTCCACTCCTGATATACGGTACGATTGCCGCAGGAACAGCGTACGTCAACTCTTCGACATTCGTTCGTTGCTTAACGATGACGTCCGCGTAGAGCATTGTTGCCTCATCATAATGATTACCACCTCCAACACAACCTCCAGTACCGGTTTGCCGCTTGTGGCGTTAATCGGACCAACCAACGCCGGGAAATCGACGCTTTTTAACAGACTTACCGGCTCGTGGCAGGCCGTGACCGCCAAAGAAGTCTCCACGACCCGAGACCGGATCTACGGTGAAGTTGAGTGGCAGGGGAACCGGTTTTCACTTGTGGACTGCGGCGGGTTAGCCGCTGACGACAGCGAACTGTATCAACAAATACACGCCCAAATGCTTCGAGCAGTCGAGGAAGCGGACATCGTTCTCTTTGTCTTTGACGCCACTCTCGGTCTTGAGCCGCACGATCTTCAATTTGTTAATCGACTCCGCGCTAAAAAGACTGTCTGGCTCATTGCCAATAAAGTCGACTCGCAAAAACGATTTGACACACTTTCGACCTATGACTACCTCAAACTGCCAAGCTACCCTGTCTCAGCCTCCACCGGTAAGGGTGTCGGCGACATGCTCGAAGCGCTAACCGAAGCGCTCCCGCCATCATCGGTCGAGAAGTCAACAACCCCGATCATTGCTCTAGTTGGTCGCCCAAACGTTGGTAAGTCAACGCTTCTCAATGCCCTCACAAAAACAACTAGGGCGGTGGTCAGCCCCGTTGCCGGCACCACACGTGACATCGTCACTGGCTCGATTACTATCGACGGCGCCGAGTACTTACTCGCCGATACTGCCGGCGTACGACGTCGGGGCCGCATCGAGCTGGGGCCAGAGTCGTTCAGCGTTAAACGAACGCTCGCCGCTATTTCGCAAGCAAGTATCGTACTCGTTCTGTTGGACGCGACCGAAGGGACGACACGCGGTGATCTTCACTTGATTTACTACGCCAAAGCACTCGAAAAACCGATCCTCCTGGTTCTCAATAAGATCGATCTTGTTCCTGCTAAGCAGGTTCCTTTCTACCGCTATCTCAACAAGTTTCCGCACGTCGCAATTTCAGCTAAGGAAAGTACCCACATTACCGATATTCTTGACTGGATCCGCGAGACCGCGCCCGGCTTGTCTAATACGTCGGCGAAGCAATTGCCCGGAAGCTCGACTGCGGGTACAGAACGAGCGCCGAGCGGCCAATAATAAAGCGTCGATCGAGCGGGCCCCATTCACGGGAGTCCGAAGAATGTGCCCGGTTGTCGCCTAAAACAAAGTACTGATGGTCTGTAAGAGTAATACTGTAGTTCAACTCAGGCTTCCCGTCGACGTAGGTCTTCGCTCCTGTTGCAACGTAGTCTTCTTTGAGGACCTTACCGTCGATTGAAACAACGCCGTCTTTAATCTCAACTTGCTCACCCGGCAAACCAACGACACGCTTAATGTAGTTGTACCGGACATCACGAGGGTAGCGAAAGACAACAACGTCGCCGCGCTCCGGCGACTTTAATTTGTAGCTTACTTTTTCGATAAACAAATATTCGCCGTTGTGAAAATTACTCTCCATACTTGAGCCCTCAACAACGAATGGCTGAAAAACGAATGTGCGGATAATGATGGCGGAAAGAAAGACAATCGCCACCACTTTTACAACCTCAATAAGACCGGCAAAGCGTTTCATTACTCTAGGCATTGTAGATAATTGTTTACCGACAAGAAATAGTGTGGTTGCTACTGGACGCGGTTTAAACCGCACACTCTCCTTCATTAGCAAGATGGGGAGAGTTTTTAATGAGCACTAGGGTTCTGGGAAGCAACGAACTTCTGTCAGGAGCAGATGCTGATGAGCAGCTGCTCGCGGCCGTCACAGAACTCTTGTACGCCCACAATATCACAACGGTCGAACAAATAAATGAAATATCTCACGTCATTAGTAGCGCAGGTTTTCCTCGACGTTCAGCAGCGCGGCGACAATAATTTGTTGTCTCGCTGTGGGTCGTTGAGTCCCTTTACATGTAGGTAGATAAAAGAAATCACCCCCGCACTGCCTCTGCGAGGGATCATCCTATCTGATTGCCAGAATCGGCCTCTAGCTCATCAAGTTTGCGGCCTTCAGAGCCCGATTGTGCAAACCGGTTTGTCGGACCGGAGCGGTATTTGCCCCAGATGAGGCTACGGACCCCTTAGCACACCGCTCTACTCACCGTCTCACGACACCCAAGGGATAGTTGGACGTTTCGCTGATATGCCTATCAACGCTTCGCTAATTTGACACTAGGGGTACTCAAAAATTGGGACAAGTAGGTCACTTAGTCTCCTTTCCTCTTACACCCCCTAATACAGGGTCTTGCCGTCAGCATACGCTGTCGTTATGAGAAATCAATAATCTGCCTACACTTATAAGGGCTGAACGGCCAAGTACATTCGTATCCGTGAGGGTTTTAAGGCGTTCCACTTACAAAACGTCTTCCAAGCGTTCACTGCCGCCACCTTGGTGGTGATTGCCTACCAGGCAAACAAATCCAGGCTCTGGCCAACAGGCCCACGAAGTGACGTAGCTACTGAGCTGAGAGAATAACCGCTCTGCAGTTTTGGTTCTTATCAGTAGTTAATAACGATTACGGATACGACCGGAGGTAATCACCTTAAAGGGGCCTGGTTCTCTATGGAGCGGGAGGGATTTATAACCCCGAACTAAAAGCGAACCAAAAAGTGCATCGTGTCGTGTTTGACACGATATTTGACAATCGTGTCACAAATTGAGATAAATGACACGATGTCAATATTAAAGCATACGTTCCCCCCAGATATATCTAGCCTTTTTGATCAAGAGCTTGCAAACCAGCTGGCGGAGGCCCAAGGGGCTATTAGTAGTCTCAATCAGCTCATACTGTTACTGCCTAACCCCCGGCTGTTGATGAGGCCGATATTAGCAAAGGAGGCTGAGGCCAGCTCGCAGTTAGAGGGAACACAAGCGTCCCTTGAGGATGCGTATAAAATTGATCTCGCCGACCAAAGTCCCGAAAAGAGAAATGACGCAATTGAATTAAGAAATTATGAGCAGGCCATGCTTCTCGGCTTAGATCTCGTTGAAAAAAACACGCTAAATAACTCTACAATAAAGCACATCCATAAAAGGCTACTTCAGGACGTGCGAGGTAAGAAGAAAGATCCGGGAAAGTATAGGGATGACGATGTGTGGATCGGTGCAGAAGGTACATCGAAGGGTGAAGCCAGATACTGCCCCCCGGATCCTACTCACGTTCCAGCATTAATGGATGAATTGGAGAGATTTTATAAAGGGCGCGGACCCCTCAATCCTATTATTGCTTCCGGTATCATTCATCACCGTTTTGAGGCGATTCACCCTTTCAAGGATGGCAATGGTCGCACGGGACGGTTAATTATCCCACTCTATCTGGTTGACCAAAAGCTGCTTAAACTCCCTGTTTTTTACATAAGTGGCTACTTCGACAAAGATAAAGCCACTTATATGGATAAACTGTCGGGAGTTGATCAGAACGAAGACTGGTACTCCTGGCTACTTTATTACCTAAAAGGGATAGAGGTACAGGCGAAGCAAACATTGGAAGTTGGTATTAAAATCAAGGAACTCTTTGACGAATGTAGGAGCAAGATAGGGAATGAGCGGGCGCATTTAGGCTTAGTCAAGGTTCTTGAATATGCATTTACTAAACTCATGGTTACTGCGCCAATGATTGTAAGAGACCTAGAGTTGGATAAGAAAACCGCTCACCGCTACTTAACCATTCTCGTAAAGCACGAGGTGTTAGATCGGGCAGGAATCTATAAGAAACAGCGACTTTTCATCAATGGGAAGCTATTAAGCGTCCTAAGGAGTATTTAACTCTAAAGAGCCTTGTTTCTCTTTATGCGTTCAAATGAAAGCGTATTTATACATAGATCGTACAATCCCCAAAAACCCGGTAGGTGTATACTAAGGTCGAATCAACTAACGACCTGTGATCAGGTCATTCAGAGACTCTACTCCTCTTTCGGCGAGGAGGGTGTCAAGATGCATATCGGAACGGACATTGAAATCTATTCCGTATTGCTTCTCAACGGTACCGACGTGCGTATCTCCGCGCTTCTCACGAAGCGGGCCGGTTTCGTTACGGGAACGATAACCACGCATGCCGGGTGCATCATTATGATGGGACATAAGATGTACCTCATGCTTACGAAGAGACCGACATATCTCCCGGTTGCTCAAAGCAACCAATGAGACTTACTAGCGGGATAATATGCTTGCCTCAGTGCACCTACCGGGTTTTTAAGGATCGCATCCGCACACATCAAAAGTTCGAACTGGTTGGGATATGGTCAACCCAAATCCACTACTGGGAGTGGTCGCTAGTGGACTTGAACCACTGACCCCTACAGTGTGAATGTAGTGCTCTACCAGCTGAGCTAAGCGACCTTATCAGGTATTGTACCGTCCGTAGCCACAGAAGTCACCAGGTTCGATTGACCTCTGATCGGATCCGTGCGATAGTTGAAGCCGAAATTGGGATGTACCCAGTATTATTTTCGATCGGAAAATTTAAGCTCTACTCGTTCGGCGCTTTTATCGCGCTCGGAACGCTTTTTTCTGGACTGTTTCTGTACTGGGCCGCGAGAGTTCGTCGACTACCAACCGCACCGCTCTTCGATCTCGTTCTCTATACGCTGCTCGGAGGACTTGTCGGCGCCCGGATCGGCTACTACTTCCTCTATCACGAACAGTTTCAGAGCTTCTGGCAAATCTTCTACTTTTGGCAGGGCGGCCTAACCGCGCTACCCGGCATCCTGACCGGATTTGCCGTTTTCCTTTTCAGCCTTAAACGAGAAAATCTCCCCGTCTGGCCGCTTGTCGATATCGGCGCTATCGGCTTCCTGATCGGTTGGGCTGTCGGCAAGTTTGGCTGTCAGCTCTCGCTCTGCACACCAGGGCAGACCGGATCATTCCTAACGATTAACGGCACCTATCCAGTCGACCTTTTGAGCGGAGTTGTCGGATTAATTATTGCGGGCGTCTGTTTTTACATCTGGCAGAATAAAAAACTTCGAGACGGTGTTGTGTTCTTTTTGGCCACCGAGGCGCTCTTCCTCAGCGAACTGCTACTGAAGACGCTCAAAGCGGATTTTGGCGAAAGCTACACCCGACTCGAAGCCGTATCTCATTTACTGATCGTCGTTGGAACTTACGTTGTTTTCCTGAGACTTCACGGACCAGCTCTTCGGGAAGGCGAGGTCCTCAACCGATTGAAGCGGCTCATTCGCCGCTCCTAAATCGGTTTTTTCAGTTGTAGGTAAAATCTTTACTTTGTTTTTTCGAGGGCGGCCTTAACCTGGTTCACAACCGAGGCAAACTGCTCCGGCGCTTTGGCAGACATCTCGGAAAGAACTTTTCGGTTGAGATTTAGTCCGGACTTATCAAGACCGTTGATGAAGACGCTGTAACTAAGATCGTGAGCACGAACAGCGGCGTTAAGCTGAACAATCCACAGACGACGAAAGTCGCGCTTTTTGTTACGACGATCTCGATACGCGAACTGACCAGCTTTAATCACGGCCTGTTTGGCGTGTCGGAAAATGTTTTTTCGACCGAGCTTGTAGCCTTTCGCTAGCCCAAAAATCTTCTTATGTCGTTTGCGAGCCTGAAGGCCGCGTTTTACTCGTGCCATTTAGATAAACCTCTTAATCTTTTTAGCGATCGTTCGGGTCGTTGTCTGGCTTTGTGCGGAGTTTTGTAGGCTGCGCGTCGATTTGAACCGAGCACGATGCTGGTTGGACTGTTTGCGCAGACGGAGCAGTTTGTCGGCGGTGAGACCGATGACGCGCTTGCGAATTGTTTTACGGGTTTTAATTTTTGGCATCTTATTTTTTTGCTTTTAGAATAACGTGGACTCTGTTACCGAGATGGACGACCGGCTGCTCAACGACTGCATCAGTAGCGATGCGAAACTCTTCGAGAATTTGCTTTGCCTTATCGGGAAAAACGTTCTCTCGGCCGCGCAGGACGATCATAACCTTGATGAAGTGACCTTCATCCATAAACTCACGAGCACGCTTAGCCTTGGTTTCGATATCGTGTGAACCAATCCGAAAACTTAACCGCACTTCTTTCAGTTGTGGGTTTTTAGCGGATTTGGCCGATTGACGCGCTTTCTTTTCCTGCTCGTAGCGAAACTTGTTGTAATCAAGCAACTTCGCTACTGGCGGAACAGCCTTTGGCGCGATCTCGACAAGATCAAATCCCGACTCGCGCGCCATACGGAGCGCTTCTTGAGTCGAAACTGTTCCCTGCGATTCGCCATCGTTTAAGATGAGGTGAACCTGTGGAACGCGAATTTCGTGGTTGATACGGTGCTCTCGGTCGTTCAGGTTAGGCTCCTGCCTCAAAAGCACCGAAACAATTTCGGTTAACGTACATTCCCAAACTGAGTCTGTTTTTGACCCATCGTTATCTAGGAAACTGTACCA
>JALHMV010000008.1 GCA_022843855.1 Patescibacteria group bacterium
TACAATGGTTTACAAAAGTATAGGACAGTCCCACAGATCGTCTTTTCGCTTGTTGGACTAAATGTTGGACTATTCAGGCTCAATTCTGGCTTATTCTTTGTTTCGCGACCTCCCGTTCGGGTTCACTGATTTTACGCCCCGTACTTCGACATCCACCGATAATCCGTTCCATCGCGGATCTCTTGTTTGGGCATGTCCCCCTAAGCATTCAACGCTTCCTAGCGCCACCTCGATGACCGCGATCACCTATTCCCGCCGAATCTCTACTCATCCCTTATCGTCAGACCATGACCTCGAAGAGTTCCAGTTTTCAATTGTGCATAGCTAAGGGACGATAACGCTCCAAACCTCATCTGTGTTGTATTTTGTGATTTTCCATCTATAATTGGGACGTTCCTATCCAAATATGAAGTTTGCAGGCAGATTTCTCCTTTCAGTAGCTTTTGGCCTCAGTTGTTCTTCTTTTCTGGTTGGTCAGCAACCGAAGCGAGTTCTTTGGACGGAAGAGAATTCATGCAGATCGATGGGGTTCACCACTGAAGAGCAGTCCGAACTGAACGCCTCCTGCGATCACTGGGTCGCGAATGACGGGACAATACAGATTATCCAGATCGGCGAATTGGCGGTAACTGTCATAATTGGCGATGATGGCGATTACATTCTTGCGGATACATACATCACGAACAAATCGGATCAGAGAATATTGGCCGATCCTTATCAGTCGATACTTTTCGCATGGAAAACCGCTGATTTTTCTGGAACTGCCGAGCGACTCGTACCGATCTCGGGTCAAGAGATTACCAGCAAACTCAAACGCCGGGCTAGATGGATCAACGTCCTCGATGCCGTGCTATCGAGTTTTGCTAGAAATACGACAACGATTCAGTCAAATACTTCTGGCAGTATAGACCTGAACGGATTGGGATCTGGGGGATTTTTCACCGCGTCCGGTTCATATTCTGGCACCACCACTACGACCATTAGCACCCCGGATCTGCTAGCTCGAATTCAGTCCGATGCGAGGATTAGAGCCCGCGATGAAAACGCGGCTAACAAGAGTAATTACTACGTTTCTAATGCAATGAAAGCCAATACGGTCTTCGCAAAGGAATCCGTAAGCGGGCTGATATACTTCAAGAGAAAAAAGGCTCCAGCCGCCGTCTTCACGATCCGCATCGGTGACATTCTTTTTGATTTTCCATCACCTCGTCCGACCGCGTCCGGTGTGGCCGCTCGGCGACCGACCGTTCCAATTCCAGTTCCTGAGGTGGGTTTTCTGTCGGGCACCCAGAAAAGCCGTCCACCTGGTGCCCAGCCCCTTGGCCCTCCCCCCATCGCTGGAAGTTCTGCGTCAACGGCCTCGCCGGGCGAGACACGAACGTCACCCAGCGGTATCGAGATGGTCTGGGTCCCCAGCGGCAAGTTTACAATGGGTTCAAGCGACGGGGATAGATCCGAACGCCCAACACGCGAAGTGACGATTACAGAAGGCTTCTGGATGGGCAAGTACGAAGTCACTCAGATACAGTGGTTTACCGCGATAGGACTCAATCCTAGCGGCTTCAGTAAATGCGGTGGAAACTGCCCGGTTGAGAACGTGTCCTGGGAAGACGCTCAGCGATTCATCTCGAAGCTGAACGCCAACAACGACGGGTTTATTTACCGACTTCCGACCGAAGCTGAGTGGGAATACGCCGCTAATGCGGGTGCTGCCAACACGTCGTTTGGGAATCTTAAGGACTCGGCATGGTACAACCAAAACTCCGATGGTCGAACACGCCCTGTTGGAACAAAGTTGCCAAACGCTTTCGGTCTATTTGATATGAGCGGCAACGTCTGGGAATGGTGTGAAGACTGGTATAACGAAAAGCCACCAACTCCCCTAACCGATCCGAAAGGCCCAACTCAAGGAAAGGAACGTGCACTTCGCGGTGGTGCGTACAACTACGAATCCCGGTTCTTACGCTCATCCTATCGCGGACGCCTCTCTCCAACGACTAAACACAAGCACGTAGGTCTTCGTTTGGTCGCGAAGACTAGATAGCTCCGTGATCCTTCGATTTGAGTAACGTTTACCGTGGTCGGGTCTTTTCGTCTAGAGATTTGAAATTATCAATCGCGGTAACTTTTACGACCCGAGCAAAGTCGACCACCTGGTTTCAGGTTGCCCGACTAGTTGCACGATAATTTGCTCGCCGCGACGAAAAACGTTTTTCCGCCGACGACGACTTCGGTCCAACGCATTCGACCTAATCCAGCTACGCCGCCGGTCTTGTAAACTGTAGATCCGACCGGTAAGGAACTCGCCATTGTTTCAGGATTCTCGTCGCAGTTAATTTCATCACAATAGCGTCGAAGGTTTACAGTGCCGTTTCGCCCGTTTACAACACGACATTCTGCCCGACGTGCGACGTTCATGGCATTCGCTAATGCGCTGTTATACGGACTGGGCGGTGGCTCAATGCTCTTCGGCTTTGGCGTTTCTGGTGGTGGCGGAGGCGGCGTAAATTCTTTGGTCGTTACTTCTTTCTTCGCAGGCGTTGGCGTGACTGTGATGTATACGTATTCTTTTACTGGCTCTGGTGTTTTCTGCGGTTGCGGCGGATCAAATAGCCCAAGCATCACGGCTCCCGCAATGCCTAACATGGCAAAAAGTGCGACTGCGATCAAACTACCGAACGAAGCAGCGGCAACCGTTCCTCCGATCCACTTTGCGAATGTAGAAAAGCGTGAAGGTGGTAAGGCAGTTGCGAAGCTAACCGTGTGAGACGTTTCTGCGACAGGCTTTCGGACGACGGTTTCGAACTCTTGATCGTTCGGCTTTTGCCCGATGTTAGGTATGACGAAGTCGTCTCCATAAACGACCAGCCGTTCGCCGCAATTTGTGCAAAAGACCATGTCGTCAGGGACGTTATTGTCACACTTGTAGCAGTGAATCATCTTCTCAAGCAACTCCAATGATTTCGCCGGAAATTACTCCTCGCTGGTACCTGAATCCGTCTTGCCCTATTCCGATTCGAACCCGTGGTTTGAAAATTTAAGGGTTCGACTATTTTCAGTTACAGTCCTGACAAGGCTCTCTGGAGCCCCGGACGGGATTTCAGCTTCTATTTCCAGCGTAACCTTGACGGTCGCATTTACGATCCCCGACAGATGCGCGACGACTTCGTCCGCGATCTGGCTGGCGTCGCGTCCGACTCGCGTCGGATCAAGGGAAACGGTTCCAAAAAACCGTTTTGGCAAAGTTGCCCCCGGAGCGGAAGATGTTCCGGCCCCCGCAGGATCGGGCGGAAGCGGCGGGGCGTCGTTTCCATTATCTTGCTGACCAGCCGAATTATGAATTCCAATCAGGGATTTTTCTGATTCGATCTGAGCAATAGCTGCATCTGGATGAACCAAGTGTCCTGGACCATCAGCATCGACGAGATGGATGTTGGCTCCATGCTGCATTCCTCGAAACCGGCTATTCTGCTCATCGTGGCCCTCAGCAAAAGCGAACGTTTCGACTCCCCAACTCAACAAACTTACCCCGTGTTTTACCGCCCCTAGCAGTACTGCTGGCTCGCTCAGACGTGGCAAATACAGGTATCGAGCAAAGTCCTCAACAAGCTGCCGGATCTCCACGCTCTGCCCTCTCCACAGCGGTATCCTGTCTAGTTCCATTCGCAGGCGGGTTCCTCCGAAGCTCGTCAAAAGCATCTCCTCGCTTTTCAGCTTCTTGCTCGCTCGAACGGCGAGGGCGTCGGTACCAGTCAGTCGAAGAGCCTTCCATTCGACCGCATCGGTCGGTTTTATTTGTGAAGGAGCTAACAGCCACTGGTAAGTTTCAGGTATGCGGGCATTCACAGTTGCGTCAGCCGACCGCATCTGATTCTCCGCTTGGGTGACCTGATGCGGATCAAGGTTAAGATCAGTCTTTTCCCGCAGGATCGACTCCCAGGCTAAATATGAGCGAATCGCCTCGTCGAGGTCCTGTAGACGTGTACGATCAGGAGCTAAAAACACCAGTGTGTTTCGATAAAGCCTGGGCGAATTGCCCCGCGATTCTAGTATCAGCCGAGCTGCTGACTCGGCCGGACTGTTCGAATCCTTCGAATAGTAGTGCTCAAGCCCAAGAACAACCAACCGAGCATCGAGATCATCTGGAACGTCATTGCTAGAGGCGGGCAGAGCATGGATACGCCGAAACTCGCCGCGTTCAGCCATGTTTGCCCGAATGCGCTTGTCGATCTCCATCGACGTCTTATCGGGATTATGTTTGAGCTGTTCGCGACGGTCTTCGGCCAACTTGGTCACCGTTGGTTGGGTCGAATACCAATATCGGTTACCGTCCTGATAGAGATAAGTCGCGGCACCTGCCAGCCTGCGCAGAGCGTCACCAAACAGATTTGGCGATTCACCTGGCAACACGCACCCGAGTTTTATTCGTCGATCTTCAATTCCGCGGTGCGCCGCCGAAGACGTTGGCGCCGAACCGAGGTAAACCGTGCGGGCGACTCTACGACACGCCTGTATCTTCCCTAGATTCGTGATTTCTCCATCGATTTTCATTGGCAGCGAGTTTGGTCCGTCAACATCTTTATCTATGATCGGAACCCACTCATCGGAAAGATATCGGGTAAGTTCAAACTGAACCCGTCGGTCGTCGATGGGGATCAGCGATGGCAAAATAATTGGGTTCTTGTCGCCCTTTTCCCAAAGCGTATGTATGACTGCGGCCATCAGACGTAGCACGCCACGAGTTCGCTGGAATTTAACCAGCGTTGACCAGTCGGTGTACAGTCGGTCAAATATCTCCGGGTGGATCGGATATGCGGCCTTTATTCGCTTTTCATAATCCGACTCGCGGCACTCTGGCGGAAATTCCTGATGCTGCTGCCGATAGAGTTCCGCCAGCGCTCGAGCAGTCACGTCACGATGCTTATATTGATCGGCAGACATCGGCTCGAATAATCGGCGCCTAACTATCTCGAAGCCTTCCTCAGCACTGGCTGGCCGCCATGATGATTCTACGCGGCCTACAACGTTACGCAGCCGATCAAGGGCTTCGCGTCCGCGTACTCCGCCAACCTCCACATCGTCCGCCCGAGTATGCGGCGAACCAGAAGTGTCCGACGCAGGAAGTGAGATGACGATCAAGCAATTCCCGGCCAATTTCGCAGATTCGGTGAGCGCTTGAGCGAAGGTAAATTGTGTCTCAAAACCACCCGCCGGCAGATCGCTCTGATCGTGAAGCTGTCGCGCATACGCAACCCATTCATCGATGAGGATCAGGCAAGGGCCATATTCAACGAAAAGCTCGCGGAGTTTATCTCCCGGGTTGGTCGAATTTCGGTCATCTTCCGCTACCTTAGCGAACGCTTCTTTACCGCCGAGCTGGTACGCAAGTTCACCCCAGAGAGTCCGAACCTCCGTTCCGTCTGCCTTTACAGCGACACTTCCCGGCGGGATCTTGTTTCCCACGAGGACGACCCGATTAGCCTTCGGCACCTTATCCACCGACGCTTTTTTGATGATCTCGTCCACGCCCGCGAGTTCGCTTGCAGTCGCCCCAGAGAACAAATGAAAGAGTGCGAGCATCGAGTGCGTCTTGCCGCCGCCAAAGTTCGTCTGAAGCTGTACAACGGGATCGCCGCCTTTTCCTGAAAGCCGCTCGACCGCTCCTTCGAGGAGTCGTCCGAGGCTTTCAGTCAGAAAGGTCCGCTTAAAAAATTCAACTGGATTGCGATACTCGTCAGAGCCTTCTCCGAGGTGAACCTGCCAGAGGTCGGCCGCAAATTCCGCCTGCTGATAGTTTCCGCTCGCCACATCTCTGTGGGGCGTTGCGATCTCAGTCCAGGGCTTTAGTGTGCTCGCGGCGGCTGCCTCGATAAGCGAACCGCCAGCCTTGCGTTTCTCACCCCGAACCTGCTCCTCCATGATCAGGCGCCGGAGTTCCATTTTGATCTTACGAACCTCGTCGGCCTCGGGTGCTGAGACGGCCGCGAGTAACCGCTCCGTAGAGTCGAGAGCACGATCCGCGTCGTCGCCCGAAAAAGCCTCTTGATGTGCCCATTTGTTCCGGTGGTTACGCAGCTCTGAGACTAGTCCCCGTTCCGCGTAGCCGAGAGTTGCGGCGAAGATATGGTTCCACGTATCCCACATCATCTTCAGCAAGGCCGCAACATCCCATTCGGACGGAGGTTTGTTCCCGATCTTCGGATCTGCCATAAACGGAGCGAGGATATCCGCCGTCACGCGGCCTCGCTCGATCGCAGACTGGACCTCACGGTCTACAAACGGCCCAAGTCCTGACTTGAGCAGCTCCATCGCCTTTCCAACACGTTCGTAATTTGAAATTGCCATACTGAAGTTAGAAGGTCTTAGCCTCGTTGTGGGTAGATGTGATAGCGAAATTCACCCATCTTTTCGATAACGACTTTATCGCCCGCTTTCAGGTCGTGGCGCTTGAAGAATTTTCCAACCCACGCTCGCTTGCGAAACATCTTCTTGTCCCCCGCAATATCGGTTTCTACGGGTTCGTCAAATCCGATATGAAGTTCCAGAACACTGGGAGCGGCCGCCGTTTTTGAAGTACCGCCGATCGCGGATGAAGGAAAGATCTCCATCACTGAAGCAAGATTGAGGGAATCATTCCGAATGTTCCCGTCTGTGACCTCGATAATTCCGACGTTCATAAACTTAGCTCACTTATTTCTTATGCAGCACTAATGCGGTCCCCTGCGTCACCGCCCTAATAATTCGTCTATTTCAGCATAACGAGCCGCTGAGATCGACATAAGATATTCCTGCTCGTCGGTCTCATCTTCGATCTCGAGAATTTCAGCCATTCCACCGAGCTTTGATATTTTGTCGAGTAATCCGATATGAAGGATCTCGGTAGCCGGAACATACTCAAGAAACTCCTCGGAAGTGATTCGGGTCTTGTACTTTGCATCCTCATCGCCCTCTATCTCCTCAGCATCGACCGATAACGAGAGAAAATAGCGTCCATCCACGGATTCCAACACCCAAAGCCGGACTATGTCCTTATCGACATCATTAAGCGAGTGCTCAAAACACACCTCTATCCTATTGTCTAGATTTGTGATCTCGCTGTTGTCTGGCCGCCTTAGGAGGATCAGGTCAATCATAGGCAATTCGGATTCAGTAGATTTATATATCGGCTCCTCCTGAGAATTATACTCAGCAAATTCAACTGCTTCGGCTTCACTAAGCTCGTAGCCAAAATATGCGATCCGCGGCACGGTCGTTTCTATTATTTGTCCCATTTCCCTTTCGAGGTTCCAGGAGTGCTGCCTCCATACGCCATCCTCAGACAGAGCGAAGCCCGTCATTATGATATAGCCGTGCATCTTAAAATTCGCCGCCGAGTTCGCGTGGCACTGGCCGTGATGCCGAGCATCGACGAGCCGCGAATCCTCGCCGCTCAAATATATCCCGCGTATCAAGATCTTCTCCCGATCCAGAACGGATCCCAGTACCACGACGGCCTCGCCTCCATGACGCAGGATATGTTGCTTCAGCTCCTCAGTTTCTGTGTCCATATGTGTCGAGTCGGCAGTAAATCCACGCTTAGCGAGAGAAGCCCTCCGAATTGGGTCCATTGGTTCTTGTGTAGTCATATGTTATTTAATCGAACATTTCTCCCTGCGTGGCTGTTGGTGCCGACGCTTGTTCTTGCGACAACCGCATGATCTCGGGCCAGGATTGGACAAGGCCGTTGTAGCTGAGCGCTTCGGCGGCGCGTTTTTTGCGTTCGCAGAGGGTGTAGAGGCGGTAGCAGAGTTCGCGGGCGGTTTCTGCTCTGGCTCCTAGTTGGGCAGCGATACGGGCGGCGGCCGATTCGCCGTCTTTTTCGAGGACGCGAACGAGTTGATGCACCATATCCCAGACGGTTAGGCGGCCGTCGCTTTCCGGCGTCCAGTTTTCCTGAAGCTCGTCGGGCCGGAACAGACGGACCTTGCCGGCCTTTGCTTCAAGGATCGGGCTTGTACGCGGATCGGCCATCTCGGCGATCGATGTGTTCTTGGCTTTTGAGAGCGTTTCGGCACGGCCGTATTCGCCCGCCTCGAAGCCAAATTCCTCGAACCACGCAAGTGCCCAGCGGGTGTCGGCGTCGAAATCGCCTTCCTGCTCGGCCAGCACCTCGTCGAGCGTCTGGTTAATCAGCGCCAGAGCATCACGGACCGAGAGCGGCTTGCCCTCGGCATCCAGAATCTTTTCATACCTTGTGTAAACCGCCATTCCCGGCCCGATCGCCGCCTGTGCAAGATCGACCGGTGCGATGTTGCCGCGCTGGAGATGTCGAAGAGCGTCGGGAAGTTCGGATTTGAGCGCGTTGACGAATTCACGACGTGTCACTGTGGTAGCGTCCACAATTCGTTTTCGGCACACCAACACAATACTTGAGGCAAGCACATTTACGCCCGTCTTTACGCCAGTCGGTCTTTCGGTTCGTACCGGCCAAGTTCCCGATACTGCGAATTCAGCACGAATTACCGCATCCAAAAAAGTCTCCCATCCAGTACTTGCGGTACCGCCGCCAGTCTCCGTTTCGGCCTGCTTAAACGCATAATAAATTGTCACAGGAAAAGCAGGATGGGCCGCCGAGGACAGACGGTTCATTGCCATAGTCATTCCTTCGAGAAAGAACTGTTCCGCTTTCGCCTTGCTGGCATGTCGAAAAGGGGTCGCAATGAGTTCCTCGACTTTGGGAACCGTCAGCGTCGAAAAGAGGTCCGCAAATACGGGCTTCAGCGACCGACGCAACCAGATATAAAAGAAGTCCGAAAGGTCAGCGTAACCAATATTGTCATAATAAGGCGGATCGGTGGAAACAACCTTCCCGTCCGATAGGTTTTGAGATTGAGCATCTAATCGATGTGTATGGCCGGTAGCTTTCCCAAAGTGATCTCCAAAGTTCTGTATCGTCTTAACGATGAAATCCAAACACTTGTGCCAACTGGCCGCCTCGCAGAAGGGATTAACCTCGCCAAAATCCCACGTCATTGAAAGTGTTTGACGCGAAAACATGTTTACAACAAGTTCATGTGCTGGATTGCTGCTCCAGACCGATAGCGTTGAAAACTGCATCATCAATCGATCTAGATTGAATGCTAGATAAACAGCAATTGCATTCGCATAGGTCAAACTGGGTCTCGCTGCGTCATGTTCGGCATGCTCCCGCTCCCCTCGGTCAACCACTTTCTTTCGATCATTAGCGATTCTTTCACGCACCTCGGAGATTAAATCAGAGAAGGTCGAGAGAGCCAGTAACTGACGAGGCGTAAATAAATCGCGCCATCGCTTCATCCCATATTCCTGAACCCGGAAACCGAGGGCCTTTTCAGGAAGGTCTGTGTCAGGCACATTTTGAGGAACCGCTACCCGCGCAAGTGCTTCAATGTCAGACGTTGGGGAGATGTAAACACGCCCACTTTCTCCTTCAAGAGCAACCGCCATTAGGCGAGCCCCCATTTGACCTTGCTTTCCTTGAGATCTTAGATACTCGAATGGCATAGGCGTGCGGGAAACAAGGCAGAAGAAACTTGTGCCACTACTACCGTTCTTTGTCCCATATTTAGCCAACTCAGATTTCTCGGCTCCTCCGACTTTGACCTCGAAGCGGTAATCTTTTCCATCAACGACCGGTTGCACGAAAGTCTCTTTCCCTACCTTCTTGGAAAGCATGAACGATGACGCCAATGGCACATCTATATCGCGAAACGCTGGGTTCGGACTCTTCACCGTCCGTGCCCAGATCCACGCAATGACGGTTAGCTTTTTTCCGATGTATTTTTTGAGGTCCGGGCGATCCTTTGCTACTTCCTCGGTGATCTCGACCTTTGGGTAAAGATGGCCGATACGTTTTTCGGCTTCGTCGCGCATCCATCTGCCGTAGTAGCGGACGTCTTCGGCAAGACCCTCGGCTCCTTTCCAAACCTTCAGAGCCTTTTCCGTGTCGCTCCTCGATTGCCATTCAGGGTTGACCGGCGGCATCCCGGCAAATTTCGGCGGTATCTCGATCATCGCCTTGTTGATCAGCACCGCTACCGGGTTGAGGTCCGAAGCATAAGCCTCAAGCCCCAGCCGCTGCGCCTCAAGCGGCAAAGCGCCGCCGCCCGCAAACGGATCGTGAAACGCTGGCAGCTTGTTCCGGTCAAAAAGCTCCTTCGCCCGCGGATGATCGGCATTATCCGCACAAGTTCGTCGCCAACTCTGCCAGATCTCCGCCCGGGCCTTATCAAGCACCGTCTCGTTCGTCGTGTTTTCCCAAAGAACAAGCTCCTCGATGATCTTGAACAGCCGGTCGCGTTCCTGCTCCGCGATAATGTCGTCCAGAGTCGGCTCCGGCCCCGGATCGGGCGAATCAATACCGGCCTCATCTGCCTTTCTCTTTACTTCGGTTGCGGTAACCCAAACCGGATGCCGATCCTTGAGCACTTTCTCCGCTTTTTTGCGCAGCTTGTCGTCCATCTTCAGCGTATCGACATACTCCGAAGGATCATCCACCATTTGCGAAAAAATAACCGCCCTCGCTGCCGCCAAAGGCCGCCTAGCCCACCACAAATGCAGTGTGCTCGGATGCCCGTGTCGTATAGACTTCTCCCTTGCCGACGCCTTATTTATCGCCTCAAGCGGCAAAGCTACTTCGATCAGTTTCTTTCTTAACTTCATAGAACCATTAGGAGTAAAATTAAGCCGATTATCCGTTGACCCGAGAGTCAGATCCGGGGCGTGGTCTCCCCCTCCGTTTTTGGGAGATGAACCATCGAAGAGCAGAGACTAGCGTCGACGTCCGATAAGTGAGGTCGTCCATTTCGCAAACCCATTCACCTGATCTTTGAAAGATGCCCCACTTCCGACCATCCGAGAAGACGCCGTGAAGTTCCATGCAGTCACCAAGAAAATTCCCCAGTGACTTAAAAGTTGTTCCGAGGCCCAAATACGACAAGTATTTTTTCATGCCATTGTCGTCAGATTCGGGCTTCCAGTCGGCTGGGGTATGCTGCCAGGCGACGACTCCGTGAATCTCGATTACTCCGCCGCTAACAAACCAGACCCATTTGTCTTCCTCCGTCCTGTAGTACGCAAGTCGTGTTTTCGCGGCATCGTCTTCGTTTTTAGTTGCAATCAGGTACAGACCGTCGACGCTTGGTTTCTCCGGAAGTGCTATCCATCGATGTGCCGTTTCGAAGCCCTGCATAAACGCGCGTGACCATGTCTTACGGAGTGTCGGGCTATCACGGTGTCCTTTCTCCTCAACGAAGAAAGTGTAGAATCGGGGAAGATCCGTCGCCAACCGTTTTGCAATATCTTTATTCATACTTTTACCAATCGTGCACGAATCGCTGCGTCACCCTTCAGCACGGCTGTTTTGCGGAGCTGATCAATTCAACTAAACTACATTTCACGCTGGTTACTCCAAAATCTTCCTTCTGCCCGCCCTAGCCGCCGCCAACGGCCGCCTAGCCCACCACAAATGCAGCGTACTGGGATGCCCATGCCGAATCGACTTCTCCCTCGCCGACACCTTGTTTATCGCCTTGAGCGGTAACGCTACTTCGATAAGTCTTTTTCTGAGTTCCATTATTCCACGATCAAATCGGGACGCCCTTTACCGTGAGAGTCTCGCAATCAATGCCAGCTACCGAGAAGACGATCTAACTAACCCACCCTAGCTCTTCGAGCGCTACCGCAACCTCCGGGCGCATGAACATCGCCATCGGGGCATACCAGATGCAAATGCCGATCAGCCATAGCTCGCCATCGTAGTTGCGAGGCTTGCCGTATCCCATCTCCGTCAGCAGGAGCTTCGCCACTTCGCCATACTGCCGGTTAACTGTTCGCCAGCTCTCTATCCCGCATAGACGAGCAAGTTCCTGCACCGTGGCAACATGGCCCGGCGACCCGTAGTGGGCCCGCAGAAGCGAAAGCTGCATATCCGACAGGCGTGGCCTGATAGCTTCGAATCCTTTCTTATACTCCTGCGGGGATGGCGAGACCGGAAATGCCCGCATGGATCTGGATGGCTCATTTATTTTTTTCATATTTTGTATTTGGTCTGTCCAATCGATTCTTTACCGCCTCCAACGGCAGCCCTACATCGATAAATTTCTTTCTTAGTTACATCGCGCCTTACTATTGAGCCTTCTTCTTCGGTCTCAGCGGCAGATAATCCTTCCCCATCTTCTCGATAAGAGTTACGGCACGCAGGATCGTATCAACACTTATCTCAGGCACTTCGCCTTTGGCAGCCTGCAGATACCCCGATAAATACTCGTCGGATGTCGTCTCGATGCCGAGACGACCGCAAACCAAATAGGAAACAGATTCTGCCTCGAACTCTTCAGCTACTCGTGATCGACCGGACCGGTTCGGCCACCATTTGGGGTCGGGCGTACCCAAGTGACCGCAATACAAATGACCGAGTTCGTGGACAAGCGTTGCGTATCGAGCTTCTTTAGATAAATGCGTGCTCAGGAGCATTTCATAACGCTTTGGCACCGTCTCGTAGGTCAGATCCGGCCTTTTGGATTTAACGGCGTTGAGAGTACCCGGATTTGGTGCCCGCCTAATCGACCCGGCGAGCTGTGACCCAGCCTGATGATCCGAAATGCTGATACCATCTCGCTTCGCGTTCGCGATCGTAAGATCGAGTTCGTTCCCGATTGTTCCTCTTCGTATATCGAACGGATTGACGACTTCGGGCGGCAGCGGTCGAGCCCAGGGCCCCGGCTCCACATCGGTAACGTCGAACACAAACATAACCGGCCCCATCGGCCGCAGTATCGTTATGGGCGTTGCCGAAACCTTTACATTATAACCATACCGCTCAGACCATCGTTTAGGGGTTGCAACATACTTCGCACCCGGTCTCTGAGTATGAATAAGCATGGCGTTGAACGGTGAATAGAATCTGAACCCCTTGACGAAGTTCAATAATTTCATGTATTCATTACCCGAGCGGTACTTACCGGCGATTGCAAAGAGTTCGTCGAGGCCATCCTTGATGTCTGCACGAGTTGGGTCTATGCCGTCCTTCTGCACGCCCTCCTCGCTGTCGAGAGGCTCATCAGGTTCGTCGAATAAAGTAAGCTGCCGATGGCACGGGCGATCTAACATTCTTATCCTCAATACGCGATATTCGGGGATTCGAGGTCGGTCGCCCCAGTAATACCCGTTACCCGCTTTATTTCATTCCAGAGCCGCTCCTGTCGCCAAACCAGAAAGCCCTGATAATCGTCAGTCCAAAATGGAGAAATATCGCCTGTCGGCAAGCAGTGCGATTCCAAGATCGCGTCGAACGGAAATCCAGTCGTTTCCTTGATTGTCCGAAGATAATCGGACGGAGCCCGATTACTGATCTTCTTATTCGTGGTTCCATCGATTAATGTGCGATTTACAATGCAGTCGCGTTCCCTAGAACTGTCGATATTCTTGACCTTCTGAAGGAAGTCAGCAGGAAAGATATGGTGATCGTCGATCGACTCCTCTTTCATAAGTTTTCCGGTGATCACCGCCTGCGTATGAAAATCGCGGGCAGGAGATCCAGAACTGAGGATAAGGCAGATGGTTCCTCTATAGATCGCCCTCTGGCGAGGCGTCACATCCCGCAACGAGTTTGGATCGAAGCGGAGCGTACTGACGGACTCGGGCTCAGTCTCGGCAGCAAACCATCGGAGCAATTCCGTTAAGTCTTTTGCTCCCTGACTGTTTGGGGCATTCTCATAAGACTGGCCGAAAACCGAACACCAGAACCATCGTTTAATTTTCTCCCGGTTTGCCCCCGACTTTGCGGTGTTGTCGGGGCCTGACTTCGCGAGTACAGCAGTGATCGGCACCATCATCGTTGCATAAGGCATCCATTTAGGGAGGACTACCCCGCAATCGTCTCGAAGTATGGTAAGGCCGTCGGCAGCAGCTCGAACAACTTTGGGCCACCACTCGTTGAAGTCTGCAGCAGTTAAGTTGAGTACGTCGCTCTTTTTACACGAAGGTGCGGGACGACTGAGCAAGGCGATCGCCTGCAATAGGTAATACGGATCAACATCGAACTCAGCAATGATCGGATGCTCCTCTCTCGAAATGTCCCAAATCTCGCGCAGGCGAATCCCGTCCTTCCAGAAGCGAGCGGTTAGTAACTCAAACACCGTAAGTTTAACGCCTGTTCGGTTCAAGGTTTCAAAAATCGTACAAAGAGCATCTGCCGTGGTCGAATCGGCGAGAGTTACAACCGGAAAATGGTAGTCGTCGATGGTTTTGATCCAAGCATCATTCAAATCTTTGAGATTTTTCATCAAACTGGCCCGCTCATCCGAGGGCAGCGGATGCGTCACCTCAAACAGCCATTCGAGAAAACCGCCGGCCCCACCTTTAAGGACGCTTAGCGGTAGGATCATTTCTCGGGCCTGGGTCTCGAAGTCTTCCAACTCGCGCACCCTACGGGTCGTTCTCCGAAGGTGGAAAATCGCCTCTTCAAAGTCGAAACCATCGAGTAACTTTCGGATATTCAGATAGTACCGGTGGTCACCTTCCCCATAAAACGCCTGGTAAAGTGAGGTAAGTCTCTGCTGACCATCAAGTACCAAAAATGTATGGATTCGTCCATCGGATTTTGGTGCCCCTTCAAACTCGCGGGAAGCAAACACACGTTCTTTATCGCGAACCCGCAACAGGCTTCCCGCCGGATGGTTGTTGGCAATCGATACAATAAGCTCTTGTGTAGCACTCGGATCCCAAACAAAATCTCGTTGAAAATCCGGCAAAACCATATTCCGAGAATGAACGTCTGCGAGAAGTTCCTTGAGTGCCTTGGGGTTTGTATCTTCAAAAATACTCATGATGGTTCTCCTGCCTGTGCCAGCATCTCAGCAAAGCTGTAATTAATGCTCGTTACGCCAAAGTCCGGTTCACGCTTGAATGGCTCGCGAACATAATGAACTTTATGGGTCTCGTCATCAAAAAATTCAACGATCGCGAGAATGAAGTCCTCCGGCTTGTTTAACGAGTATAGAATCTCATTCTTTGTAACTGTGATCGTCTCCGCCCCACTGACTCTTCCTTTCACCTCGACGAACCGCAGTTTGCCGGTACCAGGAACCCGGCTTTCAATGTCATAACCAAGTTTCTCGAATTCACGGTCGGTAGGTTCAAATCCAAGGTTCCTTTCGATCCCCATCACAATTTCCCGCGCCTTTGCAGCAGAGATTTGCGTGTTGATGGAATTGCCGTTTGGTCTTTCGGGATCTCCAGTCATTTTCGCGATCATTCCAGCGGGCACAACCAACATTCCGCCTAAAATCACAGGAGGCAGCGGCGAGATCTGACGTTCGAGTGCAAGGTCGGATAGTCTCTTTTGCAGGCGAGCTTGCAGGATATCGGCCCTCTTACGGGCTTCGTCAGAGTTGAGTTTCGCATTGACCTTACCTGATTGCTCTTGCAGTTTTAGCTGTTCGGCTCGGTGATCCCAGTGATTGATCTCCTTGGTCAAACGATCCTTCACGGCTGCCTCGGTCTTGTCTATCAGGACGATCTTGGGGTCGCGTACCTCGGCAAGGTGCTCTGGCACAACCGTCTCGATCGCGTGGCCTTGTGCCTTCATTTCCAGATCGCGTGAGACCCAGCCGCATTCTGGCCGGTCGAGTATCTGGTCGATCCCCGGCTCGCCGTCCGCAAGGGGTCGGTAGTCAAGATATGGCGCGTAGTGCAGATGTCTCGCCTGTCCATCAGAATCAATCTCCACGTACAGGATTTGTTTTGAAATTACCCGTCGATCACCATTTCTGGTTCTCGATGCGTCTTGTATGGCATGTTCCAGGAAGAACACTACCCGAGGCTGGACACCTGTATCACGCTCATCCACCAGCACCACTCCGCGGCGCAACAGGTCGCGGTCTCGTTCGAGAATTAGATCGATCGTTGCTTCGAGCAGAGGATGGCCCGGACACACAAACGCGGCGAGCGGTTGGCCCTGTGGAGCGATAAGAGCTTTATCAAACGCGACACGTTCATAACGAGGCTGAACCGGTTCACCGATCCCGATAAGACGATCTCGGTTGCGAATCACGGCCGGAACATTCGTGATCTCGTATCGCCTCGGTTCACGCTGCTTAATGGCTCCGCCAAGACGTTGGAAAGCCTCTATGAAAAACGATTCAATGTAGTGGGGCTGCAGTCGGCGAGCATCGGCCCGCTCCATATCCTCACGGATCCGGTTCACTCGTCGCGTATCCATTGAATCGCGAACCAGGGCTCGCTCATCAAAAAGGTCGCGGATTTCATCTGGATCAAAAGCTGACTCGACCGCCTGGGTCAAGCGAGCCCGAATCTCCGGTCGCTCACCGTATCGGATCGCTTCGATCAGAAGTTGCCGCAATGCGTGTCCCTGAAACTGAAGTTTCCCGAGCACATCAAAGACCTGACCGCCGAGTGCCTTCCGAGCCTCCTCGAGTTTTTCGAGCAGTCGTCGGTATACATCACCCTCCCTGGTCTCATCCGCGACCAAGTTCCATAGATGGCAAACTTCCGTCTGTCCTATTCGATGAATTCGGCCAAACCTTTGTTCGAGCCGGTTCGGATTCCAAGGTAGGTCATAATTGACCATCAGATGGGCTCGTTGTAGATTGATGCCTTCACCCGCAGCATCCGTCGCGAGTAGAACCTGAACCTCGGGATCGTGCCGGAAAGCCTCCTGGGCGTTTAATCTTTCTTGCCTGCCGATCCCGCCGTGGATCACAACAACAGACCTATCTCGACCGAGCAGGGTCTTGATACGAGTTTCAAGGTAGTTTAGCGTGTCGCGGTGTTCGGTAAATATAACGAGCTTCTGTTGGGACGAACGAACGAATTCTGGAGAGTTTGAATCACTCTTTTCAGCCTTCCCGGCTGAGAATATCTCATTCAGTAGCGAGGCAAGTTCTACCCATTTCTTATCTTCGCCGCTATGTCGTACAGCGAAAGCAAGCGATTCGAGTTGTTTTAGGGTTGCTATCTCTGCCTTTAGTTCATCGATCGTTCCCGCCGCGGTCGCTTGGTCAAGTATCTGCTCTTCAGCAAGCTCCGCTTCCTGATCAGGAGCATCATCGAAGTCCTCCAGATCCTCAACATCAAACAGTTCTTCAAATTTTGGTATTAGGATGCCAACGCTACCACCCCGAGCCAGGATTTCCATCTCGCGGAGTCTGCTCTCCAATCGCTCTCGACGGCGACGGAGTGACTGGTAGATTGCCTCGGGCGACGAAGCAAGCCTGCGCTGCAGGATCGTCAAAGCAAATCCTACCGTACCGGCCCGTTTATCATTCTGAAGGGCCTCAGCCCGATTGAATTCTTCACGCACATAATCGGTTACAGACTTATAGAGAGCAGCCTCCGCTCCAGATAGTCGATATGGAACCGTATAGGCTATTCGTTCAGGGAAAAGAGGTGTCGCGTCGAACTTAAGGAGACTCTCTTTTACCATCCGTCGCATCATGTCCGATACATCGGCTACGTGAACGCCATCCCGGAATTTCCCCTCAAAGCGATCACCGTCAAGCAAAGCCATGAAGAGTTGGAAATCCTCTTCTTTCCCGTTGTGCGGGGTGGCCGTCATCAGGAGAAAATTTCGTGTGATGGTCGAGAGCAACTGAGCCAATCGATACCGCTTGGTATACTTGACCTCGCCGCCAAAGAACGTTGCCGACATCTTATGGGCTTCGTCGCAGATGATAAGATCCCAACCAGCATCAGGAGCCTTGAGTTTCTCCTGAACATCCTCGTTTCTGGACAACTTATCCAGTCTCGCTATGCAGAGCTTGGTCTCCTGGAACCAGTTACCTGTCCGAGCCGCTTCAAGTTTGTCATTAGTCAATATTTCAAACGGAAGATTAAATCTTCGCGAAAGTTCGTCCTGCCACTGTTCCGCGAGCCCGCCTGGACAGACGACCAAACACCTCTCAAGATCCCCGCGTGCTATCAACTCCTTGATCAATAGTCCCGCCATGATCGTTTTCCCAGCACCCGGGTCATCTGCAAGCAGGAACCTTAACGGCTGCCTCGGTAGCATCGATTCGTATACCGCCGTAATCTGGTGAGGGAGCGGCTCAACTACTGAAGTGTGGACCGCAAGAAGTGGGTCAAAGAGGTGAGCGAGATGGATACGCTGGGCTTCAGACACCAAGCGAAATTTACCGCCGTCGCCGTCAAAACTCCACGGACGACCTTTCTCAACGATCTCAAGGCGATCTTCGTCAGCACGATAAAGAAGTTCGTTGGCGACTTTGCCGGTGGCCGATTTGTAGGTCATCTCAACGGCATCTGAACCAAACCATTGAACGCTGACAACCGTTACGATGCTGTCTGGGAGCACCCCCCGTAAAATCGCATTGGGCTGCAGATCTTCGAGTTTAATCATTTTGAAAGATACGAGACGACAAGGATACCACAGAAAAGTCAGCAATTTCACCGGGAGAGAAATGCAACATTTCAATACCCTCTCTGGGCATCCGGTTCCTGTTAGGCGACTTTCGATAGCTAGGCTATCATTAGATAGTTTGAATGCCTCGAATCCCTAACTATTTACTCGACACGGTAGCTTTCATTTGTACGAGCGAACACCTTTATACGAGTGATAATGATGTACAGGAAGGCGCTCGACCCGGGCGTACCGGTCTATGGCATCGGGCGTCCTTAGTAGCATTCCAATTCTCAACAAAATCTTGACTACACCAGCATTATCGTAAGTGAATCGACGTTAATTTGAAGACCCGTGGATTCCTTTTTCGATAGAAATTTATCGGAGTTGATATTTTTTACTATTATGTCTGAGAAGAAAAACTCCTATCAGGAAAGTGCTCCTCAAAGCGTAAGTTCGGATTTCTTTCACGGCGACATCGAAAAAGGCCTTGACCGTATGCGGAGGCGGCTTTTGGATCTGACGAAGCGTAACAGGCTGCTCAATTTCAAGGAAACGCGGTCTTCGACTCTTAGGGTTATCGATGAAGTACCCGACATCCTTTATTCAAAACTTATTGATGGTAAGGAGATGTCCTTTGGTCCGGTTCCTAAACCGAGGCGTGTCGAGCTGTTCGATCCTCAAGGCGAACAGTATGACGTGAAAAGCGTCGCCGAGCGACACGGTATTAATACTTCCTACGAGTTGTCAAATGCAAGGCCCGAGAGTTTCAAACCGAGCCATACCGATAACGAGATCCAGACGCTACTCTTCCCAGACCGGCTTGAGGCAGTCCTATCGAAAACCGCCAGCGACGCACGTCTAGCCATCGAAGAAACCGGAACGAATATGCTTTACTTGGCGTTCGGCTTCCTCGAATGGTATGACACCGACGAGTCTGGCACTCCATATCTAGCACCGCTGTTTTTGCTGCCGGCTACACTCCGCCGAGGCGAAGCGGACCCGACAACGGGGGCTTTTCGGTACTTTATTTCGTATTCGGGCGAAGACATTCTTGCTAACATCTCGCTCGAAGAAAAGATGAAGGGTGATTTCCGGCTCGAACTACCGCCGCTTAGCGAAGAAGATACGCCGGAAAGCTATTTCGCCAAGTTCGGTTCGATCCTCAAGTCAAAGGCTGGCTGGCAGGTTCACCGCTATGTGACTTTGACCTTGCTGTCCTTCGGAAAACTCCTGATGTACCGGGATCTTGCTCCCGGGAATTGGCCTGACGGAAGCGAGATCAGCTCGCATCCGCGGATTCGTGAATTTTTTGAAGGCGTTCAGATGAGCGAGTTTCAAGTTGCAACCGATTACGAACTCGACGATCCCCCCCAAGGCGTCTCCGTTCCTCCGTTGATCGACAATGCGGATAGCTCTCAGCACAGCGTCATCATAGACGCCTTGGCCGGAAAGAATTTAGTCGTTCAAGGTCCACCAGGAACGGGCAAGTCGCAAACGATTACAAATCTGATCGCATCGGCTCTCGTAGCTGGAAAATCGGTCTTGTTCGTTTCGGAGAAACTTGCCGCATTGGAGGTCGTGAGGCGACGGCTCGACAATGCCGGCTTGGGCATGTTCTGCCTCGAACTCCATTCTAATAAGACCCGAAAGGACGGGCTGTTGAACGACATTAGTCGCCGGCTCGAACTTCATAAGACCTTTCGGAACGCCCCGAGCCTCGACGACAAAATGCAGCTGCTCGAGGAACAGAAGCAAAAGCTCAAAACCTATGCAAAGGCGATCGGAGCCAACTTCGGTAAGAGTGGCTTAAGTGTCCACGAGATATTCTGGAGACGAGAGTTACTTAAGAGTCAGTGTAAGATCGGCGACGGAATTATCGAGGGGATCACTGTTCCGTCTTGCGAATCCTTCACGCGGAAAAAGATAGAACGCGGGCGACAACTAGCCGAGAATTTCGCCCGCCACTATTTAGAAGTTTCGGCCCATAGTTCCAACGTTACGAACGTTCCGCCCGGTCTTGATGCCCATCCATGGTTTGGTGTTACCAACCCTGAACTCACGCTCGCCGACCAACGGATCCTTGTTGGATTGCTAGGCGACCTCGTTTCTCTGATCGAACAATTAACGGAGACGGTCGGCAGATTTGCTTCAGAAATCTCGGACGAGAATGACGCCCCCGTCCTTTTCGGAGATACGCCGGCTGAAATCGCTCAAATTATGGCTAAACTCGATAAAGTTTTTGCCATAGATCTAAGCGGCGTAGAATCTGCGGCGTTTGTACCATTACGGCAGGCAGGTGCTCTGGATCATGTTCAGTCGTTCGCTCAAAACGTTCAGGCTTACCGTCAAACCCATTCCGACCTTGCGGCTATTTTCCAGCCGGTCGTTGAACTGACGATCGAGGAAATAAACAATGGATATATCGCATGGAAGATCCTCGCAGCCCATTTCAGTGCGAGCGAAACTCTCGCAGTAGCTGAAAGGGTGACTCAATCGATTCGCGGGTGGACTAGCGACCTCGAAGAGGCAATTGCAGTCTTTTCCGAAGCTAAGAATCTACTCGGACTTGACGAACTCGCGGATAGGGTGCCGAATGTAATCGATTTCAAATCGGTACTAAAGATGATCGATCGCTGTCCCTTCGACCTACTCGACAAGCGTCACACCGGGCTAGAAATCGGGGATGCGGTCGAGACGATTCAACGTGCTACCTCGGACAGGAGGCGCATCAAGAATATGGAGGCGGCCATCGCTGAAAGATTTAGTCTTTCGCTCTGCCCTGATTCCGACTCGCTGCAACTCCATATCGCAGCCTGTGCGAATGCAGGATGGCTGCGAATATTCGATAGAGAATATAAGAAAGCGAAAACCGCATACAAAACTTGTCTCGCCACTCCTGCGAAGGTCTCGAAAGGCTCAATGCTAGCGGACTTCCAATCGATGTACGAGTACCAGACTCTAAGATCCCAGTTCAATGAAAACCGGCGTTACGCGGAAGTATGTGGGCCATATTTCAATGGCGTCGATTCTGACTTTGAGTCGCAGATGTCCCTCGCAACCTGGCTGGACGAAGGGCGGAGATCTCTGGATTCGGTCGCCGTTGCACCAGACCTCTGGCTGAAAGTTTGGAGCCTCCCTTCCGCAAGCCTGCGCGGCTATCGGGGCGATAAGATAGCGCGGGCGCTCACGTCGATTGGTTCCATATCTGAATTGTTCAAACAGGTCTCCGGCACATTGCCGGGATTCATAGACGAAGCAGATCTGCGGTCAGCAAACCAGTCGAAACAGAAGTTTGCTCACGAAGGCAATAAGATTCAGGGATCTTTGGACTTCTTTCGGAAGAGGAATTTTCCAAAGACCCTGTCCATATCGGAATTGGACCCCGTCCTAGCGCGTTTGACCGAGTTGACGTCACTTGGCAAAAAGGTCAACGATGATCCCGTCGTAAGACAATGTTTCCCAGCAAGTTATAAAGGTGTTGCTACCGATACGGAGCGGGTGTTTAAAACAGCTTTAGCCTTTGCGCAGATAGAAGAGTCGGGCCTAGCACCGAAACTAACGACATTCTTGCTATCCGATCAGATCGAAGACAGAATCCGTTTCGTCGCGGACGTGAAAAACGAACTCGCGAGATTCCGAAAGAGGGAAACTACCCTGTTGAGTAAGATAAATGCTTTAGGCCGGTTAGATCCAATAAAGTGGTTCAGATCAGCCCAATCTTTTGATTCAACGACATTAGGGATATCTAAACGCAGAGCTGAGGAAGCGATCTCAGGCAAGGAGGCCCTTAACTCTTGGATCATCTACTTGCAGATCCGTAGCGAATTCTCCCTTGATGGTGGAGGCACTTTGGTCGTCGAGGCAGTAGAAGGAGGATCGATTCCGGCGCATCAAGCGGCAAACGTTTATGAGTTCGGCCTTTTTAATTCGCTTTTGAAAAAGGTTTTTAGCAAGTATCCGGTAGTCGAGCGGTTTAGTGGCCTAACGCACTCCGAGGTTCAGTCCGAATTTGCCAGGCTCGACCAGGAATGCCTCCAACTCTACCGAAAACGAGCGGCCCATACTATTGATAAACGAGAAATTCCGTACGGAAACAGCTACGGTCCCGTGCGAACATATTCAGAGTTGGCCTTATTGATCCATGAAATCAATAAGCAGCGACGGCATATTCCGATCCGGCAGCTCATCCATAGAGCCGGTCGAGCGCTAATGGCTCTAAAACCGTGCTTCATGATGGGGCCTTTATCGGTTGCCCAGTATCTTGCCCCGGGGAATTTTAAGTTCGATTTTGTGATAATGGATGAGGCGTCGCAACTTAAGCCGGAGGACTCGCTTGGAGCAATAGCAAGGGGAAAACAAGTCGTCATAGTTGGAGATCGGAAGCAGCTTCCACCGACGAGTTTCTTTGATCGAGTAAATGACGAAGAGTCCGAGGAAGTCGAAGACAACCTTGCCCAAAATCTGGAGGATTCCGAGAGTATTCTCGACGTCGCAAATGCCGTATATCAACCTGCAAGAATGCTCAAATGGCACTATCGTTCACGACACGCGAGTTTGATCGCATTCTCCAATAAGGAATTCTACGACAGCAAGCTAGTAGTATTTCCGTCGCCGACGCCTACTGCTTTAGGGCTTGGCGTTCGCTTGCAGCCCGTGGCGGAGCCGCTATACGCCGATCGTCGCAACGTTCCAGAGGCAGTTCAGATTGTGAATGCTGTGATGTCTCGCATTGCTCGGGAGCCAAATATGTCCCTCGGAGTCGTAGCAATGAACAGCTCACAGAGGGATGTGCTTGAGGAAGTCTTCCTTCGAGAGCTTAAAGGCCGCTCGGATGCGGAAGAGTATCTCGAATCAATGCGCCTCCGTGGCGAGCCTTTTTTCGTGAAGAACTTAGAAAATGTGCAGGGTGATGAACGTGATGTGATTCTGGTCTCTATGACCTATGGCCCCAACGAGAGTGGCCGGATTCTCCAGCGGTTCGGCCCGATCAATAGTTTGACGGGCCATAGGAGGCTTAATGTACTTTTTACGCGGGCAAGGTGCCGCGTCGAGGTATTCTCCTCAATGACCTCGGATGACATTATCGTCGGGGAAAAGAGTAGCGCTGGTGTAAGAGCATTAAAGGGGTACCTCGAGTATGCCAGAACCGGAATTCTTGAGCAGGCCCATTTTTCAGGCCGTGAGCCCGATAGCGATTTTGAAGTCGAGGTGGCATCTGCGATTAAAGAATTGGGCTTCGCTGCGGTTGCTCAGGTTGGTGTAGCAGGGTTTTTCGTGGACATCGGCGTGCTGCATCCTGATCACGAAGAGAGGTTCGTTATCGGAATTGAGTGTGACGGTGCATCTTACCATTCGGGGCGATCTGCTCGGGATCGTGACAGGCTTCGAGAAGAGGTTCTCTCCGACCTTGGCTGGCGCCTTCATCGAATCTGGTCCGTTGACTGGTATCACAACCGGAGCCGAGAGATTGAAAAGATGCGAGAGGCGATTGTGAAGAACCTAGAGCGATAGAAAGTTCTTACCGTGTTAATGTCATCGCCAGACAGGTTTGCTCCAACATTCCACCGAATCGCTTTCCTGGGAGAGTGATACTTAAACTTTATCCTAAACTTATGGAAGAAATGATCGAAAACGAAGAAGTAACCGTTGACGAATTGCCTGTCTCTGACGCAAATCTGCTCCCTGAGCGGTAGCCTCGGAAAGGTTAGCACAACTCAGTCGCGAATATCCGGGGCTTAGCTTGGGCGGGATAGATCGATTGGTTGGTCTCGTTAAGCCTGATGATGAGAGATCGGTTCGGCACAATAAGATAAAGATAACTAATTTGGCCGATCAACTAAGTCCTCCCAGTACGACCTCGTCATCTATCAAGTCGTCAACGTGAATCCCATAGGCTCTTGCGTACCGCAGAAGCACTTTGAGTGGCGGAAGCCTCTTCCCAAGTTCAAAGGCGGATATTTCCGCTTGAGTCAGCCGCCCGGCGAAATCAAGTTTAGCGATGATCTGATTCTGAGACAGACCCATTGATTTGCGAATAAAGGCCAACTTACCCGCGAGATGCTTCGGACGCTCGATCGACGCTCTGCCCATTTAGGAAATCCTCCCTAAATGGCCATCTCTGACAATTTTCTGCTTGCCACTAAGACTATATAGTCTTAGTATGTCTGTGTTGTTTTCGTTCGCCGCAAGCCTTATGAATTGGCCGCGAGCGATTCTCATTTATCCGTTCGGCTGGATTTTGAGCATTCCTGACATTCCCAAGATAGTATCGTATCAAAAGTCCGCGATGCCGAACACCTAACCTGTACGGCGTCCCCAACATATCTGGGACGACCGGCAGAGGCTTTTCTTTTTGTATGGGATATAAAATCATTTTTCTGCTACTTATTTCCGTCGGCGCGTTCGGACAGCCTGTAGATATTGCCCAACCAGCATATGCAAGGGTGGCCCCAACGCCGAGTTTTGACCCTAACGTCGATCTAAAGAAAAGTGAGTACATGTTGGTCGCAATGAGCCGTGATGATGTTGAGAGGACAGCTTGGTTCTTTCGCTTCGGAACCTTAACACTGCCAACTGCAAATCGAATTCAGTTTTGGATGCGTTTACACAAATACGCGGATTCTGCTTGGCAACGAGACTACGAAATGCACCTAATCCAAGCGGAGTGCCGAGCAAAGAAAACAAGGGTCATTCAAGTCGTTGGGTACGAGGCAGCCACCGGCAAAGTCAAGAAAAACTATTCATTCGACGATGAGGCTGAGTTTCCGTGGGATAACGTCGTGCCTGATACGGTCATGGACGGGGTGTTTACAAAGATGTGTGCGATAGGACGACCGGTGACAAAACAGCTATGAGTACACTAAAGATCAGCTACAACCCTTTCTGCCATCTCAACCCACGCGACCACTACGCCGAATGGTGGCAGCGACGAATGCTTCAGCGCGTTGCCGCCACAATGATTGGGCTGATCGCCTTACTTTTTTTCTTGGCAGGCTTCGCTAAAGGTCAGAACTATGAGTACGCCGACCCGTCCGAGTTGAAAGGTCTCAAAACTTATTGGGTAGATACCAGTGGCGATGTGAAGGCCCGAAATAAAATTGTAGAGATCGTCAAAAAAGAACTTCCGTCTCTTTCGATTGTCGATGAGATAACGTCGGCTCAAATTCGCATCGCATATCTAGGACAAACAGAGGAAGGTCCGACGAATATCATCGGCGGGAGCAACCGTGCCAGTATCGAGACCGAGCGTTTACCTGTCGGGGCGGGAATGGTCTGGATAGACCCGCGTGGAACAGATAAGAGTAAGCTCAGACTAGTTATTAGCTTTTGTAGCCGCAAGGATTTCTTACTCGAAAAGCAGCCTTATGAGAAGCTGACAAAGGAATTCGTAAAGGTCTACAAAAAGGCGAATGGCTTAAAATGAGGGGTTAGACCAGAACGGCCAGTGGGCTTTTTCTTTTTGTATGGCATATGAAAACTAAGAAAGAATGGTTGCGATTTCTTGCGGGGTTAAGTCTTTTCATTGCCTTCTACGCTTTTATGCTTTGGAATTGGCCGCGCTGCCCCCTTGAAGAGCCATGTCCCGATGACCCGCCAGAAAGTGAGATCGAGCAAAAACATGCTGAATTTGAACAAGGAGATTGACGACATCGTAACCGAGCCGATTCAGAAGCCCCCGACGAACTGGCTGCTAGTCTCGACGGTTGCCCTTAGCACAATTCTCGCAGTCGCTATAGCAGCTTGGGCCTTTGGAGTGCTTTCCGTCGGCCCAGCATCGAACATTGACGCCGCATCCGACGACGTTCCCACCGCCGAAACCCCGGCAAAGCGGATCAAAGGAAACCGCCGAACAAAGATCTATCACTTGCCCCAATGCTCCAGCTACAACCGTCTCGCAGAGCATAATATCCGCTGGTTCAACACCCGAGAAAACGCCGTCAATGCGGGTTACAAATTGGCCGGTAATTGTTAAACGGATAGCGTTTAGGTCGTAAAAGCCAAAGCCTCCTCGTGAGACGAGTTTGCCCTGAAAGCTAGATTCAGAGGGCGGAACTCTGCTCTCGCCAAGCCCCCTACGCCCGAAGCGACTCCCTCCAGATGAGAAGTTAACCCCTCTCGCCAGCTAGGTCAAGAGGAAGGCGAACCAAACTAGGCTGGATCCTCAACAATGACCGATGTTACCGTAGCTCGTCTTGCCCTGCAATTTGTTCAGGGCTTTGTGGAACCGCTTGAACACAGGGTCAGCCTTCAGTTTTTTCGCGTTCGCGTACCGTCCGCTGAGTTCGAGAAAAGCCGGGCCTTTTTCTTTGCTGTAATAGCGAGCCTTCCCTTTATCCGTCCAAGTCGTCAGAAATCTGTTTCCGTCTTTGTCGGTTACGGTCGGAACTAAATTGGCAATTTCATGTCCGATCACCGCGTCGTAACGTAGCACCACCGCGACCAGCAGCCCTGTACGTCAACATTGCCCCCCAGTGTCCAGGTACCAACGGCCTCACCGTTCTCATCGACAACAGCGGAAACGTCATTTTCGTTGACTTTCGGCTTGTATGGCTTTAGTCTTGTCTTGAGTGCTGCTCCCAGATTGGAATAAGTAAATGGAGTTCCTTTCTGCGTAGCACGGCCTGGGTTTACATCCCCAACCGTAGCATCAGCACCCTCTTTTTTATAAAATCCCGATACCAGCCAAACTTCATCATTTCCGAATCTCTTCAACGAAAGAGCGGCGACTAATCCGTTTTTTTCGATAGATTTACGGGCATCTCCCGGTGTTCCGTACTCGCTACCGATCTCGCTGTTACGATAGCGCTTCGTCGCGTCGTCGTATGCAGCGAGGACCTTATCGACTTCCGCATTGATGCGGTCGAACTTCTGTTTTGGGGTTTCGGCTACCGGTTCTGGAGCGTCCTCAAATTCGGACGGGTCAAACGATATAGGCTCGGCGTCTGCCTCGCCCTGCATGGCTAATCGCTCTTCTTCAAATTCTCGGAGTTCTTCGGCGGTGTAGATGCTATCTTCGTCACCATCTCTAGCCCTCTCAGGCTCAGTTCCGGGTACAACCTCTTCATCTCTTGAAAGCTCTTCTCGCCTAAAGCGATCTGCTTCGGCGATAATTTGCTCGATGGATTCTTTGGTAAGGTCATATTGTCGGCCTCGGGTTTTCAGTTTAGCACGGTCAGCATCGTTTGCGATACCGTTTTCGATGCGGTTAGATTATCGGATTCTTGCGAAACTCTTCCGCCATCCACTCTCCGTCTTCTTGGAACTCCTTTAGCATTGAGGCTGCTTCTGAATCGCTCAAGCGTCCGTTGTCCGGCGATGACTGAAATTTCGTGGTGGGTGAGTTCGTCGAGTGCGGGAATGCCATATTCGTCGAGGAGTTTGTTAAGCTCTCCGACATCGAATCCTTCTTCGATCTGATTGAGAAGTTCGGCATCGGCGAGTATCTTAGCACCAATTCCTTTGATTGTTAGAGCGAAAATTCATCATTCGTGCTGCTTAGTTCACGAGCCAAGTGCCGTTGATCTTGGGATCGTTCATCCGAAATCATCCCACGTTGTTCACCTGCTGCCCTCCATCGGCCGCGATGTTCACCTGGCTCGGGTTGTTTATCTGAACAAGGTTGAATCGTCGCAAGTCTCTCAGTTGTCGGAGCGTTCGCAAGTAGATCCGATTCCAACGGTCAGCCATCTGGACGGCATTCTCGACCGCCTTCACTTCATCGACGGTTGGTCGAAACCAATAGCCATCGTTCCAACCAGATGCCTTGGCCTCTTCTTGCCGATTGAGCCTAAATTTCGTGTAGTCTGGATGCTCCTCTCTTTCTCGGGTTTGCGAACGCTTGACGGTCTGCTCTAACCAGTATTGCCATTGGAAATAGCTCTGAGTCATCATGTCGATCAAGCTCAGTTCGATCCCGCCCTTTGGCTGCCACTCGGCGATTAAGGACTCTCGAACACCTAGGTACCGGGCGATATTCCAAACTTCCTTCATGTACCCAACGGGAAATGTTATGTTGGCAGCCAGATGCCCCGATTCAAATTCCCTTCGACCTTCCACCTTAGCCAGTTCCCAAAATGTCTCCGCAAGGTTTGGTGCTAGTGATTGAAGGCCGAGCAGGTCGATAAAGTTCAGACTGTCCACCGGCAGTCTCAGCATCTCATCAACCATTTCCTTCGCTGTCTTCTGATCAACCGGTTCATGGAAAGCTCTCTTCCGAGCCTCCTCGACAGAGAGCGAACCACCAATCGACGAACGATAATATGCAACTCGTCTGACGTAGGCTTTGTGCATTTGTCGCATCAGCGACGAATACCCTATCGACGCTTCAAAGGAATCGATAGGCACCTGAACGTTGTCACTCCCTCCCGTAGCCTTTTCAAACTCTAGCTGTTCAATTAGCCGCTGTCGTTCGTTTTCAGCCTCGAGCTGTTCTTCCAGCAAGTTGCTTCGATGGGTGGCGTGGTCATCGGTTCTGGCTCCCTGATATTTCCTGGATTCAGTAGTTGTCAAAGGCATATCCTCGACCTTCTCAAACGGGATCGATGGTATTGTCTTCGGCCTTTCCGGCATTTCCGTTGGCCGTATTGTTGGTTTAGTCTTGTCCATAGGTTTGATAGAAATGCATCCCATGCCCGATGACGACACTAAGCGGATTCAACAGATGCCGAAATAATCAGAGTGCTCGTAGCCTGGCCCTGACTTCTCTGAGCTCGGCAAGACTGGTCCGCGTCCGCTCTTCCGCAGAATCTCGTCTAGACCTAATCCTGTCCATTGCGGCGCGAAGCTCGGCAACAAATCTTAAAGGCACGTACCGCTTCCTCTGCTTCCCCGCTTCCCGCCACATCAGGTAAAAGTAGCCTTTGTGAAGTTCGCCGCTCGAACACCGACAGTTTAACTTCCCACACCGCACGGCCTGCCGGTACAGCCCCACATTTGGCTTCTTGCCCCGTATCTTAGGTAACGTTTTCTGCATTTTTGCTTTCTGCCAGATCACCGATTATTACCCGGCTACCTCGTTTAGACTCTCTGAGCGGTTCTCGCTTCCGTGGGGACATTTCCTTATCTCGCCGTCATCGTTGTAGATGAGACCTCCATTGTGCCGGCATTCATTGCACCTTTCGGGTAACTCTTTGGACGCGGTGGCGGCTTGGTCTGAGCTGTTCCAGATACTTATGAAATAGTCGACTTTTGTCTCGTCCCTGCAAATTAGCTCCAAGTCATCATAAACAACTTCGCCAGGGTTCTGACCTTGATGGTACGGAGATTCTTTGCATCCGCGCACCGCGTCCTTCAACTGATCAACAGTGTAACCATCGTCCAGGCGCTTCAAAACTGCTTTTTCCCGTTTCGGTCCGAAAATCGTGGCCGAGCCTTTCTCGAAAGTTGTGATCCAAAAGAGAAACACTTCTCGGGCTTGATTCTTTCTTATTCCATTCTCTTTATTATTCTTGTCATTTTTTTGTGACGGTTCGCGTAATGATCTTGTGACGGTTGCGTCATTTATTTGTGACGCTTCCGTCATATTTTCATTACGGTTACCTGTCACAATTTCATTACGGTCGCCAGCGGCACTGTTTCGATTTCGGGCATTGAAAATCGCAACCCGCAACCCTCTAGAATGTCCGTTTGACCAGAGGTCCTCTAAGTACCCTCGCGATCGCAAGTCCGAAAGCATATTCCGCACGGTGCCTTCCTTGAGATTTAGTATTTCGGCAAAATGAGAGGCCGAGGCGTAGCACCCTTTCCCAACGTCATTATCAAGTGCGGATATCTGAGAAAGCAGCACCTTCTCTGTCCACGAGAGATTCATATCGTCGAAGATCTCTCGTGGAAGCCACAAGCCCGTCATGCTTTCCTTCAGAGCCACTCGCGATTCCTCCCTCGTAGATCTTCAAACCGAGCAGACGTTGCGAGAAAGTGTGCCTGGGCAACCCCAGTTGGGCCATTCCGGTGCTTGGCCACAATAAGCTCTAAAGCGTTCCCGTCGGCTTGATCTGGCCGATAAATTAGTATGACCACGTCGGCATCTTGTTCGATCGAACCCGATTCGCGGAGGTCTGAAAGAATCGGTTTCGGGGGTCGCCGGTTCTCTGGAGCCCTCGAAAGCTGCGAAAGGCACACTACCGGAACGTCAAATTCCATCGCCAGTAGCTTTAGGCCCCTCGTGAACATTTCGATCTCAAGACGCCGATTATCTTGGTGCGACGCTCTCCCGTCTGACCGCATCAATTGCAAGTAATCGACAACTACAAGATCTAGCCGCCTCCGCTTCGCTCGAATGCGACGGCATCGCGACTTAAGGGTAGCAAGCGTAAGTTCTGGACCATCATCGATAACTATCGGCAAACGCCCGATTGTAGCGGCGGCCTCCTGCGCTTTTCCCTTGTGTACTGGAGACAGATTACCAGAGCGGAAGTCTTGAAGATTGACACGAGCTTCGCTAGCGATTAACCGATCCATACACTGACGTCCAGACATTTCTAGCGAGTTTAGCAGCACTACGTTGCCAATTTTCGCTGCATCGAGACTGACCTGGGTCGCTAGCGCTGTTTTCCCGGCCGACGGGCGCGCTCCGATTATCGTTACGGTTCCGCCTTCTAACCCACCAAGCAAGCGATCCAAGTCCTTTAGACCGATTCTAATGAGTTTTCTTTTATCGAAACTCTCCGCTGCTTCCAGTGATTCGGCGGCAAGCCGTGAAATATCGAATGCCGCATCTGTGGGTCTTCCCACCGCTCGCTCAGTTAGGTCCTGCAATTCCGTTGCTGCTCGTTCTAGGATCTCCACTGCAGTTCCGTCTTCGGCGAATGCGGCATTCTGAATCACACCGCCTGCTCGAATGATCTGTCGTAAGACCGATTTCTCGCGCACAATTCTTGCGTACTCACCGATAGAATCAAAGAATGGCAACCCAAACGGTAGGTTTGAAATTGCTGTGGTTCCACCGATTCCAGAGAGAGTTCCCTCGCTCCTCAGAGTTTCGCTAACAGTTATCGGATCGATCGGTCGATTTGCAGAAAACAATGCGGCGACCGCCTTGAAAACCGTTTGATGAATGTGCGAATAGAAGTCGTCAGCGTTTAGTAGCTCAACAGCTTCAGCCGCAATTCTCCGATCGACGAGCATCCCGCCAACCACTGCCCTTTCAGCATCAATCGCGGATGGAAGCATGTTCACCGCACCGGTCTCAATATCGAACCGACCATACGGGTATTGCGTCGCTCTGGGAATTCTGTTTCTCGCACGAGATCCGACCATTTGATTTTTCTTGATCACATGTGGAGCCTTATGCATCGCGGTCGTGCTCCTTGCGCTTTGCGTCCTCAGCTTTCCACGATCGCGGTCGGCAAAAGTGGGCCTCGAGATCCTGGGGCCGGTAGCATACATAAGCCCCCAATCTCACAAACGGCAAACCTTTCTTTCTAGCCCTTATAAGCGTGGCTTTGCTTAATGGCCATTCGGAGAGAACGTCTATCTCGCGAATATATTCAGTCAACTTCATTAACGATCAACCTTCCTTTTTCGGTGATGGTGACGTTCCCGCAAAAGTGAGAACGGCGTTGACAATTTCTGCCAACACCGTCCATTAGAAACCCTTTTCTAGAGTCTACCTGTATTTATACCTAGGTAGTTTTTTTCTTTCGCCCTCTTACCCTGCGAAGAAATTTATCTCGCCAATATTCAATGAGTTCGTCGTGCTCAGATATTCGCAGATAACTGTATTCCTGGGCAATTTTCTTTTCACCGTCGTAGGGCGTTAGCTTCGTAAGAAACGCCGCTTTAACTACGTTATCAGCGGAGTGAAATTCATTATTTAAAAACGCGTCAAGTAGCGCCATTGCCTGCTTACGCGTGAATTTGTTAGAGACCAGTTTCTCCTGTGAAGCCTCAGCATCCTGCATCGCCCCCTTTATTGTTGTGCGCCTGCGTTGCCGTTCAATTTTCTTCTCACACTCATTCTTCACTCGTTCAAGAGCCTCACGATATAATGGCGATATGAGTTCGGCTTCAACGTCTAGAAGTAGCCTTTCGATCTCGACTAGAATATCGCCAACGTGCTGGTCCTTGGTGTCGTGTACGATTCGTTTTATGAAGTAACTGATTGCCTCGGAGCGAAGAATATCTCCGGCATTCTTTATTGGAAAGTCAGCCCATACCCTGGAATCCGGGATTTCAAAACGCGGTTGAAGCAATCCAAGAACGCGGCGAAACGTGTGGTCGGCCTCCTCATAGCTAAGGCCATGCTTGTCAATGTCACGCATTAGTTCAAAAATTACTACGAGGGTTTCTGAAGGCGTGGACAAGTCGGACTCTGTTGCAAAAATACGATCTGCCGATGTCGCAGCGAGCCGACTTGCAATGTCAGCATTCTTCAAGAATACGGACGGGCGAAACTTGACCGCCGGTAAGAATCTTTTTTCGCTTTGAACGCCGGGATCGATCTCTGCCATTCAGAACCTCTCTGTGATTCCAACTCTGAGGTGTGATTCAACCGTCAGCGCCGTCAGAGAATCGGCGGTGTCCGCTTGTTAATTAGGCAAGCGTAAGACGGTTGAAATTTGATTATTCAATTGTATCAGGCCACTGGTTCACCCTCGCATCATTCGCCGCGTTGATTCGTGATGCCGCGTCTTGGATCACCGCTGCGTTATCAGTTGATGTGTAGTGCTTTTGCGTCGTTTCGAGACGCGAGTGTCCCGCCAGTTCCGCCGCGATACCGATCGACACGCCTCCAGACTGCAATCGTGTAACAAACGTTCGCCTCAGATCATGAAAGTGAAGTCCGTTTATATTGGCGACCTTTATGGCCGTTGCCCAAGATCGCTTGAAGTCGTTGAACGGAAACACTCTGCCAGTTTTATCAAAGTTAGCGAGTGACGCCAGCTCAGCTTTGGTCCGGTTTGTCATCGGAACGGATCGCGTTCGCTGCGTCTTGGTATGAGTACCAAGAATCTTGATAATTCCTGCTTCAAAATCAATATCTTTCCAATCGAGCGTTAGAATTTCCCCGCGTCGCAATCCAGAATCCAGGCCAAGCAATATAACTGCCTTCAGATGCGGATTGTCGGCTTCTATTTCTGCTTTAACCGTGTTTCCCTTGCGTTCGTATTCTATCATCCGCTTGCCCACACACGACGCAAGTAACCGCATTTCTTCTTCATCCGTGAGCGTCCGCGTCCGGGCGGTTTCAGCATCCGCGTCGATAGCCTTTGATCCCTTAGTGACGTTTTTCGCAATAAGGCCGGCGTCGTGAGCCTCAATCAACAAGTGCTTTAGGATCGCAAGGCCGCGATTGACCGTCGAAATCTTAATGGTATTCCGTTCCTTCGATTCGAGCTTGCCCTTTTCACCGCGTCGATCGCCTTGCTCCAAACGCCAAATTTTGTACCGGTCAAGATCATACTTTGAGAACTTTGAAAGCGGCTTTTCACCGAAACATTCAACCAGTTGATCTATCAAAATGTGCGTCTGCCTATGAGACTTGATTCCGGCAACCTTGCGGCCCTCCTTAATTATCGCCGGCCGATAGAAATCCCGTTTTGCGTACTCCGCCCACTGTTTGAAGGTCTTTATATCACCAAGGTCAAGTCCCTTACGTTCGATATGCTGGATCAATTCGGCTTTTCTGTTTTCAACGTCATCTTTTGCATCCTGCTTCGTCGCATACTGCCACGTCTTACTCGTCTTGTTTTCGCGTTCATCTATGTGCGTGAGCCGTAGCGTCCAGGTCTTTTCTATCCGGCCAGTATCGCCGCCTTTCTTTCCACGATTGAATATCGACTGACTGATTTTCATAAACTCCCCTCTGTAGAAATTTGTTGGACTAAATGTTGGACTTGTTGGACTACATCTTCGTGATAAATTGTGACAAACTGAGAAACAAGATGCAAACAGGGATACGATAATATCCCCAATAATATTGGGCTTTATAGACCTAGCGGCCCGCATTTTCCTTATGTATCTTTAGTCAGTGTAGTTCATTTGTAATCATCAGGTCGTAAGTTCGAGTCTTATCACCGGCTCCAGTATTTAAGGGCATCTCAGCAGTTTTGCTGAGATGCCCTTTTTGACAATGTAGCGAGAAATGTAGCGACTTTA
>JALHMV010000009.1 GCA_022843855.1 Patescibacteria group bacterium
AACTTCGTGAGCCACTTCCAAAGCCTTAACGCAGCCTCTTGCGAAATATCAGGAGCCTCATCGGCCACAACAGATCCACGACCAGCGATTACTTTGCGAATTAGTTTTAACGATTCTGCAAAAAAGCCCTCCCGATCAAGCGCTCTATCTGACCCACTCGGCGGATCGCCTGGTGAGGTTTGAAACTTGGATAGGATCGGGGTATCCACAATTTTAATTACCTTTACCGAACTCGTTATAACAAGATCATATTTAACAAATGGCGTTATCCAACGTTCTTATCGATAACTGACATTATTCGTAGAGATGCTTTTTCCGAGGTTAGAAAAGTTACCTTCTTTCCAACCGTCCATTGAACTCCTGTTCTGGTTAAGTATTGACTGTTATACAACTTACGACACGCAAATGTAAACAAAAATTATCCAGCACGTCTCGAATTTATCGATCTGTGTTTGCTCGGTAAATTGACAGATGCAAGACGTGTGCCGCTGAACCTCTTCACACTCCGTCCCTGATTTTATGCCCCGCGATCGGATAGGATTTTTTCTTGAGGGAATAGAACAAAATCTTCTCGGAAGTTCCCTCGCTCTCAATATTAATAATCGAACACGGGCGGCTCAGCAGTTTGGAATAAGCGGGTCGGGATTAAATAAAGAATTTGAAACGGATCGCATGATGATTGGTGCATAAATGTTCCAGAACTGGATCGTATTTGTGCCAAGGGGGATATTTGCAAACCAGTATCGTCATCTTAAACATACGCAGCTCAAGTGAACGGCAGTCCAACGCTAGTCGCCGTTAGGCTGCCTACGGATTATTTGCATATAGTTTCACTGCTCACATTTCCGCATACCCTTTATCAATAACAAGCTAGTACCCGTTGTCAGTAATACTCAGATCATCAACGGAAGAAAAAGTCATAAAGAATCTGCATTTATGCATCCATCGATGACGAACCCACCTTATTATAAAAAATAGAGCACATCTGTAACTAGCTCGCCTACTTATCTTTAGAAGGATGCCCGCATGAATTCTCTAAAACAAAATTACTCGGCATTGCATCCTTCGCAGCCCTAAGTGCCTTCAAATCAGTCAGATAGGTATGGTGCAAATTTTCGAGAAAGTTCCTGATCTTGAAAGTTCGCAAAACGTTAATATTGCTGTTAATATTCTTCCTTAGTTCGTTTATGCGGAGGTGGTTATGGAAAGAACAGAAACGAATCTTGTTGAGGAAAATTCGAACTATGATTTTCCTATCCTTCGGGAAGCATGCCCCGATCAAATACCGAGCGCTGTATTGGCTCGTCTTATACTTGAGGTTAAAAACGACGAGGTTTTAACTACCAGTTCTTATAACCGATTTCACAACCGCCACAACCGATAAGTTTTCTGGCATTCATGTTCATATGAGGGGTGAAACGTAGGCGGCACCTGATGAAACTTGATACCGTCCTTATTAAAGTAGCGAGCCGTTGCAATATCAATTGCAGCTATTGTTATGTCTATAATTTAGGCGACACAAGCTGGAAAGGAATGCCAGCTCAGATTTCTTTAGAAACAATTACAGCAGTTTCGGATCGTTTACTGGCCCTTTCAAACGCCGACAATCATCCATTTGCGACTGTTTTACATGGCGGTGAACCCCTTTTGCTGGGTGCTATGAAACTTCGACTTGTTCTTAAGGAGTTGAGGGAGAAGCTACCCGAAACCTATCCCATTGGCATTCAGACTAACGGAATATTAATCACCAACGAAATTCTTGATGTCTGCTCCGAATTGAAAGCGTCTATCTCGGTTAGCGTTGATGGGCCAAAGGAAGTTCACGATAAGGATCGCGTTGGCCACGACGGCGAAGGCACTTTTGATAAAGTCCTTTCCGGGTTACAACTTCTAAGCGACCACCGAGATCGCGATTTTCTATATACGGGGATTCTTTCCGTTGTGAATCCCGCAACCAATCCGGAACAAATCTATCCTTTCTTTAAGACCTTAAATCCACCGGCTATAGACTTTCTCTACCGTGATGGAAACCACACAACCCTTCCGATTGGTAAAACCGCGCCTGGGTCAACTGAATATGGTGTCTGGTTTGTTCGCTTACTGGATATGTATCTGGCCGACCCACGACCTATTCGAATAAGGTTTTTAGATGACCTTATTAAACTGACGTTAGGAGGCCTGGGAACTAAGGACGGGGCTGGCGTTACTGATTACGGTGTCCTCGTTATTGATACCGACGGTACAATAACCAAGAACGATACCCTTAAAAGCTCTTTCGACGGTGCCGACAGATTTCATCAGAACTGGTCGGCAATGAAGGACGATATAGCTAAGATTCTTTCATCGGTCGAGTTCGCAGATTATCATTCTCTTCAAAAGCCATCCTCTCCCGTTTGCAAGACATGTCCGGACTTAACTGTTTGCGGTGGCGGAATGACTCTTCACAGGTGGAAAAATGAAACCGGCTTTAATAATCCATCGATTTACTGCGCGGATCAAAAAATTCTTATAGGTCGCATTCGTGAACACTTGTCCGAAGCCGAACTCAGTTTATGAACGGAAATGATTTATTGGAGGTATCTGAGATAAGTTTGTCGACGAAGCCGTTTAGATATTTTTCGGCCATATCTTTCTTCAACAAAACATGTGCCTCGAAAATGCTGGACTGGTTTGAAGCTGACGCTCCATGGAAACTTGTAGAAAAGGAATTTTATGAACAGTACGAATTTAGTTTTCTGGACGCATCACTTCCAGACGATCTCAAATGGCTGGGTGAAACAGATTCATTAGATTATGTCCGCTCGACAATTGAGAGAATCTTCGATGTGAGAGTGTCGAAAAAGGTAGATTTGACCGCACATAAATTGGTTATTGGACAGACAATTCGAATTCATAACGACTTTATTCCTGGTCAGGAATCTTATCGATTGGTAACTCAACTCAACCGAGGTTGGGAACCGAAAAATGGCGGTTTTTTAATTCTGTTTAATCGTGATGATCCGTCGGACATTAACAAGGTAATTACCCCAATACACGAAAGTTGCTTTGGTTTTGAGATTTCGGCGCATTCTCATCATGCGGTTTCCACAATCCATAGCGGCGAGCGTTACACGGTAGTCTATTCCTTTTACAATGCATAGTGACGTACTAAAAGGACGGATTAGAGATTGCATCCATGACCCGGCCCAGCCGATCTGGTTTCCAAGTCTTACTAAACAACTCGTGGAGACGGGCTGGGCAACACTGAAGAATGAATTCGACTTGGAGCCATCAAACTACGGAACCACGAGAATTTTGGCGAATGAATTAGAACGCACGATCTTTGATGTTCCTTGCGAATCCGTACCTTTTACTATTGAACTATTGCCCAAGGACCTCGTCCGCCAGTACTCGGACCACCAAATGGACTTCTACTGCGATGAGGAACTCTCTCAACTGAGAGTTTTAGATTGTCTTGCAGAGGCCGTCAAGATAATCGGAAAAGTTCCGAGCCTATGGGAGGCCGTGCTTGAATTGGTCAGGTCTTTGCATTTGATAAGGCTTGAGGACGACGCCTATGACGTAAGTTTCAGTGAACCGACTATTCCTTTCTCAATCTTTATATCCGTTCCTAAAAACCGGGTTCAGGCTGACTATTTGAGAGTTGCTGAGGCATTGGTGCATGAGGCGATGCATCTGCAACTAACACTTATAGATAAAGCACTGCCACTAATTCGTGAAAATAACGCGAAACTCTACTCGCCATGGAAGGAGGAGTTTCGCACGCCCGGCGGAATTGTACACGCGATGTATGTGTTTCGAAGCCTCGACCATTTTCTTTCACAAATCGCTCAATTTGAATCAAGACATGCCGATTACATTAGTAACAGACGTAAGCTAATTTTAGAACAGATTGGTTCAGTAGAGCCGTCTAATCTTTTCCGGAGCCTTACCGCCAGCGGCAGAGTGTTAGTACAAAGGTTAATTTCAGATAAGATCTAGAATCCGTTGGTCGACCGAGTATCCATCCAAAAAATCTATCGCCATTGAAGTGAACTCTGAGGAAGGTAGAATAGCAGCTTCAATATCTGCGACTGCTTCCGCAATGTCTTGGGTATTTAGTATATGGTCAACGATATCGAGCTTCCCTAGCTCAATAGCGCTCCTTAACGATTCGACTAGGTTGAGTGAATTCCGAAGGTGCTTTAGTGAAGTTACACGTGTCTCGCGTAACTTTACTCGTTTCAACAGACCAAGTTCTTCAATTGTCTCAAGGCCGATTTCATCCACAGGATACGGAGCATCCCCGTCAAATCTAATATGATCACGCGGTTCAGCAGACGGATTCACCAACAATGGTTGTTCGTTGGCGACGGTATTCGCGTCACCGTGCCAGCGACTCCGCTGCAGAGGATTCTTTAGCGGAAAGGAGGTTCCCTTCCAGGTTATATTACATTCTTTACAGCTTAAATATAGATTTTCCCATTCATACGCGAGCCAATAGTAGCCGGGATATTTCTTCTGTTTGTCTGCCCGATCCTCGGTGAACGAACGTTTGGGTCGGTAGTGTTCGATATCGATTTCAACTCGGTCTTTTTTTCGCTCACAGTAACAGCATTTTCCGTTGTGGCATACAAGAAGACTGTTTTTAACTGGACCGCTACCGTATACCTCTGATATTGCGTCCATAAGTTTTTCTGTTCCCGTCAGAAATGGAGGATGATTCAAAGAGACTCTGTTACGGTCATTCGTAGTCTCGGTAACACCTCGTCTTCTGAGAGTGATCGGTGCTTGCTCTGCCTTACTTATCTTTATCATGCTTGGTCAATTCCGCCGCTTTCAGAAGGTCAGCCGCTTTCTGAAGATAGATCATTGCTTCATCAGCATTGGGATTAGTCTCAGTTCGGAGATTTGAAATCTCATCCTGTAAAACTCTCAATTCTATTTCCTCCTCACTACTTCGGTTAAGATTCATCAAGAGACGCTCCCTTCTCTCAAAAAGCCGTTCGGTTTCTGGAGGTCGCGATATCTTAACCCCAAAATACTCACTGTTAAGAATCTGATCAACGCGCCAACCCTTCACCAGTTCAGGCTCGTTTTCTATTACAACCTCAGTTTCACACTTCTTTATTACGGCGAAGTTTGCGTTGGGCTTCGCTTGAACCATGAGCGGACTATGCGCGGTGGCAATAAATTGGGTCTCGGTAAACACGGAACTCAAATCATCCATGATCTGTCTCTGCCATTCTGGGTGAAGGTGCAAATCAATCTCGTCAATTAAAACGATTGCCGGCTCGGCCAGTGCATTGTCACTTTCGGGGTAATTTTGGTAAAGCCTCCATGCGAGATCGAATGTCCAGGCTAAGGTCGTTTGGTAGCCAAGACTCAATCCGGTTAGGCTGACTTCTCCCGAAAACATATCAAATCTAACCCCGTCCGGATTTTTCGAATCTTTAATCTGTCTTTTCGGATTAATATGGATGTCTTTCGTCGAATCTAGGTGAAGAACTCGGACGATCATTTTCTTTACTGTTTCGAAGTAATCCTCATCTTTTTTAGTTTTGAATTTGAGAACGGCATATTCAAGGTCTTGCAGGATTTGTTCGACATCGAACAGCTCGTTATTATTTGTCAGTCGATTCGAGATTGAATCCTCAAGTTTTGAATCCTCTTTATTGTCCTTTCCCATGTACCGATTGGCACCATAGACGACAATAAATGGCAATTTGTACCTTTGGACGTCTTGGATTTTAACGCTACCTTTTGAATCGTAGTCTTTCAGCGTTCCATCATCCTCGAATGTGATCTCAACCCCGGTCACAATTGCTTTAGAATTCTTGTCTTTCTTCGAACCCTTCAATTTTGCGTCACTATTAACTAGCCTTCTTCCATTGCTAAGTTCTGCGAAAATCCGAAGCGGTATGCTAGTTTTTTGCGGCAACATCTCAAAGACGCTATTATCATCCTCATTTTGTAACGAAGGTACCAGTATGATTTCGGGATCTGCCCCCTCGTCGGAAGAGGTGCTCTTCTGATCTGTTCTTTCATAACGGACACCATCTTCATCATCAATACGTTCAATTCGTTCAGCTCCTTCGTTTGCGGCTTCGGGACGCATCCAGGCAAGACATTGCAAAAGGGTTGTTTTGCCAACGCCATTGTCACCAAGAATAAGATTCCACCTTGTTGGACTGCCGTTACCATCCGAAAGATCAAGGGGTTGCTTCGAACCAAAACACTTAATGTTTTCCAGTTGGAGCCGAGTAAAATATTTATACTTTGAATTTTCCATGATTTGATAATTAGTAATCATAAGATAAAACCTGATAACTCTCCATAAAATATAGTTCTCCGGAACAGAAATCATCCGAAGTGCTCAAATAGGCGGATATTTGTGACTGAAGTCACGCCTGCAATTCTTCGATTCACGAGTTTGTAAGCTAGCACCCCTTAACACGTAAGCCCAATACATCTTTCTATCCTGCATCAAAATAGCAATACAAATACTACTGGTATTTGAATATTTGCTGAGTAGTGCTTACGATCACGCGACCTTCGGTTTCTTGAGAAGATGGGGATTAAGCTGGGTATTTTAGTTAGAGCTGATCGGTTTGCATCTCGCGGGATTTGCGATCAAAAAGTTTTTGCGACATGCCGTAATAACGATAGTTCTTGGCTTCTTGATTCCTCCACGCACACCTCCAAACTTAGACTCCCCACGAAGGCCGAGACCGGACATGTCAGGAATGTTGCCAATTTCGCGACCTTAATCACATTTTGTACGAGCTATGATGCGACGGATCCGACAGGGTTGTCGATATTTGAATTTAGATAGATTCTCAACTCTCAATTTTCTCATCGAAAACCAGGGATCCCTCGCTAGTCGCATTCACCTTTTCACAGATAACGCCTTTCGGCCGGTAAGACGCTATCGCGAATCTCAAAGTCCTTCCGTTTCCTTGGACCACTCGATAAACAAACAAATAATCAGCGGCAGATAAGATGTGCCTTCGGAGAAGGTTTCGGAGATCGCCACTCAGGGTGATCCTCGGAAAATTAATCACACAGGAGAATTAAGAAAATGTCAGCAAATATTTCGATCATCGGCAACTTGGGGAAGACCCCGGAAACAAAGATCACGGACAACGGCACCCTCGTGGCGAGCTTTTCAATGGCCTCGAACTCTTTCAGGAACGGAGCGGAAGGGCGGGTGGAGAAGACAGACTGGTTCCGCGTGACGGCATTCGGCAAGCAGGCGGAGACACTTGCACGTTACGTCCGAAAAGGCAGTCGTCTTTACGTTCAGGGCCGTCTGACCTTTAACCCGTGGGTAGATCAGAACGAGTCTCCGCAGGCGGGAGCAGAGATCGTGCTTCAGGAGTTCCAATTCCTGTCGGGCCGACGAGATGAGGAAGCAGACGGCGCTGCAATGCAGCTGCCACAGAACGCACCGGTGGAACTTCAGCAGGCCGCCGCATACTAATCCCGTCACAATTTAGCTTTCAACTGCCGTCTAGAGATCGCCCTCTTTAGGCGGCAGTGCTTTTTTGAACTAGAAACGACAGCTATGCGATATCGAGTCGTAAGAATGAAACGGATCTCCAGAGAGTTTGTAAGAGCCAATCGCGATCGCATATTCCTGTTCTATGACAACCTCGCCGGAAAGGGCTTCGGCGGGCAGGCTGCGGCCATGCGGGGCGAACCGAATTGTGTCGGCATACCGACCAAAAAACTCCCGAGCAGTCGCGACGATGCGTTCTTTACGGATTTAGAATTTGAGCAAAACAAAGCGGTGATCGACCATGCATTCGAGGTTCTATTTCACAGAACTTCGAAGGCTGAACAGACCATTGTTATTCCTGCGGACGGTCTCGGGACCGGATGGGCTCAACTTAAGAGCCGGGCACCGCTTACTTTCGCTTATCTTGAAAAGCGACTAGCAGAACTTTCCTTATAGCCGGCCGATCTCGTTTCTCCTAACACATTTCTACTGCACCTTGAGAGGGATTTTCAAGCCTGAATGAAAGTGCTTTTAATTCAGGGTTTTGAAAATGCAGCCCTTAAACTCATGCGTTTTCGATTCGGCACTATGCCAATCAAGAGAGGAAGTTATGGCAGAAAGAATCAATATTGAACAGCTCAGAAAACACGCTACGAATAACGCGATGCTGGCATTTATGCCGGTCAATAGTGGCTCGCCGATGCAGGACTGGTGTGCCCATCTTTCATCGAACCCGATGCGAAGACGAGAGCTTGAAGAGTTCTCGATCTTAGGTGATGTGGTTGTCCGGATAGCCGACGAACTAGAACTCGAACCCCTGGATCGCGTAAGGATTCTCTCGCTCGAATATGCAATGAAGGTTCTGTCCGACGAGACGGACGCAAAAGAATTTGTCCGATGCGTTAAAGCCATTGCAAGTCCGGATGCCGGGCAGTTCGAATATGAGCAAATTGCCTCTTACTACTACGGTGAGATCCGACGCAGAGCCGTAAGCGAGGTTCTCAAAGAAATGGCACTACTCGGTATGCAGTTGGAGGCCGTGACGGCTACTTTGCCGGACCGAGAGATCAGCTTCGAAGAGTCGCGAATGACCGAGCAAAAGCTCTGTGTCGCCGACCAGAGACGGGTTCAGGAAGTCGCAAAGAACCGCAAGCCGCTCCCGCCGAAATGTCCGAACTTCGATGATGAAATGCAGGCTGTTCTGAGACGCGTTGGCCGACAGAAAGTCAGCCGCATGATATTCGATGACTTTGCGGATTTCTATCTCGAAGATGGCAATAAATCTATCGAAGAACTTGATCGTGATTTCACCACTTACGAACAACTTGAGCAGTTCGATGAGAACGGTTTGATTGGTATAACGATGAGTTCATGTCAGCGTTCGGTGGTGGTTTTTGACCTTGACTGTGAGATCGATGCGAATTGTCTTCCGTATGAATCCAGAGGGCTTTCCGCACAACTGCCGAAGCTATTTGTCGGCCATACTTTAGGCGGCAATGCCGTTCAGGAAGGACGTCGAATGATCAACTGTGCTGGATGGTCGATGCCTTCGAGACATCCGTTCTCGGATCAGGAGTTCGAGGAATGGCTGGCACTTTCGCTCGATAGAATCTATGACGGGAAAGCGATCCGTTCCGCTCGACGTATCTATTCGTTCGGCAAGGGAAGTAGCTTCGAGATCCTCATAGATCAGGAGATCAATCCGGACTTCGAAGAGATGCAGTATGCGGCATCGGTACTGCGTCTTTTGTGGCAGCGTCAATACTCCGATTTCCACCTGCGAAGCCTTCGCCACGACGCCTATCAGGAAACTTATCTTGCTATCCGAGGCACTACTGATACCGCCGATGTTGCCGATCTGAAGAAGAAAGCCTACGCGGAATTTAAGGATCAGAAGAGGCTCTCCATCAAAGAATTCACGGCTCTAAATACAGTTGCAAAATCTCAGGAGGTGAGGCTCAGGGGACAGCTTTCAAGAGAGGCTGGACAGTGGCTTCGAAAGATCGAAAAAGCAACTCACGGACAGCTTCGGTTCCTTAAGTTCGGTCTCTATAACGACGCAGAGGCAAAGATGTTTAAGCGTCAGGAGAAACAGAAACTTTGGGATGCAGTAAGGGCAAGAGAAGCGGAACTGAGCGAGAGCGTACGCGCCAGTCGCACGATCCAGAGGAACCTCTTTGCGCAACCGGTAACTCAAAGATTACATGTCCACGTTGTGCCTTCGGCCTGAAAGTTGTTGAGAAGCACATAACGAAAGGAGCGGTGGCCAGCCCTGTAAGCGGTTCGCTCAAAGTACTGGCTTAAGTGGCTAACTGCCGTTCCATTCGGAGAAAAACTAAACCAATAAAGGAGCAAGAATAATCCATGTCAGCAAATATCTCGATACTCGGAAACACAGGCCGCGATGTGAGCCTGCGATATACAGAAAAGGGCACGCAGGTCGCGACCTTTCCAATTGCGTCAAACTCTTTCAAGAACAGTTCTGAAGGACGTGTTCAAGTCACACATTGGTTCAACGTAGTCGCATTCGGTAAGACGGCTGAGACTATAGCCGAGCACGTAAAGAAGGGCACGTCCCTGCTTATTCACGGCAGGCTTTCGTTCAGCCCTTGGAGTACGGATAAAGGAGAACCCAGATCCGGCGCCGAGGTGTCGTTGTTCTCGTTTGAGTTCGTCGGTTCGAACCTTGGTAACGATCAGGAAGGATCGGCATCGAACGGCAGCAGCGACGAACCTGATGTCCCGGAATACGCGGGCTCAACTGCTACTGACACGCCCGTCGAAGAGCAGTTCGTCGATCAATTCTGAGACAGATTCTCTTCGCCAACAAGGGGCAATGCCTCAGAGCTTTGCCCCGTTCTTCAGTTGAAAAAACAAGAGGTGGACAATGAGTGTTGTAAGGTTACTTGAAAACAAAAGCGGTATCGGAAGTGCGGATGAGTATACGCCTCTAGTGAGGATCTATGCCGACGCCTCTTGCTTGAGAAATGGTGCGTTTCACGAGTCGGCGGGATGCGGTGCGGTTATGATTGATCACAATCGCCTGGAGGTCAAATTGGTAGCCAAATACCTCGGACAGGTTACCAATCAGCAGGCTGAAATACTCGCATGTACAAAGGCTCTGGAACAACTGCATCGCTCTTGCCGGGTCGAGATCGTATCAGACTCAAGGTATGTGATCGACACGATGGCGGGGCTTAATAGAATGCGTACTAACCGTGTGTTCTGGACCCGTCTGGTAAAAGCTTGCTACGGACATCACATCTCCTGGCGTTGGGTAAAAGGTCATTCCGGCGTAGCTTTTCAAGAAGTGGCCGACCGTCTGGCTCGCAGTTCGGCGAAAGTTTGCAGCGATCTGTCGGGAGAGGATCTGGAGGAACTGTCCGGGCATCTTTCAAATGGTTCCGAACAGTTCGACATCGGTGATTTTGAGGTGGAGCTTGAGAAGGTTGTTTCCAGATACGGAATAGCCCATCAATCATTCGTTCCGGGTGCAAATTTGGACCGTATCGGAACGCTTCCTTCTGCCCTTTCTGCTTAGTGTCTCCCTTCTAATTCTTAATTTTAAGCCAGCTTTTGAATGCGGGATCGCGTTCGAAAAGGTGGTTTAGCGCGTACTCGACAACATCGTCATTCGTGATCTCGGTGTTCATGTTGGCTGTCGCGAACTGAAGATATTGCTTCAGTTTCTCCGCAGTTGCTTGGAGTATTCTTGTATTCAATTTAACGTAAGTAAGGCGGTTGATCTGCAGAAGTGGCCGCTCGAGATTGGGTTTTGAAGAGGGGGTGATACTACGCTGTTCGTTCATTAAAGTTGGTCTCCTTTGCTTCGGTAAAATGATTGTCATAAAGAAGAGATCAATCTGCGTGCCGTAGCAGAGAGACGCGGGATTTTTATTAGCAAGGGGCGGTGTTTAGGTGCACCACTTTTGGCGTAAAAAAGAGGCGGTTCGAGGTGCCTTGTAAAAAAAGAAAAATTACAGCTGTGGGTGTATGACAGGATAGACCAGAATCCGACCATTGTAATCCGCATAAACCCATTACTTACAGTGAATTACGCCTTGTCACCGAAATTACAAACCGAAAAGTTAAGCGAAAAGCTCAGTAAAGGCACGTACTTTGCTCAGTTCCAAACGGTCGGAAAAATTACAAACCGACGAGTTGGTGACAAAACGGCACAGCAAAAACCGGAAAAATGAGAAAGCGTGACAAAGAAAGAATTGCGAAGAATATTGATATTAAGAATGAACCGAAACAGGGCCGTCCGATTAGCGTTCGGCCCTATGACGAAGATCATGGAAAGCTTGAAGAGATCGCTGAGGAAACCGGAGAGAACAAGGCCGCGATCGTTCGACGAATGATCCAATTCGCCCTGAACGACAGACAGAAGCAATTCGCGACAGGGCAGTGTCAAATGAAGCTCGATTGGCTTGTTAGTAAGGGGCGTGACAACGAGTCCATTAATCTCTCACTCAATGGCAATGTTGCCGATATCCGAGAACGCGTTGAACGCATGGAATCCGAGCTAGAAACAGTATCCGAATTACTTCATATTATGAGGTCTCTTGTTACCGAGATCTACTCAATGTCGAGCATGTCAATCTCATCCATGAATCTTGTCTTTACCAAGCTAATTGAGTTCGCGTCACCGGATACAAAGGATCGCAAAGACAGCGTCATTATCGCCTCAACAGCAATGGCGGAACTGATAGATCACGCTGTAGCGGATCTAAAGAAATGCTTTCTATTTCATGAGCATGTTGTAGGTAACGACGTGCACGAACGAAGCTATCTCGGCACCAAGGTGGCAGTCCTCAAACAGCGGATCGAATCCATGCCTAATTTGCAGAAGCAGCAAACAGATCCGACATGAGAATTATCGCAAGCATCCAGTCAAAAAGAGGCAGTTCGCGCGGTCTGGTACACTATCTGGCTCACAGCAAAATAGACCCCGACAAAGAGCCAGAAAAAGGCCGTGAGCTTTTCAACGCTTTCACCGACCAGTTGGACGTCCGGAACGCCAACAACTTTCTAAAGTCGAACTGCGGAAAAGGACGGCCATCCAACGACGAACTGCATCATTTGGTGCTTTCACTCAAGCCGGTGGATTTTCAAGGTCTGGGATCTACAGATGAAGTGCGAAAGCGACGACTAAAGGCCGTTACCCGATTCGCGATGAGTCAGCTTGAAAAGAGTCTCAATAGCGAAAGGCTCGCGTGGGCCGGAGCGGTTCATCTCAATACCGCAAACCCGCATGCGCATATCGCCATTCAAAAGCACTATCTGACTAAAGACCTTCGAGCCCGATCACTAAATAAGATTCCGCGAGAGGCACTTCCACACTTTGAATCAATCAATGGAGAAAAGCAGATTGTCGAGGGAATCTTTATCGAATCCGCGAAAACGAAACTGGAGGAATTGATCGCTGTACGCGGGGCGTCACAAAAACACGTCAAAGATCAAAATTCTTCGAGAACGAACGAAAAGAAAATCGTCGAGAATAAAGGTCGAAACTCTAACGAACGAGAGACATTGCGACTTGGGATACTAGCTGAATACCAACTCAAATTTAAAGAGGAAAGAATTGCCTTCCTCGTCGAGCATCGCCAGAACTTGAGATTTCCGGTTTCCGATCCGAAAACTGGAGTAAAGGACAAGGTTTCGATAAAGGAACTGGAGTCCGCGAGGAGTGGACTCAATGACTTAGAAAATACCCCTGAGGCTCGGCAGATTCGAGCGATAACGCACAGCATCTTGGCTAAGGAGGAGTCGGAATTCTTTAAGCTAAAGGAAGACACGGCCGAGGTTAGAAAGGCAGCCGACCAGATAAGAAAAAACCATAAGAAAAGTGGAACCAAGTTACCCACACCCGCTTTCAGTAAAAAAGAGTTAGACGATCTTCAAAATCAGTGTCTTCTGAACTCGAAAGTTAGGGAATACCGATTCCTGGAACAGATCCGCCTCGACCTTGAGACCAGAAACGAAATTCAACCACGAGATAAGGAGGATCTTGAACGCCTTGCTGCTCAAAAAATTCTTTCGGAAATGAGATTGCAGCATCGGGAAAGGAAGCTGATGGACTTCCGCGACAATGCATATTACCGGAAAATTTCTGTAGGAAAAGAACGAATCTCATTGGCTATGATCAACCGTGAATCAAAGGCTAGAGATAGCACGAATGAGTCGGTTTTTCGGAGCTTTCGAGCCTCGATCCAATCTTTGACGAATAAAGAAAGCCGGTCTACCAGATCAGATCAAAGCCTACTGACCGAAGCGGTGACTACCCGTTTGAACGAGCAGTCGATGGATCTGCAAAAAGATCTTCAAACGGGCCGAAAGGTGGTTGGAGTTCTGAACGATGTCCTCACCGGAAACACCACGGAAAAGGATCTTGAGCCAAGGTTTTCTGCCGAGGAAGTTCTTGAGATTGATATCCTTGCCAGAAAACTTAAACAGTCAAACCAGTATTCGGGCAATTGGAATCTGCAAAAGAAGACGATTGAAGACTTTGAAAGACAAGAGCCGAATATAAGTGGGACATTTAAGGAAGCGATATTGGGTCACGGTAAAGACCTCGTCGCCGGGCGGACAATCGCCCGAGAGATCTTATGCAATATCCAGCTTAGCAAAGCGAAAGAAGACCTCGCATACTATCGAAAAACGAAGCGATTTCACAAATTTGCAATCGAGGACAAAACGAACGGGTCGATCAGTTATCTGAGTCTGAGCGATGTTGATCTACCGCGAAAAGGATCGATCCTTGATCACGGCCTGAATCTGTTGTTAGAGAGCAAGGATCACAGATTACTGAGACATGAAATAGAAGGACGAGCGAAGCATCGTGAGGCCGATCTAAAAGCCGGCCTCGTCGCAGCAAAAGAACTTGTGCTTGAAGCTGGCAGGGAAGCCTCAACACTTAAGCGAAACTCTTGGTGGCAAAGTTCTGGGGAGCCGGATTACCAACCAATCTTTACGGTTAAAGAGGTAGCCGAGATTGAGACGAGGATTGCAGCCAGACCCGACACTAAGGAGGCCTCAAGATTGAAACTGGCTCTCGAACACTCTGTTAGTCACGATTCGAGCACCTACGACCAGATTCTTCAAAATGCTATGTTAGCGGACCCAAAATCTGTCGCGGTTAAGGATCAGTCATCTAACGCCCAAGAAATAGAAAAAAGAACAGTCGTTGGTCACAAACCAGATAAGCGAGAAATCAGCATGGAAGTGGGACGATAAATTAGCGCCACGTCTTATAGCTTAGGCACATTATTTGCCCTTTCATAGCTCAGTAAGTTCGAGATGAGGATGGGGCAAGTCATGAAATTTGATCTGAGCAATAAGGTAATAGCTCGCCTAAGCAACAACGAATCACAATCGCCAAACAGAAGTTTGGACCTGGGGAATATTATTACTCCAGAATTGAGTCTTCTTTCGCCCAATCGGAACGAAATTGCACCACGCGGTAGTGGTCGTGATGCCGCCCTTATCACTTATTCGGAACGGCTTCGAAATAGCTACAAACAGAACGAAGGTGGACTTAGGGACGGGATGGTCCTGCTTGGCGAGGCATTCAGGAATGGCCAACCGATCTCGCTCACATGTTTTTGTCGAGCGGGGCAGCCGTGCCACGCAGATGTAGTTAAGCTCGCGATCGAAAAAGTCGCAAAGGCAATTGACGCCAGAGAACTGAATCATGCTTCACGGCCCAAGGCGGCGGAGCTATCAAACTTTCGCCCATCAAATCCGCGAACAGAAAGAGCGATCAACGAGATACTTTCGGTTAGCAAATCAGACCTTCTACTATCCCAACTGGACGATACCAATGGTCGTAACCGGAGCGAGCATGCTTCATTCCTTAACCGCGAATCACAATTCTTACGGGATACATACGAGCGCGGCGGAACCGTTCAAAATGGGATTCTGATAATTCCTAAGGAATCTCACGAACTAATGTCACCGCTTCAACTAGCAACTCTTGGTTACGGAGTAGGCCGACTCGAGACAATGGTCGGATCAGAAAAAGCACGAGAGATCGCTCCCAAAATCTTGGAATATGGGAAGACCATTGCGGGAAGTAATGCCGATCGAGAAGCCGAGGCGAAGGTCTTTCGTTGGATCTACGACGCGCTAGACGGAAAACAGGAACTATTAGATGAGGTTAAAGAAGAGGGGAAATCAGAATCACCCGCAGAACGGTTCGACCGGACGCTTGCAGAAATCGCGAAGGTGGCCGACGAGATGGAGAGATTGGAACCAACTGACCGTTCGATCCGGTACGAGCAATTTGTCGAATCGAATTCGCAGAGAACGGAATATTCTTTAGGTGAAGAGCTCGAAGAAATAGCTGAATCCGCTGAACATCTATCGACCGAACGGGATCCCGGCCACGTTCAGACAACACTTGGATTCGAGCGAATTGAGCTTGAAAGCACGCATTTGACCCTTCTCGCATCCGAGATGTCGGCCGACGAACTGAAATATTGGTCGGAGGTCAAATTTCCAGCCCTGGACGAGGCATTGGAGAACGGGATTCCACCCTCTACAATCCTGAGGCTTTTTAGGGCGAAATCGGATAAAACGTTTGAGAATGGTGTGAAAGGAAAGGAGCTAAATTACGAGGACCTCCGTCTCGCGTCGGCATATCTTGAACACCAACTAAAACAGCCTGAAACGAGACGTCGGTATTTCAACGAACGGTATCGAGACTACGCTCAGATGTTAGACCGGTGTCAATCACGTGAAGAAGTGATTGAAGCATCGTCAAAGATCAGAATTGACAATGCTTCAGCAGGTCTTAATCGCCAGCAGAACGTCCAGAATCACGGTTTTAGGGTCCCAGCTGCGTTAACGTCCAATGAGATGCAAATGCTGTTCACCGAGCAATCGCCTCGACACTTCACGTCAGAAATGATCGTAGCGAAACTCAACTATGCGGGTGATAGTGCAGCAACAAAAGCGAGAACCGAGGCTTTGAAAAGAGGTGAAATCGCTCCAAGCCCGGAGGCTCTCCAATTGGTCGATAGTCTGGAATCTCGAATGGAAAGAAAGTACCTTGGTGAGTCCTTATCAGCAACAAAACACTTCCTCCAAAGTCTAAACACCCCGAATGAGCAACTTCGATTCAAGAACACCTTCGAACACAGCGACCTTTATCGAAAGCTGCCTCCCGCAGAAAGGGATTTTGTTTATCAGCGGGCGACGGAGCAGAAGAGTCATCTTGAGGCGACAACTCAAAAGCTATCGGAACGACGGGGCGTGCAAACCAAGATCGCGGTCGAAGAATTGCAGGACGTCATGAAAACAGAACTCTTGGTGTTGTCGCTTTCAGAAGCTGATCCCAGACAAATTAAGGATCGTGCTTCCGTGATCCTTGAGGAATATTTGGGCAAAAGAGGAAATATTTCAGTTGGCGTGGAAACCAGACAATTGTCTCAAGAGCTGAGCGAAATTGTGCAGGGCCGAAACACTAGAAAGTTGCAACACGAAAGAAACTACGCGGGGGCGAAACCTCCGCACGATTTCGATCAAAATGGTAGCCGCCACGAGAGATTACTCGAGCAGACAAGATAGTTCAATTGATAGATGGCAACCACCGTTTACTTATTGATACCAATCACACCGAGGGCGTCGCCCACCCTGGGATACTTCGACGGTAAGGAAAAAGTGGAGCAGACCATATAGCGTAACGTCTCCCACACCGCTACGCCAGACCTGCCCTGGTTTAGAAGATGCAACCGGGCGGCTGCGATCCTCTAACCGAGAGAATACGATGGTTTTGAATCGTCAAAAAAAAACTGCTAAAGACGCCGGTCGACAGCGATTCGCGATCCTCCATCCCCCCAGAAATGTAGTAATCTTTAGTGCCGTTGACATCCCTAATGAATTGTCTAAAGTGCCTGTATGACAGACGCGTTTACTCATTCAACATTTCGTCTGTCCAGCATAGCCAACGGAAGATTTACTGGGTCAACCCACCTCCAAAGCTTTAAATCCTCTGCACACAAACTCATAAGCTGAGTCGTAATCGAAAAATATCGCTAAATGTTGGAGGTCGGATATATCGGCTTCCACACTCTCCAGATTAGAAGTAACCGCCGCAGCCATTCCGTATGCCCTAGTTCGACCAATTCGCCGTATGCAGCTTTACGGAGCCATCCATCCGCTTGGCCAGGAGAGATTTTTCTGAGTACGGAGTTCGAATTGGGAGTTTTACGAACCGCTCGTTGAATCCAGATTGAGATCAGGACCTTTTTGTATGGTTATCGGTGAGGTCCTAATAACCGTTCGATTGGTTTTGTAAATAGACAGCTTTAATTTATGTTGTTTCTCGTATCGGCGCAGGGATTCGACCACATACTTGCGGATACCTTGGTGACATATCGTGCACTCATAATTTAGGGGTTAATGGTTTATACTTAAGTGATAGCACGCTGATAAAATCCGTCAACTGAGTTTATCCACAGCCTGTTCTATTTCCACGAGAATGGAATATGAAACGCAAAGAGCCTTCGTCTAAAGAAAAGCACATTGTCTACATGAATTCGGCTGGATTCTGCGCTTTTCCGACGTGCAGTAAGAAGCTTGTTGAAAAGGCAAACTCGAAAGATGACGCCGCCGTACTTGGAGAACTGGCTCATATTGTTGCGGACAAAAGACAGGGTCCCAGAGGAGGCGATGTTCTTTCAGAGGAAGACCGAGCGAAGCATCCCAACTTGATTCTACTCTGCACTGAACACCACACAATTATAGATACCCAGCACCGTACTTACAGTGTCGCTGTATTAAGGCAAATGAAGGCGGATCATGAGAATCGTGTTAATCAGGCACTTTCGAAGGCCGTCCCTGTACCTCCGATTCCCTTAGTAAATGAAAAAATACAAAGTACGGTTTTACCAATAACCGCTTTACCACAAGCTGTATTTTCTGCCCCTTGTGCCTTTGGTGAAAGTGAATATGACCAGGTAAAAAGTCGTGTTCAACATCCAAAAAGAATCAAAGAGAATGATCCCTATATTCTGACGCCATTCGTCCTGAAGGATGGCCGACTTTTTGCTTTTCAAGACTTATCACAGCCGAATCCGTTTTCTGCGGTTATCGATTCGAATAAAACGAGACATCATCGTGCTACCGAGATGTGGGCCGACCAAGATTGGAAAAAGGTTTACGTAAACTTATTGAATCGTTCGCTTTATAAATATGCGGGCGGACTTCAAGTTCGCTACGATCCCGAACATAAGCGATTCTATTTTCCGGTTTTGGAGGAAGGTGTCGAAAGAAGTGTTGTTTATAAATCGCCTAACCGGGCAGAGCAGCCCAGGCAAGTTGCTTGGGAACCAAAATTCAAGCATGACGGTTCGGGCAAAGGGTTTTGGTATCACTTGGCCGCCGGAATTCGTTTCCATCAAATAGACGACTTGCAGTGGTGTTTGTCGATTCGTCCCGAACGACATCTCACTAAAGACGGGACAGTGCCACTTCCTTCAGACAAAATTGGCCGAAAGGTAACTAAACTCAAGGCCCGAATGTACAACGATAAATATTTTACGGAGATTGTGTTTTGGCGTGATTTTCTTTCAAAAGGAATGCCGCGCTTCTCCTTTGATTATGGCAATCAAAAAACTGTAGTCGATATTCAATTGATAACTTTCGATGTTGAATGGGCAGGGATTCCCGGAGACGAAAAACTTTTTAAGAATGAAATCTACGAGGATGACCTATTTACGCTTAGTGAACGGTCAGACTCGCTAAGTGGCGAAGAACTTGAGTGGGAGGAATGGGAAGATGAAGCAGTATCGGACACAGCAACAGCATTCTAAGATTGCTCCTCTACAGTTAGAGACTCCTAAAACTTCAACAATTTGGCTGGATGAACCTTCTCTATTGTTTGGGAACGGGAAAACCAATTCTGATCCCAAAGTGGGTATCCCGTTGTACGGTCCACGCTCTCTAGGAACGGCGCGTCATAAAAATGAAATCCATGTAGGATTCATCGGTACGGGAGAATCGGTCGAGCACGCGCGTGAGTTCATTAGAGAATGTGCAGAAGGAGTTGACGGAGATGATTCCATCGCGCCCTTTCCAGGGTTTAAAAAGGACCGAGGATTTTACTCGGAAATCCTCATGGACGACAAAATCTTTGAACCTATTACGCGAAAAGAGAGCTTAGAAATTCTTGGTATCAAAGATTCTAAACTGCGATTTGAATCATTCTTAAGTCTACTCGACGAAAAGCTAAAAATCCTCACACAAAAAGATCATCCATTAGACTATATTTTCCTCGTTCTGACGAAGGAGTTGTACAAATCTTGTCGCGTCGCCGATTATTTTGAAAAGGGGCACGGCGAAATACACCGAGACCTCCGCCGAGCCTTTAAAGCTCTCGCCATGAGCTACCACAAGCCGACACAAATTTTGCAGGAAAATACTGCTTTGGGTGTGTCCGCAAAAGACCGCAAATTAGATCACAAGGCGAAAGTCGCTTGGAATTTAATGACGGGCTTGTATTTCAAAGTTGACGGATTGCCTTGGGGACCTACTGGCTTAGCACCCGATAGCTGCTTTATCGGAGTGAGTTTCTTTAGGCCCCTAGGTGAAAAATCAACATTAAGAACCAGTGTTGTGCAGGCGTTTGATGAGAATGGGGAAGGGCTAATTCTTCGCGGTCACGATTTTCAATGGCGTGAAGAAGAAGGGCGGTCGCCACATCTTTCCGAAGAAATGGCGGGGAAATTGATAGACATGGTATTGAGCAGGTACGAACAAGAACGCGGTATCCCCCCAAAGAGAGTCGTGCTACACAAGAGTTCAAGGTTTGAATCTGCAGAACGAAATGGATTTGAAAACGCGCTTAAGAAGGTTGATCAGTACGACTTATTATCGCTTTCGCCTAGCAGTGATGTTCGCCTTTTGCGATTGGGGCAATATCCACCACTTAGAGGGACAGCTATTAACATTGGCAAGGTTTCCTATTTATATACAAATGGATACATTCCTTCACTATCGTCATATCCCCATGGTCATGTGCCTTCACCACTTGAAATTACGGATCATGTTGGCGATTCATCTCTAAAACAAATGCTACATGAAAATTTGGTGCTTACAAAGATGAACTGGAATTCGGCCGATTTTAACGGGCTGATGCCAATTACTCTGCGTTTCTCAAGGTTGGTCGGCGATATACTTCGGGAGGTGCCGGGTGGAAAGGATGCAGAGCCGAAATATAAATACTACATGTGACCCCGATCAGCAGAAGTTAAAAGGGGAAGTTTCTTATTTTGAAGAGTTGGCACACTAGGCGTGATTCGAACATGCGACCTCTTGATTCGTAGTCAGATCGTCGTGAGATCTAAGCTCGGGCGAGCGCATCACGCAAACAAGGCGAGGAATCCCGATGCAACCCGACTTGGTGGCAAATTAATAGCCTGATTGAGCCCAATACAGAGTCATGTCACAATCCAGTCACAAGCAGAAACGGGAACCCTAAAGGTATCAGTAAGTGTTGTAAACATTGGCTCCGCAGGTAAGACTCGAACTTACAACCCTTCGGTTAATGGCGGAACGCATTGTGAATCGACTCCCCTGACGGCCTCACTTTGATTTCGACTCCTGTCGGGTATTCGGTTGCTCGAAAAGACCCAACATGTTTAGGTTGTTTGACGAAGGTGCGGGTAACAGATTCTCTATATCAGGAACTGGCAATGCAGGGCCTTTCCACCTTCTATCCGAAGTAGGAGTTCCGACGAGAAAGAGTGTCGATGCTTCTTCACGCGCTTTGCCAATCGGTATTGCCCACAAAGTATATCGATGGGAATTTAACCGTGAATACATGTAAAAGTAATTTCTATGCATCATCGAGCGGCCATGCGATACGTAATTTCTTCCTTTCTTCTCCCAAACTATACCTTCGAGATCCTCTAACTTTTCGGGGAACGATCCCCGCTTCTGATGAAATTTAAGTAGATCTCTATTCATTACTTGAGTCGCATCAAAAGGAATTTCAGCACGGCGATCTCGATCCTCGGACCAAAGGGAATAGATATACACGCCCACCAGCATCATTAACGCGAGCGGCGCCAGGATGAGTGATATCTTGAGTCGGTTTAACATGGATCTAAATTTGCGAAAGTTGACTGACGGGGGCGGAAGTCGTCATGAATCGAACCTCCTCAGGAAGGCGGTGGAGGGCATTCTTAATCAAATCGGAGTTCTCAGCGGATTCTACATCGAGCAGAAAATCCGATTCGGTTTCGCTTGGTGACGATCCAACTAACGCGGCAATTCTTTCGCTGGATAAGACTCTATCAACACCATCTGAAATTATTTCTTGTAACGAAGTCCTGTCGGGATCTGTCGGTATAACTTTTCCTACCCCACCAGAAAGCGAGAATTGTGCGTCTATATCGCCCAGATGAACTTCTTTCGGGGCTCCTTTGTTGGGAGCAAGATACATTTCCTTTGACACCGCGAACGGTGGGTAAGCTGCACGAATTGGCGGTGCAGTGTCGCTTATTATCAGAACTTCTGAATGGGCTGCAGTTTGTCGAATCTCGTTCGGCAGCATCAGTGCTCGTTTCTGCTCAGCATACCTAGTGTTGTCTTGCTTCTTGCCAGGATAGTCCTGAAAGGTCTTTGAAAAGATCGTTGTGTCACCTAGTTGCTTTGAAGCGTATTCGGCGGTAACGTCGTCCAGGCCAGGGAGAAATATCTTGGTCATTATGGTTCCAAGAATCGCGTTCGCCTGCTCTCGTCCATATTGGTCATACATCTGAGGCAGATCCTGATATCCGAGACCTAATCCGACCCCGCGACCCCGGCCGATGCCTGAGATTCGCTTCACCTCGGAAACATTCAATTGGTAGGCCTCGTCGATCAGAACGAAACAAGGAAACTCCGGTTCATTAACACCATCAAGCCTCATCTCCATAACGGCCTGCCCTATGAAAGTTGCTATCAGCTCCTTATATACGTCCGCAGCGCCTTCCGAAACAATAAGGTAAACCGCAGTTCCGGATTCGCGAAGATCTGAAAAGTTTATGAGCCGACAGCCTCGTTCAGTTTCATCTTTGGCGGGCGTCGTCGTTACCATCCGAGCAGGAGCCAGAGTGAAAGGACGCAGCTTGTTATACAGACCGATCAGAATCGAGCCACGGGTCTGAATCGGCGCCTGTCGAAAAGCCAAATAAGCCTGTTTTGCGTACAGACTCGGCGAATTCATCATCGCATCGTTGAAAGCCTCATCGCTCTCACCGCTAAGAAATAGGAGGAAGTCTCCTGCAAACGCGGGAATCGCTTTCTCACGGTAAACCTCCGCTACATGCAACAAGATCGCGGTCAATGCGATTTGTTCAGCATCGCCCCAGAACGGGTCGGCATTCGTTCGGCGACGGCCTTCGATCCCGATCATCATTCCGGCAATCTGACATGCAAAAGCCGGATCGTTTCTACATTTGGGAATGAAGTTCCATCGATCGCTTTTTGTCGGGTCGTTAAGGTCCAAACGATAGATCGTTTTGGCTGAGTTTGCCGTTTGGGCAAAAAGCTCGCCTTTAGGATCGTAAACCAGACATGATGACTTCTTAAGGATCGCCCGGATCATCGACATGAAGAATGTCTTTGATTTGCCGGATCCAGTTGGGCCGAACATAACGAAATGGCGGAGCCACTGACTCGCGGGAAGAAAAACGTCGCGGCCCCTAAAGGCTTTTGCAAGGGGAAGCGCATTTGCGGGTAGGGGCAGCCCTTTGATCCGATTCATCAGACCACAGCGGATCAGGTCAGAAGCCTTCGCCCACCTCGCCGAGCCGTGGGCTGTACTCATGCGTCGAACACGGTAGGCCCACATCAGCGAGTACGCATCCACAAATGAGCCAGCGACACATATTAGGGCCATCGCCCAAAAGACCAATGTAATTAATACATGGACATCCAATAGAATTCCTGCATACAAGCAAAGTAATGACCCGAGTAGTCCCAATGTTATGAAGAACAGACACATTCCAATATCCGAAGACCATTGCCAAAATGCCTGATACGATGGCAAGTATTGCTCATTTGCTTTCCGTGGTATGCCATAGGAAGCGTCAAATTTCTCAATCCATTCTCGAGAAAACATATCGTGATATCTACCGTGCATTTAGTAAAAAAGCACTTTGCTCCTTAAGTGAATCGATGGTCGCTGAGTTAAGCGAGATTGCATCTCCCCGCCAATGCCGGATCTTCCATCCTGAGGCACTCAGTTGTTCTGTGGTCGATAGAGCGGTCGGGATTGCTTTGTCGTGGAGCGCCTCAAAATAAATAACTGTGTTAGGTTCGCTTTGCGGAAGCGGAAATCGGAAAAGCAATTGCGAGCCTTGATCAGATCTCGGGATAGCGAGAACTTCAAATGAAAGAGGTTCGCGCCGATATGCGATTTGAAATGAGCTCTGTTCGGAAACAATGGTTCCGCCTTTGAAGCAAATCCCCGGTGGCAGTAGGCGAGCCCTGTCAAGATGTCGGGTAATCTCTGACACACTGTCTGGTGGCTTTCCGGTTTCGGTATTAAGGGATAACACCGACAACGAGACCGCCATTCCCAGTGCGGAAGTTTCCCTCAGTCTTACGGCGTTGTCATACTCCGGGCCCGAAAAAGGATTTTTTATTTGCGAATGGGCTGTCGCCAAATCCACATCAGATTCACTACTACGAGTTTCGATAAATCTTACTTGGGCCGCTTCGTTCTGAGGCGATAGGATTCTGAAGGTTCCGTATATTCCCACGACGAAAAGAACAACTAGGACGCCAACGTGACGAGAAAGATCGATCGATTGTCTGATCGATCTGAGCCTTTGTTTGATCCTCGAAAAGAGACCCAATTTGATTTCTGATTTACTCATATTGAATAGCCGGATAGCTGCGGCCACCTAAGCTTCCAATTGGAATCTCGTGAGGCAAGCCACGAATCGATATCCGGGTGGAACGCATTGATCATCGCGAGAAGATAGTCGAGTTGAAGAGTGAGTAGTTCCCGGGATGAACCTGTCTTTACGAAATAACAAAAATACCGAACAAGGCTTTTCGGATTCAGTGATTCGACCGAGTCCCGCTCGAATGCAGCAACTATGTCGATCGATTCGCGAACGCTCGGATGATCCTCCAAACCCGCGATGCCGCGAACGGCATCGATTAGCTTGGTTGTGAGAGCCAACTGCACTGATGTGGCGCTTCTGTTTCTCGTGGATAAGATCTCAAGTTCCTTTTCCAATGACGGGCTTGAGAAACGGCTGTAGACGTGTCTCGAAATAAACGGCGAACTGAGTTTATGTCGAAGATCGTTTGAGGTCGTGATAACTATCGGTCTGGACTGCCAATCGGAAATACCGATGGTTCCGCCTTCGTATCGGGGAATGTAGATGAGTCCCCGTTCGAGCGGCATGAGAAGTGAGTCTTCAATGCTCGCTCCAAATTTATCGCTTTCATCAAGGATCAAGACCGGAGGCGGCTTTCTTGGAGTACTTGATGCAGCGATTGCCGCAAGGTCGTAAGCCATACCAACCTCACCAAGAATCAGAAATCGGCGCTGCCATTTGGATCGTCGAGCGTTGTCGAGAAACCCGGCCTGCTCTTCGATCGGTAGCTGTTTTGCGAGAGCAAGGTGTTCTCTTATCCAAACTTCCTGCTCCTCGCTGTCCCAGTCATAAAGGATCTCTTCCTGTTTGAGTCCATCCCGACCGGCCACAACGCACATCGAAAGATTACATGCCGCAGCCAGTGCTTCCGGAAAAGCAGTCTTTCCGCTGCCCCTTGTTCCCGATATCAGCCAAGCACGACCGGATTTTAAGCTTTCGCAAAAATCCTCAAATACCTGTTCATCCGGCACGTATCCGCTGTGAGCCATCAGATCAAATAGATCGGCTTCGCGTCCCGTTGATACCAGGTCTCGGGGGTTTATCTGAGGGCGGCTTTGGTCAAAAGGGATCATTCTTTGTCTGCTCCCATCGCTGTAGCTGTCACTGATGTGGCCCGTTCAGGTAGTTGGGTCACAAGAACATACCCGCTCGTTCCTGCCAACACTTCCAGAAATGTGTCCTCGCGTTCGGTTCCAAATAAAGACTCGCTGGTGTCCTCGGACAGTCTTTCCGATCCACGACGCAGCGGTTCGGAAAGGACAATCGTCCCACCTGAACGGAATGAAACAACCGAACCCAATATCGACCCAGCCGTTTCCTTCAAGCCCCGAAAGAATCGCGCCCATTTTCCGGTGATCCTCTTCCTGTTTCCCTTGATGCCGGAAGCACCGTCTGTTCCCATAAGCTCACCGCCGAATTTCACCAGCTCACCAGAAGCCGGATCGATGAGCCCAACAACACTCACGAAAGCTCGGACGGATTCGCCACCTCGCAGATTGCCAATAAGCATTGTGCCCGCGGGGTATGAGTATCCCTTACCTTCGATCGGCTGCGTCAGCTCCATGCGAACAGCACCACCAGAACTTCTGAGTGTGTAAATAGCTCCAATCAGCCGGACGGGAAGCAAGGCCCCGAAAGGTATCTGTCCACTGCTCTTCGCCTTCTTAGGATCGCTAGCGAGACTTGCCGAAACTGCATTTTGAACAGGAGTCGCGTCATTTCTTGCTTTGGTTATCCCGAAGAAAAGCGATCGACCCACAGGCTCGATAGATGTGTTCGGCTGGGTGAGTTGAGGGCTATTTAAACGCGGCCGATCGTCTTTGTTCCTAGTTTCCGAAGTTTCGTCCCGGGTGCCATTTGTTGCCTGAGAGGCGAGGGTAGTGCCGATGCTAGTGGGCGGGGCTCCTCCAGATCGTGAGTCTGCCATAGAAACGATATCGCCGGGTTGGCCGGCGTTTGTTTCGGGTTTCTCAACCGTCATTATATCGGACGGCTGATTAGCTACTGAGTCTTTGCTGATACTGGGTTCTTTCGACGCCACCATTGTAAGTGCCGCTTTGAGCTTTTCATCCTCGGTCATCGGAGCAGAGGACGTATCTTTACCGCCGGTGCGGTTAACGGAATGCGGTTTCTGCGTGGCGAAGAATCCCATTCCGAAAAACCACGTAATAGCTACCCCCATGAGAAAAAGAAATACCACAAAAGCAGCGACGCTCTTTAGTACCTTTCCGGTGCGCGAGCCTCTGCGCCCCGAATCAGCTTCATGAGCCAGCTCGGCGGAGTCCACCTCCTCGTACTCGGGTTCGTCAGGCTGATTTTCAAGAAGAAGATTCTCACGATGCTCATCTGCTTCGATGTCAGGTAAGGCGGTCGGAATTTCTGCGGAATTGGTTGATAAGGTTTGCATCGAAGTCCTCCTTTATTTTGATCCGTTTAGAGCGGCTGAGATCGGCGCGTCGGCGGCGTTGCTCTGGGCTACGACAACTCTGATCTTTTGATTGGTTCCGAGAGTCGGTGCTTTATAGACGAGCGCATGAAAAGTCGTCGAACCCGGCAGGAGGAGTCCTTCAAATGCGGTTGTTTCCAGATACCGAATATCGAGTTTAGATGTCAAAAGGCTGTTGCCGTCCTTGTCGAGCGTCTGTATCTGAAGTTCCGGAGAACCCTGTACGAGCCTGAGGTTGGATGTTGTCGAGTTTCGAACGCCTATGATAACCAACCGGTTCTCGGCATCCAGATCAGTAATTCGCGTCAGTGAGAGTTCTAATCCGTGGAGCTGAGGTGTCCAAGTTCCGAGGTGTTTCTTGGGATCGCGAAGGACATCCGCCAGCCTCTTATTCGAGGTCTTCGATATTTCGGAATCGGTCATTGCTCGTTTTGATCTCCCTCGTTTTGTGTCGGGCAGATCCGTGAACGCGGCTTTGGCAACTGAGTTGTTGTCGTAGTTCGGAGGATCCGAGCTCCGCAGTTCGGCCACTTGGGCGTTCCCGACAAGTTTCGATACCGCCCGTGAGTTGATCGGTGAAGCGTTTAGTGATTCGCCGCCAAGATTAAATGCGAGGCCCGCAATTTTTCGTGCCGAAACAACAGCCTCCCTGTCATATGTGATAACGCAGCGGTGTGCATTCTTTTTAAGCTCACTCACGGGAACGAGTTCAAGGATGAGAACTAGACCGGATCGCATCTGTAGGCTGATCGCGGCCGAGGTAGCTCCGTCTTTTGATGGAACGAATCCTTCGCCCGGATAGATGGTTATCGATCGGTCAGTTTCCTTCGTAGGAGACTGAAATACGGACGCAAGCTTCGGATTGCCCTCGTGAATGTAGTAGATCCCGTCCGACGCAGGGAATTCCACAATTGTGACCGCATTTTGAGCAAGCCCGAGCCGCACGATTGTCGGCTGTTTGGGATTGACCGTCACAGTTGCTTCTCCCGATAGAAAATCCGGCTGCGGTGCATTAACAACCGCCACGGGTTGCGTGCCAACGGGAGCAGCGGAAATACTTATGGCCTTTTCGGCAGTGTCCGACTTAGACAAGTCCGAGAGCCGGACAACTTTCTTTGGTTTCGGTTTGTTTGCGGACTTTCGAGTCTGAGCGTCAGCATTTCCGGAAATAACTGCGACTGCCACAAGTGCGACTCCCAGCAGCTTCAAAAAGTATTCAGCGGGTTTAAATGTTCTTGTTTTTTTCATGGGTTAAATAAGGTTCCTCATTACTTGCCGCCAGTTGTTTCGCCAACGGGTTGATTTTGTGGAGATGTTTCCTCAGCATCTCCGATGAGTGTTACAGGCGAGACAGTCTTTCCATTTACGGGTTCAACGCGAAAGCGTAGGATCGTGAATCCCGTTCTCAGGTTGTTGTCATTGCGTATCGGTGCTGACGGACTGTCTTTTAGAAGGAATTTGCATTTGAGCTGAACGGACTCTTCCACATCCTGGCCGGCGGCTTTGCGTCGTATCTTTCGCGTCCCGATCGCACGGAGAATGTATGGATCACTTTCGTCTACTGATAAATCCTGGAGTTCCCAGGATGAATTCACGCTTTCTGTCTTTTCGGCAGCAAGGACGCCATTCTGTTTTAGTCGAGTGGCCATTGCAATCGAAAGATCCGGATCGAGCATTCGTAGCAGCTTGTTGACTTGTGCCTCACGCGTCGTTTGTTCGACTTCGTAGAGGGCGGTGAGAAATTCTTTTACCAGATACTTTTTGTCCGTCGATGTTGGGGTGTCCGGTTCGATGCTGACAGTTTCCGTCAAGCCGTAGTCGCGATTGTTTAGCTCAACGACTCGCCCACTGGATTTATCAACGACGATACGATCAGCTTTTCTGAAGATCAGAAACATATTTACGCAGCCGCTAAGCACAAGGGCAAACAGCAACACCCCGAGGATCTTCAGAAGAGAGGCGATGGTCACGATGTCGTCCGGATCGCGGGTGAGATATGTAAGGGCATCAGCATCCGTGCTCAATGCATCAGGTGATTCGATTTTGGTTTCATTTGCTTTCATAGGATTTTCATCTCGGTAGGGCTAATGGCAAAACCAGTGCCAAACGCGAAATAGCCAGACTTTTGCAGATTCCCCTTTAGAGCATTCTTGAACGGTAGAAGAATTGGCCGAACGGTGCGAAAGTCGTCCACGAATGACTCGAAAATTCGCCGTCTACTGTCCTCGTTCTTCGACCTGAAGTTTGCCCGCAAAGGTTGACCGGGCGAGTGGAGTTGAATTTGTTGGAAGTGCCGGGTCAACGATCACCTGGCCGAAATCAAGTTGTGGAAGGTGGTTCCAATTGCTGGAAGACATAACGCTTCGTTTACCGGTTCGCGGATCATAGAACACCGATATAGCTTGGCTTTCTTCAACCTCAACTATTTTTGATAGCCATTCTTTTCGAGCGTTTTGTTGGGGTCTGAACGTATTTGTGGGCACGCCCAGCCGTCCTTGCCGCTGAAGCCAACGATAAACCTCCACCCCTTGCGCAACATACCCGAGAGTCTCTCTGTACGGCGGGACACCGTTGGCCATTCGTCTCCTTGAGGCATTGATAACCTTTCCATTTACCCTTAATTCGCGGCCATGAAGGTAGGCCGAAACAGTTCCTTCGCCAGCGTTATAGGCTGCCAAAACGGACTCGAGTTTCCCATCAAACAGGCGTCCCAGATACTTCACGTACTTGGCTGCCGCTCGCAGTGAGGATGTTGGTTCATACGGATTAGCTAACCCAAATCGGGCTGCCGTCGCTGGCATGAACTGCATAAGCCCCTGAGCATTCTTCGGGCTGGTCAGCCAAGGCCGGAAGCGCGTTTCGTTATAGGCGATCGTCCACAGAATCAGGGGATCGACACCTTCATTTCGTGCCGCCTTTTCGATGGTCGGCTCGAATAATCTTGCTCTTGAGAACACGTCCATTCGGGCAAGTGAAGTCCGAGAAATTGTCTGTGTTTCCTGAGAGGCAACTGTCAGAGGAAATACAAAGACAAGTACTGATAAAAATGTGATCGAGTGGATGGTTCGTTTTTTCATGTTGTCGGGTATGGCAACCGATGTGCCAGCGACATCTTTTGCCGTGCGGCACGACCCTTGCAAAGCGAGTGAAATGATTGACGCTTTCCCATTGCTTTCGGCAACGTCAAGGAAATCTATCTTGTGAGGACGACTATGAAAAAACTACTGAAACAAATTAAGGGCTTGGCACCGGCGATGGCGCCGCTCGGCCTGATCTTACTTTTTACAAACCTGAGTTCGGCCCAAGGCCCGATCTTCACCGGTGACGCGAGCAACCTTTCGAACATCATCCGCGAATCGCTCAAACTCATGGCGATCAT
>JALHMV010000010.1 GCA_022843855.1 Patescibacteria group bacterium
GCAACGAGCGCTGGGTTAGTAAAGACTGCTATTAAGGCAACTAAGATGGATACAAATAAGTATTTCATTATACCTCCTGTTATCATCTCACTTGCCCTAAGGCAAGTGTGCTTATATTTTCATTCACTTTTCCGGCCAATCTCGACTTCTAATTAGTCGGAAAAGAAATGACCCGAGAGGGCAGGTTGTAAGTCTGCTCCCTCGGGATCGGTTGGTTAGCCGCCGCCTGCGGCGGCTGCGGCGGCCGAGGCCGACGCGGCGGCCGAGGCCGAGCTCGAACTGGAGCTCGAAGAAGACGAACTGGAGTTGCCTCCAGCGCCACCGGCACCACCAGCTCCGCCCATAGCGGTCAAGCTGATGTTGGTTCGGCCCAGAATCTGGCCGATCGGCGCTGCGACAACCTTCAGGAAGTCCAGAAGGTTCTCCCACCAGTCCTTCCTGTACTCCCACCGCCGCCCGGCTCGCAGTTGGCCGACTTCAACGAGACGGTGTCGACCGGGCTCGGTCGGAGGCGGAACGTTCAACTCTATGTCCCGAATGCTCGGGACGATCTGCTGAACGATCACGCTCTCCCTGACCGTGACGGCGTACGGTGTAGGGACCTCCACTCTCTTGATGACTACTGTCGCGCCGAGCTTCGGCACAACGATGTTCACCTGGAAGGGGTGTGGCAGGGGGTTGCCGCAGTGGTGCGCCCACCGCACTGTCGCGTTGATCTCCCAAGAAGAACCGAGGTCCTTCTTGCCGTTGATCGTTGCTACAAGTTTCTCACCCGCTTTCAACTTGCCAGTCCGCGTGTGAACGCGGCCAGCGGCATCCCGATACGCCAGCTGGAGTTTCGGGATGTCATAGTTGAAGGCGAAGGTAATAACCTGTTCGCTCGCAACCTTCGGAGCGTAGCCGGCGAACGCCGGCAAAAGCTCGTTCGAGATTACTCCGTCACTAAGACCGCCCCTAATGAACGGATCTTCGTCGAGGTTGTGGTAGCCGCCGCCCGCCTGAGCGAACGACAGCGACGTTATGACGAGTGCGGCCAAGAAGACCGCGATGGCTTTGAGGTTCCTCATCTCAGTTTCCTCCGCGGCTCGGCCGCTGGACGGTGTGTCCGTTGATGTCGTAGTTGCAGGGCAGGGTCACGGAAACCCACACCCGGCTTTGCTCGCTAAAGACCTCGACGACTTTAGCCGTCGTCACGACCTTACCTTGCGAGTCTGTCAGAACGAGCGAGTCGTTCAGCGATGGCATCGGTCCGGTTCTCCACGCAATCGGGATGTAACGTACCATCTGCGGCATCGTGCGATTCGGCTCGTTGCTGCCAAGAGCAACTTTTCGACGAAGCTCGTTGAGCTCGTCGGTAGCCTTCTGGAGCTCCTGGAGGAGCTGCTCGCGCTCCTTCTGCCAGGACTCGCGACCATCCGTAGCTCCCTGCTCGTACGACTGTTTTAAGGCCGCATCGAGCTGGGAGGGGGTCATCGGTTGACCGCCAGCGGTCGTGGCCGCCGCCTCCGGTTCCACCTCTTCGACCCTGAATTGGGTCGCCGGCGCCGCTGTGCGGTTCCGGTCGAGACGGCCCCGATCATCCATACTAGCGAAGTAGACTTCGACAGTGTGAACCCCGACGGTCAGCCGGCGAAGATCGACCCGCTGACGCGGGTCGCCTTTGAGCCACGGGACGACGAGTTGCCCGTCGAGTGACGGGATATTGGGAGTCGACAAGTCGAACTCCCACTCGTAGGCCGGTGTCGGCCATTGGGCAACATAGACCCCGTTCCAGCGGAGAACCGCCGGTCCAGGCGTCCGGTCAGCCGTGAGTGGCAATGCCCGAAAGAGAATCTTCTCCTGGCCAAGGCCGTCGGTGAAGAGCGAGACAGAGACCTGCCCCTCCTCTTCGTACCTCAAAACGTATCGCCCAGCCTGGGCGACCTGGGCGGAGCTCGTGATGAGCAACGCCGTGATGACGAGGATGATGGTTCTGATTTTGTTCATCGTTGAGCTCCTCCCATTCAGACTGGGAGTAAAGTTGTTGCCTGCATGTAAATGCACGCATTAGCGCGAAAGCTTACTTCGTGCTTGCAGGCGCTGTCTCAGCCAGGAGAAGGGCAGGAGGAATATTGCCGCGGGTAGCAAGCTACTCGCTTAATGGCAACTCTCCCTAGTCCCAGCCGAGACGGCGCCGACAAGTGAAGGTTGTTTTCAGTGCGATAATGTACGTCGCGACTTTACCATCTGCTAAAACATATGTCAACCCAGAATGCATTGATTTTTTTCTAGCTGGTAGCGTAAGGCCTTATTACATATATGTAATAAGGTGGAGCAAGCGGAACGTTTCATGTTAATGCGCCCGTGTTCTTACTCGCTGTATCTTGGGATATAGCCTATGCCTTCGTCTGGTAGGGTTACTTCATAGCCTATGATTCCCTAGCGTCGCTTCCGGGCTATAATCCATTTCGGCGCAACACTTTACCGTGGGACGTAGTCTGTACTTTCGTCGTTATCAACCGCCTCGTAACCCAGTTGTAATAACTCCGCCTTGCGGTTGTCGGCAGTTAAAAAGTCCTTATTTTGACGGGCAACGTGTCTATCGGCGGCTAAGCGCTGGGCGGCAGGATCGTCTTCTATCCTTCTATATATAAGTCCAAAAATGTCGAAGAGTCGGTTAGTATCGGATTTACTGATCTTATTTATATTGTTTCCCCAACATTGAAGCGCCTGAGGCGAGTCGAGATCATCCTCAAGATAAGCGATAATCTGCTGGTATATGTCTCCACTGGTTTGTTCTGGAAGACTGTTGTATTGGCTAAATATCTTTCTTCTCAGAACTACGCCCTGCTCCATATTGGCCCTAGTATAGTCAAACGGCCGTCGGTAGTGAGTTTGGTACATCGCCAGTCGAAGTTCGTTCGGCGAGTACTCCTGTAGGGCCTCGTCAACAGATACGGTGTTTCGGAGCGATTTACTCATCTTCTGCCCGTTAACGGAAAGAAGACCGGTATGAACCCACCATTTTGCCATTTCCTTACCCGTTAAGGCTTCAGACTGTGCAATCTCGTTTTCATGGTGCGGAAAGACGTGCTCAACCGCTGAACCATGAATATCGAAGGTGTCGCCCAGGTATTTACGGCTCATTGCGGAACATTCAATGTGCCAACCCGGAAACCCTTTTCCCCAGGGAGAATCCCAAACCATTTCAGTTGCTCCAAACGGCGCGGCCTTCCACAGGGCAAAATCAGCGGGTGAAAGTTTATCTTTTGCAGGTTCGATCCTGGTACCGGTGACGATCTCAGCGATACCCCGATGGCTAAGCTTACCGTAATCGGCTTTCTTCGATACCCTAAAGTAAACGTTTCCTTCAGTAGTAGCATATGCGTACCCTTTTTCGATCAATTCTTCTACGAAGGAGATAATATCTTTAACGTGCTCTGACGCTTTGGGATAGTTATCTGGTGACAAGATATTAAGGCGCTTCATCACATCCTTATGAGCCTCACTGAAGTGCTCGATGACTTGTGCAGTCGTCTGGCCAGTTTCCTGCGCTTTCTGTTTAATCTTATCCTTACCTGTCTCGGCATCGTTCATCAGGTGACCGACATCGGTGATATTCTGTATATAGGTAACCTCATTTCCTTGAAAACGGAGCATTCGATTCAGTAGATCAAAGTTGAGATATGTCCGGGCGTGACCGATGTGATCGTAGTCGTATACTGTTGGGCCACAGACGTACATCCCAACCTTATTTGGTTGGATAGTCTGAAACTCTGCTTTTTTAGCGGTCAACGTATTATAGAGATGCAGCATCCTCTTCTCGTTGTAGCCTAAAACTGGTTAGGGGGGAAGTCGAGCCTACTCGTCGCCGTCGCCGTAGTCTTCGTCCTGGTCGTCGCGAGACTCTTGTTCCTGAAGAGATTCGAGAGAGAGTGCGCCCCCGTCATCGTCGCCGGAAAGATCACTCAAGTCGGTATCGTTTCCAACGTTGTCGGTTTCGTCATCCGAAGCCTTCGGAGCAGTGCCGGTCAGCGCAGTCATGCGACCGCTACAGTTTGGGCAGACATCGTTTGTTAGCGGCGAGGTAAAGCCACAGTCTTCACAGGCGAACTCCTGGTCGGTCGGTGATGTATTTTCCATTGTTACGCCCATAGTAGCGAAAAAAATACGCGTGCAATAGTCGCTCTACAAGCTCCTTTTTCTCACGAAAGCTCGAAATAGCCGTCTCCGGACGTCTTCTCTCGCTATAGTTCGAGATAGTCGCTTTCAATTCCCTTGCTCGTCTGAGCCCAAAACAATCGCTCTACTTTTGTCCGTCGTAGGACCGACGACCTTCAAGGGCCCGGCTGAGCGTTAGTTCGTCGGCATACTCCAAATCGCCACCTACAGGCAATCCACGAGCCAATCTGGTAACAGTCACAGATGCCGGGATGGCTCCTTCCTTTTGCTTGAGAGAGATATGCTCGTCAATGTAGAGCGCTGTTGCCTCACCCTCGAGCGACGGATCGGTGGCAAGAATTACTTCTTTGGTATCACCTCTCGATAACCGTGAAAGAAGCGCGTCAATCGTTAAATCGTCAGGACCAACATTGTTGATTGGAGAGATCTGACCGCCCAAAACATGGTATCGACCGGAAAATCGCGCCTTCTCAAGGGCTAACACATCAAGCGACTCCTCAACAACCGCGATCTTGTCAGTATCCCGTCCGCTATCGCTACATATCGGGCACGGGTCGCTCTCGGCAATAATATGGCACGTCGAGCAGTTAACAACTTTATCCTTGAGTTCCGAGAATGCATCTCCAAACTCCTTCAGCTCTTCGTCTTTGCGGCCAAGTAAGTAGAAAGTTAAACGATTGGCCGTTTTGGGGCCGATACCTGGCAAGCTCGAGAGAACCGATGACAGTCGCTCAACGGCTTGAGGTAAAACGCTTTTCATTCCTTCTGTATCCTACGGCTTTTCAGCAATGTAGCAACCTATGCGTCGTCCTTCGTAAACGCACACTGGCTACAGGCTAGGCCGCTCTTCTTTTTAACAAGTAGATTACTGCAGTCGGGACATTTTTCAGCCACCGGTTCGTCCCAGAAAGCGGTTTTGCACTTCGGGTAGCCGGAACAACCCCAAAACGGCTTACCCCGGCGAGTCATTTTGCGGACTAGATCCTTGCCGCAATTAGGACACGGTACGTCAGACGAGACAACGATCGCTTTCGTGTGCTTACATTTCGGATAGTTAGAACACCCGAAGAACGTTCCAAACCGACCTTGCTTCAAGATTAAATCGCCATCCTTGCACTCAGGACACTTCTCTCCGCTCTGTTCTTTAACGGCTTCTTGCGATTCTTCATCCATCGTCTCGGTAATCGGAGCAGTGTGCTTACACTCGGGATAACCGGAGCACGCGTAAAACTTGCCGAATCGACCAAGTTTTATCACCAGAGGCTTACCGCACTCTGGACATTTTTTGTCAGTTTTCTCTTCGACAATCGCTTTTTTATCCACCGACTTCTCGCCCTTCTCAAGTAGGTCGGCAAACGGTTTATAAAAGTCGTCGAGCGCCTTCACAAGATCTTTCTTGCCCTCGGCAACATCGTCAAGGGTGTCCTCCATCTCAGCTGTAAAGTTATAATCGGCAACCGACGGAAAGTGCTCGACAAGTAGATCGGTTACGACTTCTGCGACTGGCTCTGGCACAAATCGGCCGGTCTGTTTGGTGGTGTAGCCGCGGTCAACGATAGTCGACATGATCGGCGCGTAGGTACTCGGCCGGCCGATGCCACGCTTCTCAAGTTCTTTGACGAGACTAGCTTCAGAGTAACGCGCTGGTGGCTGGGTGAAGTGTTGGGTTGGTTCGAGCTTTTTGAAGCTCACTTTCTCGCCCTCATCGATATCGGGCAACGCCTCAAAACGCTCTTCGGCATCAGGAATCACTTTCAGATAGCCGTCAAATAAAAGCTTCCGGCCCCGACCGATAAACTTTGTTCCGTCGCCTGAAGTAATAGTTGCGGTGGTAGTCTCTACTTTAGCGCTTGTCATTTGTGAGGCTATCGCCGTTCTCCAGATCAGCTCGTACAGCCGCCAGTGATCCTTGCTCAGCTTATCTTTCAGCATTGCCGGCGCCATGGTGAAGTTGGTCGGCCGAATCGCTTCGTGAGCCTCCTGTGCCCCTCGAACCTTTTTGGTGTAAACATTGGGCTTGGCTGGTAGGTACTTCGGCCCAAAATCAGACACAATCACTGACGCCGCTTGTTTTTTGGCAACATCTGCTAGGTTGTACGAATCGGTACGCATGTACGTAATGAGCGCGACAGTGCCCATTCCGGGGATATCAACGCCTTCATAGAGATCCTGAGCCAATTTCATCGTTCGCTTAGCGCTAAAGTGACACACCTGTGCCGCACGTTGCTGAAGCGTCGAAGTGATAAGCGGCGCCTGCGGGTTGAGCTGCGATTGGCCAACCTCTATCTCCCGAACGGTCAGCGTTGCTTTTTCCAACGTAGTAGCCAGCTTCTTTATCTCCGCTTCCTTATCAAGCTCAAGAGGCTTTGTGGAATTTTTTTCGGCAACATACGCCTCAAACTCGCCGCTCTTTGCCTTGAGGATAGCATCGAGCGTCCAATACTCCCGCGACTGAAAGGCACGTATCTCACGCTCTCGGTCGACGATTAACCGCACCGCCACTGACTGAACACGTCCAGCCGACAAGCCTCGATATACCTTTTTCCATAAAAACGGGGAAAGCTTGTAGCCCACTAAACGGTCAAGAATCCGCCGCGCTTGCTGCGCGTCGACTAAGTCGGAGTCGATCGTGCGCGGGTGTTCGATCGCGCTCTGGATCGCTGATTTGGTAATTTCATGGAAAGTAATGCGCTTTGCTGGGCTCTTTGGCTTAAGTAGCTCAGAGAGATGCCACGCGATCGCTTCTCCTTCGCGATCAAAGTCTGTGGCGAGGTACAGCTCCTCGGTATTTTTAACAGCGTCTCTTAGCTCGCTAACAACTTTCTTACTTTTGGCGATGGTCTGATAGTCAACGGCGTATTCGTGTTCGACATCAATACCGAGCTTGCTCTTGGGCAGATCGCGTACATGACCGTACGATGCTCGAACAATGTAATCATTACCCAAGTACTGACCAATCGTCTTGGCTTTGGCAGGACTTTCAACGATAACGAGTTTTTTTGCCATGATCAAAACGAGTTACGATGCCCAAAATGAGATAACGAGTTTTTTTGCCATTATTTCTTTGCCGAATACCGTCCCGCGCCATCCTGGAAAAGTTCTCCAGACAATTCGAGTCGTGTAATTAATCCTAAAATGTTTTCAACGCTCTGACCAGTCCGGGCGACAAGCTCATCTAGCGATAGCGATCGGTCAGTCAGTAAGTGTAAGAGTTTGCCCTCAGGGGTGTCAAGCGACGGGTGGGTTTTCGCAACGCCCCGCTCAAGTTCAAGATTGTAGTAGTCCGCAATCTGTTCGGGTCCGTCCAGCAGCATCGCCCCCGATTTGATAAGGAAGTGTCCTCCAGCTGAGGACTCGTCGGTTATTCTCCCGGGCACAACAAATAGCTCTCGATTATAGTCGATAGCTGCTGCTGCCGTTGTCATCGTTCCAGATTTCATCTTTGCCTCAAGAATAACTGTTGCTCGCGACAGGCCGGCGACGATTCGGTTGCGGATCGGAAACCGGTACGGTTGCGGACGGCAGAACGGCGGATACTCGCTGAGCAACAGACCCCCTCTTGCAACAATCTCCTCGGCCAGCTGTCGGTTTTCGCTCGGGTAAATTGAATCAAGACCGCCCGCTAATACCGCTATTGTTGGTCCCCCGGTTGTGAGGCTGTGACGATGGACTAGGGCGTCGACACCGTACGCCAAGCCAGAAACCGTTGTCAGCTGCTTCGTTAACGGTGCCGGGAAAACGAGCTCCAAGCAGGCTTGGGTGTACGAGCTCGGTTTACGCGCTCCGACTACACTAACCGACCGTGACCACTCTTGAGCTAGTCTGCCGCGAAAGTAGAGCCACAGCGGCGGATCAGGCAGTTGCCCAAGAAGCGACGGGTACAACCGGTCGCCGTGCGTGACGATATTTATACCCCTCAAATCCATAAGCCGCCTCTCGGTAGAGACGTCGCGATTCCGATTTTTAATTGACTCCGCCTGATGCGGTGTTAAACCAGCCGAGATTAGTTCGGTAATACCCGCTACATCAAATTCACCGAACGAACGAAAACGTCGCGTCAGCTTACCGTAGTCAACTGGGTTCAGCTGCTCGACTTTTGAAAACGCAACAATATCGTCAACCGTTCCGTCACGAAACCAGCCAGAAAGCGTTGACTTCATTTTTTTATTATGCTAAATTCTTCAAGCACTTAAAAAGTAGGCAGTGAGCGAGAGCGACTGTAGGCGTTCCCGCTTTCTGCGTTACGCCACCCGCGTCTTCATAAATTCGGCGCGAATAATTCCTTTGTGAGGTCGGTAAGAATGTAGGGAGAATTCAGGAAAAGCCACGGCTGTAAAGCGGTGGCTTTTCCTTAATGCATTGATCGAGCGAGCGATTCAGCTTCTGTTAGCGTAGCTTCAACCATCGTAATTCCCTGGAACCAAAAATCTGGGTTGGAGATATCGATACCCAACGAAAGAAATATTTCCTTAGGAGGGCGCGACGTACCCGAAGCGAGAAAGTCTTTGACGAGGGCTATCGCTTTGGGATCGTTGGCAACAATCTGCTGCAAACCTTTGGATATCAGTAAGCCGCTGGCATAGGAGTAGACGTAAAACGGCCGTCGAAAGTGATGCCAACCCACCCACCAGTTTCTTGCCTCATCATCAAACTTGACTGCTTCACCGAGGTAGGCTGTCATATGTTTTTGGAACATCTCACCAATCTGCTCTTTTGATAAATATCCCTGGCGGCGGTACGACCGGTGAAGATCTTGCTCAAACGAAAACGCGGCAACTTGGCGGAAAATAGTAGCAATATCATCGTTTAGTTTTGCGATAAGAACGCTGAGCCGAGCGGTGTCGTCAAGCTCAGCGATCACCTCGTGTAACGCAAAATCTTCAAAGAACGTACTCGCAACTTCTGCCGTCGAAAGCGGCGTAGACGCATACAGCGCAGTTTGTTTTTGTTTAATAAGCTCGTCATTAATCCCGTGACCGACCTCGTGGGCGAGCGTCGTGAGATCGCGGAGCGTATTGGTGTGGTTGAGAAGTATATAGGTTGGCAGGTCGATGCGGTCATACGCGCAAAAAGCGCCGCTCCGCTTGCCTGTTCGGGGAAAGACATCGATCTGACCGCCCTGAACAAAGCCAGAGAGTATCCGGCCAAACTCGGGGTCGAGCTTGATAAGCGATCGCTCCACAAGCGCTACCGACCTTTCGTAGGAGTAGTCATCAGGGAGAGAGCCGTACGGAACGTTTCGCTCACCGTATAAAAGCTTCGGAACTTTGAGTAGCGAGGCTTTCATACGATAGAAACGCTGGGGAATATCGAAGCGCGCCCGTACCGCTTCGCACATCGCTTGAACGACGGTAGGATCGATGGTGTCGGCGAGTAGTCGCTCTGATTCGGGTTCAGTGTAGTGGCGGAGAAGGTCGTTCGCCTTTTTTGTTTCGAGGATTGCATTGAGTTCGTTCTCCGCTGTGGCAACGTGAGCAGAAAGAATACTATTAACCGCCGTCACCGCTGAGTGACGAACTTCTGCGCTCGGACTCGTTAAGAACCGATCGAGGTCGCTATAGTTACAGGCGATCGTTGCCCCGCTTTCGTTAACGATGGAGCGCTGTTCGCTTGAGAGAAACCCCTCAACCATTTCTGCCCACTTGCTGTAAGCCGGCTCAATCAGATAGCTAAAAACACGCTCCTCGCCTTCGCTCAAAGAATGGGCTGCCTCGGCAAAGATCTGCCGGAGATACGGATAGAAGTGGGCAAGCGTCGGATCAGCAAGAATTGTGGCTTTCTGCTCTTGAGTTGCTTGCCCGATTCGCAAGACAAAAAAACGTACCGCGTCAGCGTTACGTTTAGCTTCGTTCGCTGTCAGGTTGAGTTTAGCTCGGATCGTTGGGTTTGTTACTTCTTGAGAGCTTCGAAGCCGAAAATAATAACCGGCCTTACCGTCGTAACCATACTCAGCGTTGAGCTTTTCCCATTCTTCAAGTGCGCTCAGAAGCTTAGAACGGTTGTCCACAAGGCCGAGCTCGTCATGCCACCGTTTTGCAAACGCTTCGTAGGCGCTCCGACAGGCGCTTAAATCTTTCTCGATCTGCGGATCGTCGTCGCTTTCGTAGAGCGCTCTGAGATTCCAAGTATGTTTGTTGTTCGGCATTGTCGCCATCGTAGCACGGTTTTTATAAAAAACGCCCATCGGTTCGATGAGCGCTTTTTACCTCGAGGAGGAGCTTCTTACTTCTCAACCTCAATACCCATTGAGCGAGCCGTACCTTCAATAATCTTCTCAGCCTGTTCGACTGTTCGAGCGTTTAAGTCCTGCATCTTGCTTTCGGCGATTTCGCGGACTTGGGCGCGACTCACCTTGCCTACTTTTTCTTTCTTCGGTGTCTGCGAGCCCTTTTGAAGTCCGGCGGCTTTCAGCAGTTGGTTAGCGGCTGGAGGGGTCTTAGTGATGAATGTAAAGCTACGATCCTCGTAAATCGAGATCTCGACCGGGACAACGGTATCCCCCATCGGTCGTGTCTGCTCGTTAAAAGCATTCACGAATTCCATTAAGTTCACTCCGTGAGGACCAAGAGCGGTACCAACCGGCGGTGCCGGGGTTGCCCGACCAGCCGGAACTTGCATTTTTACAATTGTTTTTACTTTTTTTGCCATAGTTTTATATTTTCTTTACCTGTAAGAAGTCGAGGGTGACCGGAGTCTCCCGACCAAACATATTAACGGATACTTTAACGCGACCTTTGTTGGGGTCAACTTCGGTAATCTTGCCTTCATACCCTTTGAGCGGACCGTCGTTAATACGAACCAAGTCATCTATTCGAAGATCGACCGAGTGCTCCGGCTCTTCTTGAGCCATCTTTGCTTTAATCGAAGTGATTTCAGACTCGGGAATCGGCGTCGGACGAACGCCCGAACCCAAGAAGCCGGTTACGCTTGGGGTATTGCGCACAACGTACCACGACTCATCAGTGACGATCATATTAACGAAGACGTAACCAGGGAAGCTGCGTTTTTCAACAACTTTACGCTTGCCGTTCTTGATTTCGATTTGCTTCTCTTTTGGCACGATCACCTCGAAGATGAAGTCCTGCAACTTAAGGGTAGCGGCGCGCTGGGCGATGTTCTCAGCCACCTGATCTTCGTACCCAGCATACGTGTGGATCACATACCAGCCAGCCTGACCGCTCTGACGCTGATCGGCAGCCGACTCAGTGACTTCCTCGGCCTCGAGACCAAAATCTTTATCGTCTTTGTTCATTTTATTGGATAGAAGCGATCACCAGCTTTTGAAGACCGTAATCGATGCCAGCAAAAATAACTGCAGCGATCGCGACCGAGACAATCACCATCACGGTGTGACGAAGAACTAATTGACGGGTCGGCCAGACAACCTTGCGACCTTCTTCAATCGCTGTTCGTACGAACTGAATCGGAGCGATACGAGCCATTTACTTAGCCGTTCCCTTTTTAGCTTTAGTTGTCACTTTCTTCTTCGGCAGATTGTCAGACTTCTTGTCAGCCTGAACTGCGCCGCCAGCAACTTCGAGAACGCTCTGCGCTTGACGGTGACCGTAACGCTTGAGGTAGCGAACCTTATTCTTGAATTTTAGGCCGTTGATCTTTGGGCCAAAGGTATGGGCTACAACCGTTAACGTGACTGGCTTCCCATCAAGTAGATTTTTTGACTGAACGGTGCCGCCAACGGCAACGTCAACGCGGTTTGCAACCACACGAGCACCGGCCACAACGAGATGCTGCTTGCCGCCTGCTTCGATAATCATCATCTTTCCTTCAGCCATAACAGCAGTTATTGTAACGAAATTTCAATCAAGAGTCTAGCCCAAAACAGGTTTATGTTCGAACAAAAAGTGTTCTCTTGTGGCGAATGTAAATGCTTTGCAAGATACCGATCGACGCCAAGTCAATAATCAGCGCCGTACCGCCATACGACATGAAAGGTAGCGGAATACCAGTTACCGGCAAGAGCCCGAGATTCATCCCCATATGAACTGTTGCCTGAAACAGTATCTTGGCCCCAATTCCGACGGCGAGTAGCCTCCCAAACGGGTCGCTCGATATTCTCGCAATAGCGATAATTCGTTGAATAAGTAAAAAGTACAGACCGATGACCACGATCGACCCGACAAAGCCGGTTGCTTCCGCGTATCCAGCAAAAATAAAGTCAGCGTGTGCCACTGGTAGAAAGTTAAGAACCGTCTGCGAACCCTGGCCAAACCCCCGTCCGGTCAGTCCGCCGCTCCCAACCGCAATGAGGGCCTGATTAACGTTGTAACCTTCTCCCTGTGGGTCGGCGCCGGGATTGAGGAAAGTTTCAACCCGACTCCTTTGATACGGCTGAAGACTGAGCCAAATCGCAACCATACCAACTAAGACTAGGAGCGCCGTGGCAATGACGACTCGGCGCGAAGGTTGCGCGGCCAAGAACACAGCCAGAAAGATTGTAAAAATAACCGACGCTGTTCCAAGATCGGGCTGAATGAGTACGAGCGTTACCGGAACAGCCGAGAGAAGCACAAAACCAAGGAGCTTTTTCCACGTTTGTCGGCCGATGTTTGACGCGAGCAGCCCAGCGGCAGCAATTGAGGCGATTAGTTTAAATACCTCCGAGGGCTGAAGCTGAAAGAAGCCAAAATCCAACCAGCGATAAGCTCCAAAAACCTTTAGTACAAAGGGAATCTGCGGCGCAAGAAACGGCAGGAGCGGTAACAGAAGAAGAATTCCCGCCAGGTAGAACAATCGGCTTCCGGACTGCAGCCATCGATAGTCGGTGAACATGAAGAATAAAAGGGCTACCAGCCCAATGCCAAAGAAAACTCCCTGATCAATCGCTAAAGCCGCTTCGTGGTGATTAAGCGTAATTGTATAGATTGTAATAATTCCCACTCCGGTAAGAAGTAGTGGAGCTAGGAGGAGCAGCCAATCAATCGGCAGCGATAGGAAGCGCTTCATTGGACAAACAATACACTGCCGAAGACGAATTGTTTATCGGTCGAGGGCTAGATTGGCTAACGCGTCGGCGCGCTTGTTGTACTCTCGCCGAACAGCTTTCAGCACTACAGTGTTTTGATTAGCCCGCAGTTTCCCTAAGTTCGCTTCGATACTGTTAAAAAGGGGGCGGATATTCGCGTCCTTTACTCGATACTCGCCACACAACTGTTTAACCATCAACTCCGAGTCGGAGTGAAAAATAAGTGTTTTTTCGCGAGGGCCGAGCTCAACAAGACGCTCGGTTGCGGCACGCATCGCCCGGTACTCCGCTTGATTGTTAGTAGTGTTGCCGATCGACTGAAAGAATTCGATCTCCTCGTCACCCGTGTTTATTATATAGGCAATTGAGGCTGGACCTGGATTACCGCGCGCGGCACCGTCGGTGTGGATCGTAATGTCGCTCATCGACTACGGCGCGCAGTCAGATAGGTTGAGCGTCGAGCTGACACAGCCCTGACCGGAGTAGATATTGAAGTCATAGACGCTGATCAATCTACCAGATTTTCGATCAACTGTCGCTTCTAGTGTGCGCTTGGCGGTGCCGAAGTAGCCGGTCGCCTTAATCTTTGTTTCGAGCGAATCAAAGGCCGGTCCTGCGTTATTACCGTTGCCAAGACCGTTGTTGGATAGGCTTGTCTTGAACGCAAACCGAACTGGACAGTGATAAGCCCGAACGCGGATGACGCTTGTCAGGCTCGTCGAGTTCTTGAGAAGAATATTCGCCTGATTGGCGTTGGACTGGTACGTCGCTGGATTGCCGGTCGCAGGGATCCGAACGATCGTTTGACCAAGTGAGAGGTTGCCAGACTTGGCTGGAGAGATTTCTTGTATTTGCACAAACGCTCCTCTGCCTTGACAGCCCGGAGCGTTCGCCCACTGAAAGGCGTAGCGAAGATAGTAATCGTTACCGATGTTGGGAAAACCGGTCAGCTGGATCTCTTCGTCCTGTTTCATCTCCGGCGACTGAGGCATGTCGACGAAGTCACCGATTTGGTTGGTCTTAAAGTTGATCGACAGGTCGTAGTATTGATCGCTCGCGGCGTAATTGGGCGTGGCGTTGATAGCTGTGTCTTTGCTAATCTCTCGGTTCGAGACCCATTCCCCTTTCGTTATATTAAAACGATGAACTTGGTCGCTGACGGTCTCGACGTCCCGCTCGTACCGAAAACGGAGCAGGCCATCTTCAAGTCCGGCTTTGGCAGCGTAGAGCGCAAACGTGTTATCTTCTTCGCGCGTTGCTTGATTGAATTGAACGAGCGATAAACGTTGCGTCCCGACCGTCACCGTGACAATTCCGGCGATAATGATGAGCACAAAGACGAGGGCGCTCCCCCTCTGTGAGCGTCGCATCAGCGCAATCCTCCGGCCGTTAGAACAGTCTCAACTTTGTAGCAATGCCCGGTCGGGACATTGCTGTTCATACAGAGAAAACTTCGATAATCCTCGCTGGGCCGGATCGTCAACGCTACTTTGAGGTACCCAGTGCCGGAACCTCGATCGGTTCTATTCGTTACTCGACCGGTAAACGGGGTCTGAGTGTCCCGGATGTCATCAAGATAGAAGCCCTCCGGTAAGATCGAACGCTTGACTTCCCCGTCTCTATGGCCGGAACAGCTCTGGAGACGGATCTCGCCGTTGGATAGTCGGCAACCGCGGATCTCTTGGACGGTGAGCGATCGCAGCCGATCGCTGCCTATTGGTTGTGACTCGTAGCGTTTGTAAACCAATTCTTGGTCTGTTCGATTGGGGTATTTGAGGACAAAGACTACATCGTCACCGCCACCACCAGGGAGAGCAAAACCATCAACCGGTGTGCGGTTTTGACCATCGACAACTGTCACTGGCTCAGTGAAGAGGTATTGAAAATCATTGGTAATCCTACTCATCGCCGAACGAGCGACTTCGGACTTTTCCCGCAAGACGTTGACCCGCGCTTGCGAGCTGGCCGTCCGAACAAAGATCGACAGAATCAGGATGACGAGGCCGGAAAAGATCGCCACTGAGATGAGCATCTCGAGCAACGTAAAGCCGGAGCGACGCGGCGCTATGTTCATTGGCCGACGCTCCGCCAGTTGGTTAACATTGTCCCCACGTCAGTGGTCTGGTAGCCGTATTGGTTTTGCCAAACAACAACCGCCCGTACCTTAACCGCGCTGCCAGCGGGAATGAGAACTTCTTCGGGATCGGCGTTATTCCTGTTCAAACTGAGTTGTGTCATCTGGCAGTAGCGGTCGTTTGGTCGACACTGGGTAAGTCCGCCCTGCGGCACCGAGCGTGCTCCGTCGTTATAGCGCCCGTTAGAAATTCGATCCATATTGCACCGGAGTCGGTCAGGATCACTCGGGACCGAACTCGGCACACCGACTGCTTCAATGCAAATAAGACGACGCGCAGATAGACCCTCGCTCGTCAAAAGATTATTATTCTCGGCCGCAAAGGCTTGGGCTTTGGTAATATTGAGTAATTGACTACTGCCATTTATGGTCGCCTTCTGTAGGCTTGCCTCCGATCCGTTAAGCCGAACCGTATACCAACCGTAATCGCTGAAGTCTTCAGCTTGCTGAAGCCAAGCTTGGTTGGCGTCTGCGTTAGTGCGATCATCCCGGTTCTTTGTGACCAATTCGAGCGCTTCGGTTGCCCAAAGATTGGTTACCGTCGTGTCAGCGGTCGAGACCGTGCCCTGAATCAGCGTATTAGAGAGCGAGAGCACTGCCGAACCAACGATAAACAGAACGCCGACGGCGATGAGTACTTCAAGCAATGTGAACGCCCGCCGTCGAGGCACTGTCCCCTCCATTTCCTTAGTTATATACTATCCCGACCCGCGCCGTAAACGGATCAACAGTTACGGCCGCGTTTTTACCGTTGTACGACAGTCGGATAATTGGACTTGACTCGGTCCAGACTGTTTCCTGCCAAACGTTGTTTACTAATTTGACGTGGCTCAACTGACCAGCCGGCACGCTGAAGGCGAGGAAGTGATTGCTGCCATTGACGCACAGCGGACAGCTCAGGGTAACGCCGGCGCTCAGATTGACTCGCTCGACAAAGCAGACGCCTCCTTGGGCACGTGCGTGTTGAATAGCAGTGCCTGGCTTGCAGACACCCGGGTGGGTTCCGCTAACTGGATAGGCAAGTCGGACGATACTGTAAAACTGATCGTTGCCGCTCAGTAAGATCGCGTAGTAACCAACCTCGTCGTAGGGCTGGGTGCCGCGATGAAAACTGGTTGAAGACTCGTCGCCGCTCTGGGTTGAACCGGCGCGGAGTCGAATCTCCTCGAGCTTAGCTCGAAATATCTCAGCATCAGCAGCGAGGCGGTTGCCTCCAAGACTGCGTTCGACAACCGGAACCAGTAAACCGAACATTACTCCCATAATCGCAATCGTGACGAGCAACTCGGTCAGCGTAAAACCTGGCTTGTTACGCATAGCCAAGAATCCCCATATACCAGGTGATCAGGTGCGTTCCCCAAAAGAGCGCGATCAGGCCGCCGATAATCAGAAACGGCGCAAACGGAACCGCCGTTTTGAGCTTTGCCTGGCCACTCAACATCAAGACTGCTCCAAAAAACCCGCCGATCACGAACGCAGCGATCAAAAAGACAATCGCCGCCGGCCACCCAACCAAAAAACCGATCGCCGCGGCGATCTTGACATCACCCTCCCCCATCCAGACACCTTTTGTCGGGTAGACAAGCAGCGCGATCGGTACAACAGCAGCCAGACCGCCGTAGAGCGTCGTCCGCCAATCAGCAAAAAATGCGAGCGAGAAGATGATCGCGGCGCCAAGCGCGATGTACGACAAGAGTTCCGGCACGAGCATTTCGTAGAGATCGTGGAAAAAGATGACGATCAGCGCCCCGAGCGCAGCCAGATAGGCGATCATCGCAACGACAGCGTTCAACAGAGCAAGATCGTTGAGCAGGAAGATTAGGTAGTAACCGGCGACGACCAACGCCGCGGTCGAGAGCTCGACGATCGGATACTGCCACGAGATCGGCTTTTGACACTGTCGGCACTTGCCTCTGAGCGCCACGAAGCTAAAAAGTGGCACTAGGTCGTACCACGGTAGCTTCGCCTTGCATTTTGGGCAGTGAGAACGGTCTTTGAGGATCGAGAGCCAGTCGTCAAACCGAACAATGACAACGTTTAAAAACGAACCCCAGATCAGTCCAAAGACAAAGGCGATCGCGACACCCTCCATTACTTCAATAGTAAAGATAAATGCCGTTGCTGCAACCGTTTCCGAGGTTGTTGCCGCCGCCGACTCCTTCTTTAGCATCAGCCGCCATCTTTTTCATCACGTACCGCCTGCTCCGCCTCGCTCGCCATCACTGGACCTACTCGTATTTCTACCGGTCTACCGAAAACTTCTCGCTCTGCCAAAAACTTCCCGCTCACCGCCTTGCACCACTCAACGCGCCTTATTACATTTATGTAATAACGATGACTCGACTATCGCGTGAAGAGAGAGATCGGCTGCTTGAGGCAGCGATCGCCGCCAACTACGAGATCGTCGCTACCGGTGGGCCGAAAAAATACAAGCAGTTTCGCACGCGTCGAAAAGCGCAGGCACGCGCAGTCAAGGTAGGATTGCCGACACTCGACGATCCGGCGTTCCAGCTACTCTGTCAAGAGCTTACCGTCCGACGCCAGGCCGCCGGACTCAGTCAACAACAGCTAGCCAAAGCCGCGAACACAACACAGCGCTACATCTCCGAGCTCGAAAACAATCGTATCAATCCGACGCTCGACTCACTGTTGCAAATCTGTGAGGCTCTGAACTGTCAACTGAAAATAAGTCTCACAATCAAAAAGTAATACCCCACAGACTGACGTCCGTGACTCTCTCGTAAAGAGAAGGGCTTTATTACATATATGTAATAAGGGCGGGGGTGGTGGGGTGTGTACGGGGATATACATAGCGGAGACGTGAGGGAGGAAGCGGCGATGGATAGGCGGTAGGGCGCGGGTGGCTGGCAACAAGAAAAACCCCTTGCGGGGTTTTTCTCTGGATCTTCTTGGTTAGAGAAGACTACTGCGGACCGTAGGTCGCAAAGGCGCGAGTTGCACCAGTTAAAGTAGTCCTCATCCCAGTTAGACTCAATCCGCCAGCAGTCACAGTCCCTGAACCAGGAGCAGTGACTTCGTAAACTCCGTTGCCGCTAGTGACAAGCCCTTCAGTAGTGCTTCGAAGAGAAGACGCCGCAGTGTAAGACGATCCAGCAGTAGCACTTATATACTTCGCGTCAACCCCGCTAAATATCCATGCCTGAGACGAACTGCCTCCACCTAAGTAGTCGCTCAAACAACCCCCTAGTGTTGTACAGTTGGTCCCAGTCGCAGCTATATCTCGCATTGCCGTTCCGGTACCGCCACCGCCACCGGCTGTCGTGAATACCGGGTAAGAACTATTCCGGTCAAGATAGAACTGCGCAAGAGCAGTGTCTAAGTTGCGAACGTTGTTCTTAAGCTGTGTGTCCTGTGCCTTGCTTCGTGCGTTTCCAAGAGAAACGATCACCAAGGCGGCCAAGATACCGATGATGGCAATAACAACCAACAGTTCGATCAAGGTAAAGCCTTTTTTGAGATGTAATGTTTGCATTTTTTCTTTCTTTCTTAGTGCGCGAGCTCGCGGCTGAATATTCGAGCCACCAGCGTCTGCGCCTTACAACTCTCGTCGACCACCCCTCTCGTCTTGAAAAGACTGGTGAAAGTCATAGCCTTACTATTGGCAATTTGCTGGACAGTGTCAAGAAGGCATCGCAAAACACGCAACTCCCACCCCGCCAACCACCAACCACCAAAGGATCCGTATTACATATATGTAATACGGCGATGTAGTGATTATAAGTAAATGCGGCTGCGGTTCTGGTGGGTATTATTAGCTGCCGCGGGAGCGGTGACAAAGCGAAAGCGTCCCACTCCGGGCGACAACAAGACACAGCGGCGGTCGCGCCGATTTATTTTATAACGTTAGCGAGGTTATAGATCGGTACGATGATCGAAAAGACTAAGAAGGCGACGCCTAAGCCAACGATCACAAAAACCACTGGTTCGGTGAGCGCCGAGATATTTTTGATACTTTGATCGGTTTGCGCTTCGAAGTAGTCAGAGAGTCGTTCGAGTACCTGCTCAAGCTTGCCCGATTCCTCACCGACCGCCACCATTTGGGTGATGGTTGGAGGGAACACGTCGTGCTTACTCAAGCTCTGCGCGATCGGTGAACCGCGCTCGACGTTGCGCGCTACCTGCATCAACGCCTCGCGGTATATTTCGTTGTCCAGAACCCGGGCCACCGACTCGATCGCGTGAATGATCGGCACGCCGGATTGAACCATCAGCGCAAAGATACCGGTAAAGCGCGTCATTTCAAGATTTTGGATCAGTACGCCAAACACCGGGATACGGAGGAGAAACGCGTTGAACGAGCGGCGGCCGGTTTCGGAGTTGAGCCATTGGACAAGGAAAAAGACGAGCCCCGCACACACAATCAGATAGATCCACCAGTAATTAATCAGGCTGTTGGTGATGCCGATCACCACCCGCGTCATCCAGGGCAGATCAACGTTGGCTTCTTGAAAGACCGATTCGAGCGCCGGAACAATCCGCGTCACCATGATGATCGCCACGATAATCATCGCCCCGACGATGAAGCCCGGATACAGTAGCGCCCCGATGACTCGGCCGCGGAAGCGTTGGTCACGTTCCTGCTCGGTCGCCAATAGTTCGAGTGCGGTGTCGAGCTTGCCGGTTGCTTCGCCGGCCGCCACCACCGAGACGAAAACCTGGTTGAAGAGCTTGGGGTGCTTTTTGATTGCGTCAGAAAACTTATAGCCGTTTTCAAGATCGCGAAGAATGATTTTGAGCGAATCTTCGACGGTCGGATTTTGGGTCTGTTCGATCAAGGATCGAATCGCCTGGGTAATCGGCAGACCGGACTCGATCATCACCGCCAACTGCCTGGCGATAAACGTCCGATCGGTCAGCGAAATCCGGTTGGTTAGAACGGCGGTGATATCATACCCGCGCTTGGTAGCCATGTTGCTGTTAATACACCATCATCTTAAAGGCCTTCGGATCGAGCGCCCAAGCCAGAGCCGTGTCGATAGTAATTTCGCCTCGGCTAACGAGCTCAGCCAAGACTTTGTCAAGCGCGATCATGCCCTCCGAGGCAGACGTCTGAATAATATTGGGCAGTTGGTGCGTTTTCCCTTCGCGGATCGTATTACGCACCGCCGAGTTGGCAACCATAATCTCTGTGGCCAACACCCGTCCACCTTGGACGCGCGGCAACAACCGCTGGGAGATAACGCCCAGCAGAACGTTGGCCAACTGCATCCGAACTTGCTGTTGTTGATGGGGCGGGAAAACGTCAATAATACGATCGGCCGTTTGAGCAGCGGAGTTGGTGTGCAGCGTGGTAAAAACCAAGTGGCCGGTTTCAGCGAGCGTCAAAGCGGCCTCGATCGTCTCCAGGTCACGCATCTCGCCAACGAGGACGACGTTGGGGTCTTCGCGCAGCGCGCTGCGAAGGGCGCGACTAAATGAATTGGAATCGGTACCGATCTCGCGCTGAACGATGATCGACTTCTTGTGTTCAAACACATACTCGATCGGATCTTCGATGGTGATGATGTGTTCGGCGCGCTTTTCATTGATCGACTCGATCAATGCCGCCAGTGTCGTCGATTTACCGTGACCGGTCGGGCCGGTGATGATGACAAAGCCTTGGCTCGGCTCGGTAAAACGCTCAAGAATCGGCGGAACGCCCAGTTCCTCGAGACCTTTGATCGCCATCGGGATCAGGCGCAGCGCTGCCGAAATGGCGCCTTTTTGATAAAACGCGTTGGTACGAAAACGGGTCTTGCCGTAGCCAAACGAAAAATCGATCTCGCGACGCTGGTGAAGTCGCTCGATTTGATCGGCAATCATAATACTCATCAGCAAACGCTCAGACGATTCTGGGGTGACGGCGCCGTGCTCCGTCAACGGGATTAGCTTGCCGTCAATCCTAATCGTCGGCGGCACACCAACCGTAATATGCAAGTCTGACGCGCCTTTCTCGATCGCGATGTCGAGGAGCTGTTTCATCTGAGCGGTCATTGCTTCAGCCATCGTCTCGTCCCTCCATTACATTCATTAAACAGGTAACTCTTTCATTTGTGTAGTAGTCACCCGAAGGACCTCATCAATCGTGGTGATACCCTTCAGTGCTTTAATTAAACCATCTTGCGACATCGTTATCATCCCGGCCTCAATCGCCACTTTTTTGATTTCGCTGGCCGGCGCCTTGGCGACGGCGAGCGCCTCGATCTTTTCGCTCATCGTTAGTACCTCGTAGATACCGATCCGACCACGGTAGCCGTCGGTACACTGCGGACAGCCTTCACCCTTATAAAACACCAACGACTCCTGATCGATCCCTTTCAACTTACCGGTTGGCAACGTCTCAAGATCTTTCTTAACGTGTCGTAACACGGCCGGCGGAATCTCGGCTTTTCGTTTACAGTTATCACAAATTTTGCGAACCAGCCGCTGACCGACGACAGCGTTAACCGAAGAAGTAATTAAGAATGGTTCGACGCCCATATTGATCAATCGCGGCAGAGCACCAGCCGCGTCGTTGGTGTGGAGCGTCGAAAGCACAAGGTGACCGGTCAACGCCGCGTGCGTCGCCATCGCTGCCGTTTCTAAGTCGCGTACCTCACCAACCATGATCACATTCGGGTCCTGTCGCAACACCGAGCGCAATCCTTCCGCAAACGTAAAACCGATCCCCGGCTTGACTTGAGCCTGGTTGATACCCGGTAGTTCGTATTCGACCGGATCTTCAAGCGTGATAATGTTGACGCCCGGCTTGCTGATACGAGTCAGAACGGCGTACAGCGTCGTTGACTTACCTGATCCAGTCGGACCGGTCGAAAGAATAATCCCGTACGGTTTGTTGATGTTTTCGATGAGCCGGTCAAAATTGGTACCGGTAACGCCGAGTTGTTCGAGCGTTAGCACCCCTTCTGACTTGTCCAGCAGACGCATGACGATCTTTTCACCGTGGACGGTTGGCAGCGTCGAAACACGCAGGTCAACTTGTCGACTGTCAATCACCACATCGAAACGCCCGTCCTGCGGAACCCGCTGCTCGTCGATCTTCATCTTGGACAGAATCTTAATTCGGGAAATGAGCGGCGCATGAAGAAAATGCGGCGCCCGGATCACATCGTGCAAGATACCGTCGACACGGAACCGCACACGAACCATCTCCTGCTCGGCTTCGACGTGAACGTCACTGGCTTTCATTCGAATCGCCAAAAAGAGGGTAGCGGCGACGATTTCGGGAATCCGCCCACCTTTAAAAACCTTGGCCAGACTATCGGCGGTTGTGATCGGCTCCTTGAGGAGACGGTCGAGGTTCTGATTCTCGAGATTGAGTTCTTGCTCCTTAGCCAAACGCTGCAATTCCTCACCAGACTCTTCGCTCGGCCGAGCCATGATATCGTCGGCAGTCAACTGAATTGCGCTGACGTCATCAGGCGACGGAGCCGACGCAACAGGAGCCGGTGGCGGAGGTGAGCTGACTGGAGCGGTAACTGGTGATGCCGTCAGATTGACCGGTCGATCATCGGTTGTCGGATCGGTAGTTGGGGTCGAGATCGGGGGCGGCTTTGGAGATTGAGCAGCTGTGGTCGTCCCGACCGGTGGCGTGGTGGCGGGAGTACGCTCATCCTGTTCGCTGACTATCTGTACCTGGGAGGGTGTCGGCGGAGGAAAGCGGTTGAGCGCTGCTTCAAACGAGGCGAGGCTGGTTTGATACCGATCAACAAGGACTTTATTCTTTTGCTCAATAAAACTTAAGATCTCACGAACCTTAATATCATCCGGATTGACTGCCGCTACCTTAATGAGCGGCGGCTCGAACTTGCTCTTTGGCGACTCTTCGCCAAAGACGATGATCTGGTACTTTTCAGCGACGTTTCGAGGTATCCTTGTTAGGGTTTGCGAGGGAATCGTTATCGTCGTTAGATCGATAGTTCGAATCCGACTTTCGAGCGTTTTGACCAATCCTTTGGTGGCCGGTGCCCGTCGAGGCTCGTCGTCGTGCTCAGCTGGGTGCGTCGCCTCGTCTACCCCAACAACGACCGCCTTGGTTGGATTGACGAATTGCTTGGGAGCGGAGCTGGGCTGCGTTGCCCGACCTGAGATAGCAGAGGCATGACTGATCCCCGTATTTGTCGTGTGCTCGTCTGGTTTCTTTTGTTCAATCGACGAACTGGCGACGGGGGGCCGGTCAGCGATCGCTGCTTTCCTGTCCGCTGGTGGACCAGCAACGATCGGAGCGGCGGAGGGCTCGGAAGGCGCATACACCTTTCGTATGGCGGCCATAACCTCGATTCGAGGCGCTATTGCCAAGTCGATATGAACGCCTTTTTGTTTGCGCAGTCGGACAAGAACCTCGGGCGCATTTCGTTGTAAACGCGTTGGGTCGCCGATGACGACTCGCAGTACCGTCCCGCTCAACTCATAGACAAGAATAGTGTGTTTGAGCGCCACGTCCTCGGGCAGCAGTCGAGCAACCTCAGGAAGAATCGGACGGTCCACCAGCTCAACGAGCGGCAGTCCGTAGAACTCAGCATACACTTGAGCGAGGGTTTGATCGTCGATCAGATGGTGGTCGAGCAAATATGCGTCAACTTCATCAAGATATTTGCCGCCGAGAATCTGCAGGAAACCCGGCTTGAGAAGCTGTCTACGGATTAATAGCTGGAGGAAATGCCTTGTACTTGTGACGGTCTGTGGCAAAACGTTGGGCGACATACATGCAAACTAATATCGCTCAAAGACGTTACTTCGACCTACGCTATTGGCATCGAGATTGACAGGCACCCCGGTCGGAACAGTCAATTTCTTGATCTCTTGAGTGATAGCGTTATCGGAGAAGAAATCACGAGGTAGAACCTTGAGTGGTTCGGCTTGGGCTGAGACATCTGAATCCTTCGGCAAGTTGGTAATCAGCATGACGACAAAACCAAGTACCGAGATAATCAGCAGAGACAGTCCGATCATGGTCTGTAAACGGTGGGCAGCGTTCATTCGACTCCTCCTTGATAGACTAATCCGAGCTGCATCGTAACTGTCAGCACACCGCTGGCTGGATCAGCCGTCAACGTTTGATCCTTAACGATGACGGTTCGGATATTGGCGTTGAGTGCGTTTAAGAAACTAGTCACCGATGAAAGATTTCCGGAAAAACTGATCGACGCCGGTACCTCGTTCTCGCTCGGAGACCCGATCGCAGCGCTCCCAAGCGCGACTCCGCTCGATGCGGCTAACGACTCGATCATAACCAAAACCTCAGGGATTTGGCTGCTTTGGGGCATTGCTAAGAACTGAGCGGTTAGAATCCGTTGAAAAGTATCGCCCTTTTCTCTGATTGAACCGATGTCTTCGACCCGCTGTTCATACGACAGCGCTTCCACTTCTTTTGCCTTTGACTCAAGCGAGCGCTGACCGAAGAGATTGATCTGCGGTCGCACGATGAAGATCCAGCCAAAAACGGCTACAAACAAGAGGATGAACCCGCGATTGGTTCGATGCATCACTGGAGCCTCCCCAGATTGACAGAGCCGGTGATAGAAAAGTTAACCGCTCGGTCGCCGCCCTCTGCCCCGATGCTGTTACTCGCGAGAACAACGGTACTAAAAGGAGTCGGTGCCGTCTCCGTTCCCTTCTGCCATGCGACGAGTAGCTGCGCTAGGCTCGCCATCGACGGGGTCTGGCCGTCAGCTCTAAACGTACCGCCTTCACCGAGCTGGAGCGCACTAATCCGAACGTTCTTGGGAGTGACTCCGTTTAAGAGAGTGTAGAACTGTGACCATCGTACTTTGGTCGAGAGGGTTTTTTGCAGGCGCTCTTGGCCGGCAAGAACTTGATCTAGTTGAGCGTTGACACCGGCGTATTCAGGAGAAGCAAGCGTCGCCTGGCTTTGAGCTAACCTGTCACTCATAGTAGTAAATCGCCCCTTTTGATAAAGGTTGAGGCCAATAATTACGATGAGCTGAGCCAGCACAACTAAGAAAATGGCGACACCAAAGGTGTCAAACGGGCTTTTGTGCGGCTCGACCGCGGCGATTTCTTCCTGTTTTTTGCGATCTTGCTGATCCAAAATCCCCTCCTCTTTTTGCTTTACCTATTCACTGTATGGCTCCCAAAAACCTCTGTCAACTGTCTGACGAGACTACGGTTGTCGCAGAATCTTTTCCATCGGTCGGCCTTTACCCAGCTCGTCGATGAGCTTGTCCAGATAGCGCACTTCTCGCATTAAGGTATCGGTAATCTCCTCAATCCGCACACCGCAGATAACGCCAGTGATCAACTTACGATGGGGATTGAGCTTAGGGGCTTGAGCGAAGAACTCCTCCAGGTTGACCCGCTTCTCAATTTGTTCTTCTAGCTCTTTTTGCGAATAGCCAGTCAGCCAGCAGATAATTTCATCAACCTCAGCTTTGGTGCGGCCCTTTTTCTTCGCTTTTTCAACGTAAAACGGGTAAACCCCAGCAAAGATCATTGTGTAGATACGGTGTTTTTCCATTGAAGTTATGACTTCCCGTTACGCAGGGGTGACAGGATTCGAACCTGCGACACACGGTTTTGGAGACCGTTGCTCTGCCAACTGAGCTACACCCCTAAAACTAACTATCAAATTATACTAGGCTTTCTTCGAGAGGTCGACGAGCTCGATACCTGCTTCTTTGGCGAAGTCATGAATGCGCGCATCACGATACAGCTCGCCAAAAACAATACGCCTCAAGCCAGAGTTAGCGATTAGCTTAAAGCAGGGCCAGCATGGACTAGCGGTTGTGTAGATCGTGCCGCCATCAATCATGGCTCCGGTCTTGGCGGCTTGGACAATGGCGTTAGCTTCGGCGTGGACCGTTCGGACACACGACTCCATACCGCGATTTGGGTCAAATTCCATCATATGACCAGCATCGTCGCAATGAGCAGTGCCGCGAATAGAACCGTTGTATCCGGTTGAGAGAATGACTTTATCGCGAACGATGACTGCCCCGACATGCTTGCGATCACACGTCGCGCGGGTAGCAACCTCATGAGCGATATTCATAAAATACCGATCCCAGTTTGAACGAGCCTGCACCTCTTTTTCCGTTCGCTCAACTGTTCTTTTTGCCATTCAGATAACCCTCCACCGCACTGATTAGATCTTTTGTACTGCCGGTATTGATAAAAGTCCAATCGGCCATCGCGATCGGACCAGCTTGGTTGATATTTTCGATTTGAGTGATTTCGCGTGAGCGTGCCTCCGCCTCAGTAAGCGGTCGTTCTTTGCGTGAAGCCAGCCGCTGATAGCGAAGTCGTGGCGGGGCGTAGACTGCCAGAACCTCTAATTCAGAAAATTCATCCCGTAAAACGCAGTATTCCTCCCAGGAATAGAGGCCATCGATGATCACATCCTTTCGCTCGAGTGCTCGACGGATTTTCGGAATGTTGAGTAGGGCGTACGCAGCCATCCCGTGCTCACGACGAAGCTGCTCACGGACCGTTCGCTCACTCTCTTCACCAGGCTCTAAGCCAAGCTCCATAACCTTCTCGAGTGTCAGTCCCCCAAAGTAGATACGTTCAAAACCTTGTCCGACGATATAGTCGGTGACAGTTGATTTGCCGGCACCAGGCAAGCCGACTAGCGCTATGAGTCGCGGCATTTAGAGCGATCTAATCACCTCTCAGCGTTAGATACAAGGCAAGCTTGTTTCTAATCACCTCTCAGCGTTAGATACAAGTAACAGTTGTCGCCTAGCCACCTCGCGGTGGGTTGCGCAATGTTTTACTTACCCTCTTTGTGAAGCGTAACTTTAGCGCAACGCTTGCAGAACTTATTGAGCTCTAAGCGATTAGGCGTGTTGGTTTTGTTTTTTTCGGTATGATGGTTGCGCTCGTGACAAATAGTGCACTCAAGGTGAATCATTGTCCGCGCTGCTTTTTTCTTGGCCATTTGAAATATAAGTTTAAACGAGAAAAGCAAACCTGTCGAGTGTTTCTCTCCTTATATATACTACTGAGCCGCCTTCGGGATTAGACCGTAGCTGTCTGAATCCCTTGCCGTCTCTACTGAGCCGCCTTCGGGATTTGAACCCGAGACCCCTTCCTTACCATGGAAGTGCTCTACCCCTGAGCTAAGGCGGCGGTGTACGTTCTTGAGGGAATCCTCGGCATAGCCGCCTCAGAAGCTCCCGCGCGCTGCTTGGTCGCTTGCGAACCCGTTGCTTCGCAACTGTTCGACCTAGGCAGCACTAACTTAAGCCCGAGGGCTTAAGTTAGTGCTGGGTGAGGGAGTCGAACCCCCGAAGGCACAAGGCCGTCTGATTTACAGTCAGATGCGTTTGACCACTTCGCTAACCCAGCAAGTCCGTCAATTCTATCAAAATACAGGTTACAAACCCAGAGCCACCTGTCGGATTTGAACCGACGACCTACTGTTTACAAAACAGTTGCTCTGCCGCTGAGCTAAGGTGGCGACGCGCACCATTTATTTTACTTTTTGTTGAGCAAACGCTCAAGAAGCGTACGGTATTTTGGCGAAACAGGATCCAGGCTAATGGCTTCACGAATAGTTGCGATTGCCCGCTGATTATCGTTTTTGCCTTCGTACGCCAGCGCTAGGTTGTAATGCCTCGAAGGGTTGAAGCGATCAAGTTTGACCGCAACCTTTAAGGCTTCCGTTGCGTCGGTATAGCTCTTTTTCTGTAGATAAATAAGCCCAAGCCGAGCGTAGACGCGCGAGTCTTTCGGGTTGCGGGTCGCGGCCGTCAAAAAGAATCGCTCGGCTTCGTCGAGCTTGCCGGCCTTAAAGAAAGCCTCGCCCTCGTCGTAGTGAGTCATGATCTCCGGCTTTTCATCGATCACTTCCTCGCGCCAAAAGCCTTGACCCGATTCCGTGTTTGTTCCTGTTGAAATATTCCGTTTCGGCGCCCGTATTCCTTGACCGCGCTTTTCAAGGAGCTGTTGTATCCAGTTTAGTAAGCGAAGGAGAAGGCGTCCCGTTGCTACCGCTAACTTCACAATCATCGCCCATCCCCGCTCAAGCCAGCTCGTCCGGCGCAACAAAATAACGAGGAAAAGCGCTATCGCCGCAAAGAAAATCACTTAGCTATCATTTCGTACCTACCTCACTCCTACTTGATTGACTCGGCCAGTTCAAGAGGAGCGCGTCGACAACAAGCTTCTGGTTAACGTTTTGGCCGAGGCGGCGAATTGAT
>JALHMV010000011.1 GCA_022843855.1 Patescibacteria group bacterium
TACGAATGGTTTTGACGCTCGGTCACCTTGAGGCCAGCAGCGAGCACCGATCGAAAGAGCGTTGTTGAAACTTGGCAGAGACCGCCGCCGTACTCCGGAACTGTTCGATTTTCTTTAATTACCAGTTCCGGCAAGAAGCCGGTCGTCCCATCAACGGCGCCAAGCGTTTTGACGGTCGAGAACTCTTCGCCAGGCTTGAGGAGTGTGCTTTGTAGAAGACGGACGCCGTTCACGATATTGATCCTTCGGTTAGTCGGCGAACCGGTGAAGTTGGTTTCGCCACGGCCGATCACCTCTTTAATGCCGAGCGAACCGATATTGTCAGCCGTGATGAGCGGCGCAGCGGTCTTAAACGTCAGCGCCACAGGCGCGGTCAGCTGACCTTCAAGCGTAGCTAACAGCGCCCGAGCCGAAGTCTCGATATCGACGACGGTGCCGGGCGCCGAGTTTTCCAGAATCGCTACCTTACCCTCACGGATACCAAGACGCGGCTCCCTGGCGGGCTGATTGATCGATTCCTCAGCCAGTTCTTGGAGGTACGCCTTGGTTCTGTTCTCCGTAAACAGTGCCGTCAACGTCTCTGTGGTTGTAATAACACCCGGCTTTTTGCGCCCAACAAAATCAATCAGTTGCTGCATGCCGACGCGATCAATCACCCTCTTCCCTGTTGGCCACGTCAGGGTAGCAGTCTGCCGCGAAAGCGTTTCGACTGTCGACCGAAGCGCCTCTTCGTCGCCGACAACAATCGTCGGACGAGCGACGACCCGCTTCAGCTCGATCGGACTGGTGCTGCCGCTCGACCAGCGGTTCTCAACCTGGCCGACAAGGGCTCCTTGGTCAATAACCTGTCCATCCTTCTCGTGGGTAACGACCAGCTTGCCATCGTCAAAGACCGCCGTCGCGTTGACAGCCGGCGCATCCACCGCCTCAGCGATGGCGGCAACAGTTGTTCTGAGATAGTTATCGTCCTGCGAGGCAGTGATAGTGAGATGACGGGAGTAGAACGGCGCCGTCAGGCGATCGTAGAGATTCCAGTACCATTCGCGATTACGGCCTACTCCAATCACCGCTTGCGCCGTTGCGGCGATATCGGCCTCCCAGTTGGCTTCTTTGGCAGAGATCGTGTAGCTCTTATCCTCAAATGTGAGCGTGAGCGGCTGGGTGAGCGTGGCTTCGACGGCTTTGGTCAAGCGTTCGCGCACTTCGCTTTCGGCTAGGCCGCTGTATTGTGACGAGCCGACGAAAACGTTGGGATAGACGCGACCAAGAAAGAGAACGGCGTATATCAGATACAGCAGCGCCAACAGACCCACGCCAAGCGCAGAGAGAATCGAGGCTTTTTTAAAACGATTTGGCTCGGCACGCAGCCGGGCTACCCAAGCTGTGAGGAGCGCCTCTGCCGGTACTTTTTCTTTTTTCTTTGCCATGTGTTCTGCGCCTAGCTTACCAGATCTCGTTCGGGCGGCGCTTCGCGCGGCCCAAGTATTTCACTTAATAACGCTCGAGCGATATTCTCGCGCCGGGCCTTCTCGTCTTTGAGATAGTAAAAATCGACACCGAGAACATCACCTTCGCGGCACTTGTCGGGTAGGAGCTCGCGCGGAACCGAAACAGCGCTGTCCCCACAGAGGAGGACAGCGTGACCGTTTTCGAACCGGTCGACAACCAGAGAAAACGGTTGTCGTTTCTTCATATGTGTTAGCCGACGATCAGAGCGATAATAAGAATCGCCACGATGTTGACGATCTTAATCATTGGGTTGATGGCCGGACCGGCGGTGTCTTTGTACGGATCGCCGACAGTATCACCGGTAACAGCTGCCTTGTGCGCTTCCGAACCCTTGCCGCCGTGATTGCCTTCTTCGATGTACTTCTTGGCGTTATCCCAGGCGGCGCCGCCGGTCGTCATCGAAAGGGCAACAAACAAGCCGGTTACAATCGTTCCGATCAATAGCCCACCGAGCGCGGCTGGACCGAGGAGCCACCCAACCAAGATTGGTACGATAACCGGCAAGAGCGCTGGGACGATCATTTCTTTGAGAGCCGCGCCGGTCACGATCGAGACGGCTCGGGCGTAGTCGGGCTTGGCCTTGCCTTCGAGAATGCCGCGGCGTTCTTTGAACTGACGACGAACTTCCGCCACCACGGCACCAGCGGCCCGCCCGACTGCTTCCATCGAGATGGCGGCGAAGAGATACGGCAACAGACCGCCGATAAAGAGGCCGACGATCACGTACGGATCGGAGAGACTGTAGACAACTTCGACGCCCTTGAGAGCGATCTCTTCGGTGTATGAGGCAAAGAGAACCAGCGCCGCTAGGCCGGCTGAGGCGATCGCGTAACCTTTGGTAACGGCTTTGGTGGTGTTGCCGACAGCATCGAGCTCGTCGGTGACGGTGCGGACAGATTCCGGCAGCGCCGACATCTCTGCAATACCGCCAGCGTTATCGGTGATTGGACCGAAGGCGTCGATGGCGACGATCATGCCGGTCAGCGACAGCATCGCAAACGCGGCGACAGCCACACCATACAGTCCGGCCAACTCAAACGCGCCGAGCGCGCCAGCAGCGATGATGATAACTGGCCAGGCCGTTGAGCGCATCGAAAGCGCCAAGCCGGCAATAATATTGGTGCCGTGGCCAGTTTCGGATGCCTTGGCGATCGACTTAACCGGACGGAATTTGGTCGAAGTATAAAACTCAGTGATGATCATCATAGCGGCCGTCACAGCAATACCGATCGCGGCGGCGCCGAAGATATTCACCACATCAAAATCACGTTCCAGAAGCCATTCAGTCAGCGGATAGAGACCGGCAGCAGAGAGAACGATTGTTGCCGCCAAGCCCTTGTACATCGCGCCCATGATGTTCTGGCTCTTGCCCAAGCGAACAAACCAAGTGCCGATGATCGAGGCGATAATCGAAACTGCTCCAAGCGCCAACGGATAAAGAATAACGTTTTCGTTATCGGGGAAGAGAATGTGACCCAACAACATCGCCGAGACGGCAGTCACAACATACGTTTCAAAGAGGTCAGCGGCCATACCGGCGCAGTCACCGACGTTGTCACCGACGTTGTCAGCGATAACGGCTGGATTGCGAGGATCATCTTCCGGAATACCAGCTTCAACCTTACCGACTAGATCAGCACCAACGTCAGCCGCTTTGGTATAAATACCACCACCGAGACGGGCGAAGATCGAGATCAGTGAACCACCGAACGCCAGGCCAACGAGCGCGGCAACGTCTTGGGTGATCCAGTAAAAGACAGTTGTCCCGAGTAAGCCGAGACCAACCACCATCAGGCCGGTCACAGCACCGCCCCGGAAGGCGAGATTTAACGCCGGTACCATACCGGATTTGGCGGCCTCTGAGGTTCGAACGTTGGCACGAACGGAGATATTCATGCCAATGTAACCTGAGATCGCCGAGAGAACGGCTCCGACCAGGAAGCCGACCGCTATCGTCCAGTTGAGCGCCAAGCCGAGAACGAGAAAAGCGACCAACGCCACAACGGCAACGGTTCGATATTGGCGGTTGAGGTAGGCGGAAGCGCCCTGTTGGATCGCCTCAGCGATCTCTTTCATGCGATTATCGCCAGCTGGCCGGCCGATAATCCACTTCACCAACCCGAGAGCGTAGATAACGCTAAACGCACCGATTGCCGTGGCGCTGTAGAGGACGATTTGCGAGGTAGTCATACGGTATTTTTCTCCTTAAAACCAATTTGTTTGTTAGGAGTATTGTAACGGGTTGGGTCTCGAGAGACAAGGCTCGGTATTTAGACGCTGGCGGCGGCTTTTTTGACTTTGGAGATAACCGTTTTCATCTCCTTTAAGGCCGCGATATCTGGCTCAACCGCCTTAAGAGTTTTGCGCAACTCGACCAGCTCGTGAGCTTCGTGGGCGTTGACTTCCTTGAGTTCGGCAACGATCTGCTTAACGACTGTGGGCGTAACTCCCTGATGGTGGACGAGAGTAATCAGACGAACCTCGCGAAACGGACCGATATCGGCTGCCTTGATCGCTTCGATTAGATCTTCTTTAGTCATTGGCGGCGTTCTCTAGCTCGGCGATAATGGCGTCACGACCGGTGACGCGACCGTCAAGCGCCGCCTCATCGACGCGCATCGCTTCGTGACCTTCAAGAGCCTGGTTAACACCGGACTCAAGATGCTCAATCGCGGTCATATCCAACTTCCCCGGATCGGTCTCGCCGACCCCAACAATCTCTCTTTGGCGTTCGCGGCCAAGTATTTGCAGTACTCGTTCGACTACAGGCGCACCAGCGCTGTGGATGGATTGACCAAGCTCGGTCAGCCCTCGATAGAGATCTGGACCACGCATCTGCTCGGTATTGCCGCGACTTGAATTGGCGCTCTCTTCACGAATAATCGGCACGCGAAATGCGTTTTCTGGAACAGTCCCGAATGTCTCCCTTCCCATTCCCTTATACTAGCAATTCTGTGTCCCTAGCCAAGTACGTCGCGATAAACCTCAAGGGTATCCGTCGCCATCTGCGACCAAGAGAACTTCTTCGCTTGCTCAAAACCCTTACTCTTCAGCTCGGCTGCTAGCGTCGGACTCTGTAGAATCTGGTCAATTTTTCCTGTAAGATCCTCGACATCCGTCGGATCGACGAGCAACGCCGCGTCGCCCGCCACTTCCGGCAAGCTTGAAGTGTCACTGGTTACGACCGGTACTCCAGCGGCGAACGCTTCCAAGATCATGATGCCGAACCCTTCGTACTGACTCGGATGAACGTAGACAGTTGCCCCCGCGTAGAGAACTTGCAAGTCTTCATCGGAGACAAACCCAGGCGTGATGACCTGGAGACCTTTCTTCTGAGCAGCCGCCACCGACTCTGAAACGCTCGGATTTTGCGGATCGGGCTTGCCGCACAAAACCAGACCGAGATCGGGATACTTTTTCGTCAGCTTTTCGAAAGCCGGCAACAGAACAGGGATGCCTTTGTACGCCGCCCACCGACTAACAAAAATCAGGTAGCGCTCTGGGAGTTGAAGCTTCTGGCGGATCGCCTGAATTTGCGCGTGACTGCGCGGTCCGAAACCAGCCGAACCGCCTTCGGCCGTAACGATCAGTTTTTCCGCTGGAAACCCTAGCCGTTCGGCCAGGTCGCGACGAGTCGACTGGCTCGGAACAAGAATCCTTTCGGCACGCTTACAGTCGTTAAAAACACGCTCGTACGCCCACTGACGAACCGGTGACTGCTGTCGGTTCATGCCTGGGAAGAAATGCATAATTATGTCGTGGATCGTCACCACAAACGGGCGGCGGTAAAAAAGCGGGTGGTTAAATTGGGCGAAGTGGACTAGGTCAAACCTTTCTTTGTTCAGAAGTTTCAAGAGACGTGTCTGTTCGCCAACCGAGTAGTGAGGGATATCAACAACCAACGGGCGAAAGTTGCTTCCCGGAGAAACATATTCCCGCTCGTCTTGAGGAGTAAGAATGACTGTGTAGTCGTTATCCCGATCAAGGGCGCCTAGTTCGGCAAGAAGGCTACGCGTATATCGGCCCAAACCCCCGGTCTCCCCGCGATAAAAGCGGGCGTCAATCCCGATACGATAACTCATCTGCTGATCATACCGTGCTTTACCCGTCCTGAAAGCGCCGCGACGTTGCTACCAAGCAAGACAAAGAACCAAACCGCAGCTGCAAAGTTGTCGCTTAACGGGTGAAGGAAGAGTGAGTTGATCGCGATACAAACAACAATCGCCGCCACTTCCGGTCGGCCGGCGCGGACTGCCCTAACGAAGAACCAGGTCAGGAAACCAAGGACCGACCCTACGCCGAGCAGGCCAAACTCGTACGCGATCTGCAAAAACCAGTTCTCAGGAATAAAACCGCCTTCGTCAAGAGCAGCGGCAGCCGGACCAGCCGTTCCCGCGCCGTGACCAACCACGAGCTCAAGCGGCGACGACTGCCGGAACCGTTCGACCGTATCTTGGAGGATGTCAATCCGAATATCGGCGTTGCGCGCCTCGATAAAGCTGGTTCGGAGCGCTTCGTTGTTGACGATAATTAAACCGATTGCAACGGCAATTAGAGCCCCGATGGCCACCAGATAGCCGCGCCGACGCCAATTTGTTTCCAGCGCCACCGAGGTAACGATAACGCCGCCGACGAGACCAAGTAGAGCGCTTCGCGAGAAAGTCAGCAGAACAATTGTGGCCAAGATAGCGAGCTCGACCCACCCGATCTGCCGCCGCCAGATCAGCCACAGACCACCCAAGCTCAGAAAGGTGGCCAGCTGATTGGGACCGCTCATCGCACCGTAGACTCGTTGCCAACCACCAGCCATAAATTGTTCACCAAATCCCAGCGCCGACCACGCCGACTGAGGCAGAACCGCCCAGGCCAGGAGTTGTAGTACCGCGGTTGCCACCAAACATCGGATAATAATTTTCAGCCACCGATCAAGCTGGCCCGCTTCGAGCAGACCGGCTCGACCGATCCAATAGCCAGCGGTGGCCAGCAGGGTATACCGATAGCCGATCGCCAATCCGCTCAGGCGATCGAACTGCCACAGAAGCGGGACAAGAGCGACAACGATAAGCGACATCAGTAACCAATCCGGCGGACGGAACGGCCGGATTCGACTCCAGCAGAAAACCGCAAGCCCAAGCAGTAGCGGTCCGGACCAACTGGTAAGCACTGTCAGAAGCACAGCCGGCAACCCAGCCTGTTCGAGCGGCCGCAACCAGCCCTGCTGAAGCGGCAACGTGACGAGCACCAATATCATCACCGCCCCAACGATCCGCCCGCTTTTCGACATCTGTTGTTATTCTGAGCCAACCGGCCGATAACGACAAGGACGCACGTCAGTCGTTCGCCAGAAGCATCGGTCGGATAAGGTATAATAGGCGTGCTCATGATAGCGCTACTAGAAGAAAAATATTCGACCATTTGGCGCTCCGCTCGCCGAACATCGACCCGGTATCTGATCGTTTGGTGTGCGCTCGCCGTCGGCGTCACGTCCGCCTGGCCCGGAAATCGAGCACTAGCTCTCGAAGCAACCCCGCAAATATTTCTTGATACTCAGGCGTATAGTCGTCTCATCGAGGACGGCGATTTTCTTAACCGCAACGCCATGAGCGTCCAAGACATTCAGAACTTCTTGGCCTCACAAGGCAGTTACCTCGCCTCAGCCCCGAGCGACCAGCTCGGCGACGAGGCAGGCGGCCGTAGCGCCGCGCAGATCATTTGGGACGCCGCCCAGGGCAACGTCGGATCAGCCAGCGGCAGCTGGGGCGGCGGCGTCATCACCATCGGCCCAGCCACCGGCACGATTAGTCCGCGAGCGATTATCATCACCCTTCAAAAAGAGCAGAGCCTAGTAACCATCGGCGACTACCAACCCAACCGGCTCCGTGCAGCGATGGGCTACGGCTGCCCCGACGGCGGCGGCTGCAACCCGGCCTACTACGGCTTTACCAAACAGGTCAACTTCGGGGCGGCTCAACTGCGTTTCAACTACGAACGTGCCCAGGGGCACGGCTACAGCGATTATCAAGTCAATCAAACCAAGTCGATGTCGTACAACTTCGGCGCCGGCGGGCCAAACGGTATCGTCACGGTTGTCTATACCAACCGCGCGACCGCCAGCTTGTACCGCTACACCCCGCACATCACCTACGGCAACTACAACTTCTGGAGGCTCAGTCGAACGTGGTTTGGCATGAGCGTCGGCGGCGGGAGCGGCGCCAACGTTAACGATTACTCAGCTGTCAGTCTCAACACCTACGGAACGACGATCAAGATCTCTGGGACCAAAGAGAGCGCTAGCACCGTCCATATCGGCAGCATCCAAGTCGGCTCGAGCGGTTCGACGTCGTGGAGTTACCAGTTCACCCCGAGCGTGGGACGGAACAACTACGTCTTTGAGTATCGGGCCAGCGGCGGCGGGACTCAAGGAACAAAAACGGTGACAATTGAGCGCCGCAAACCCGGCGACATCGACGGCAGCGGTCGGGTCGACCTTGCTGATCTGTCATTGATTAGTAACGGCTGGGGTGTCACGATCGTCGGCGAAGACTGGCGCAACCTCAACCCTGACGTCGACAACGAGATTAACTTGCTCGATCTGTCAATCTTTGCCAATAATTGGGAGGGTTAAATGAAGAAACTACTGACGATCTTGGTGGCAACAACGACGGCGGTATCAACGTTACTCGGTGCACTACCCGCCCAAGCGGCCGGCGCGTCGGTCAGCGGCGGCGGAACGAAAACCGTTGGGCAAAACTTTACCGTCACCGTCGTTGCTTCCGGAGCCGAGTTCGACTCACTTCAAGGCGTTATCGCCATCAGCGGACCGGTCTCAATCGTCTCGTTCGTCGGTGGCGGCGCAACCTGGCTTCCCGGCAAGTCCCCAGCCAATAACACGCAGTTTGTCGGTATTACCAGCCCGACCACCAAGCTAACCGTTGCCTCGATTACTCTGAAGGGCACTAAGGAAGGTAAAGGTTCGGTCAGCGTCTCAGGCGTCAAATTGGCTCGCAACGGCGCCTACGTCGGCACCAGCGGCGGCTCGACCAGCTTTACGATCACCCGCGCCCTGACACCGCCCGGCGGCGTCGAAGTTAGCTCGACAACGCACCCAGACCAGAACGCCGCCTACGAAGCAACAACTGTCGAGCTAAGCTGGAAGGCACCGGCCAACGGCGCCACCGGCTATTCGACCGTTTTTGACCAGATTGCTGACACGACTCCTGGTACCGCTATCTCCACCACGGCAACGACCGCCACTTTCCCCAATCTCGCAATCGGGACGTATTATTTTCATATCCGCGCCAACAACGGCGACGGCTGGGGAGCGACCACTCACTTCAAGATCACCATCAAAGAGCCAGACCCGAAAGTCGACGACAGCGTGGCCAAGCCGACGATAACTGGCGCTGAAGAGAGTCAATCGTTCGCCACCGATATCGCCGCCGGCACCGTTAGCGGCTTCGTCCTCAAAGGAACCGCTCCGGTCGGCTACGTCGCCATTCTGTCGTTTGAAGCCAAGGACAAGCTGCCAGCCGCCTTGTTTGAACCGATCAGCGTTCCGGTTAACCAGAGCGATACTCCGACCGAAGACGCCGACCAACCGGCGGGCGAGGCGCCTCAGACGGTCAACCAACCGAAGATCGTCTCCGGCGTTACTCTCACGCCGCTGATGGCCGAAACCGACGCCAGTGGCGCCTGGCAGATCCCGATCACCGCCGCCGTTCCGGCCGGTTTTTATACGATCACCGTCCAGGGGCAAAAAGAGAAGGTTCTGACGCCGGTCAGCGATCCGCTCTCGATCGAACTCGCCGTCGCTGAGGGCGGCCGGGTACGCGTGATTACCGCGGCCGATGCGACCAAACCGCCCCGAACCGATATCGTGACCGTTCTTGGGGCCACCATCAAAAAGCAGACGCTCGGCTGGGGCGGGCTAATCGTCTTTAACCTGCTGGCGCTTGGTACGCTCTACTGGTTCTCCGCCCGACGTCATCGCTTAGGACGTAGCCCGGCCTCGGCGAACAAGCTTCCGTAACCGTCCCTTCTGACTGGGCGGTAGATCCTGATAGATAATCGAGTCAATGTAGGTCGCTGTGACCTTTCTTAACTTTTGAACATCAGAACGCTTTGTAAGTGATTTGACGGCGTACCAAAGACCAGCAGCAACACCCTTGAGCGCCGGCCATCCGCTTTTTTGTCTAAAAGCGTTAAAGAACATCATTAGATAAATTATTTTGAATCGCCAACCGATCGTAAGTAGTAGGCCGGGCGGAACGTTTTTCCAAAAGAGTTGCGGCAAATTCTTGAACATTTGGTATTTGGCGAAGCCGGGCATCCGGTCGCTGGTGGCACCGCGCTTATGGAAAGCAACAGCATCGCTAGCGTAATAAACCTTCCAGCCGGCTAACTGTGCTCGAAAACTAATATCGACATCCTCGTAGTAGGCAAAGAAGTCGGGGTCGAATAAGCCGATCTCTTGGAACGTGGCAGCACGGTATAGGCTGGCTCCACCGGTAGCGCCAAAAACGTAGCCTGATTCCGGAGCAGATGGGGTTTGTTCGTCGCGACTGCGCGGAAAAGCCAGGCCCCAGATGGAATAGTAATCGCCGCTGCTATCAATCGTTTGACCATCGCCGTGCAAGAGTAAACCTGTGGTAATACCGACCTGCGGGTTACTCCGTAGCGTCGAGGCCAGCTTAGTCAGCCAATTCGGCCGGGCAACGGCGTCGTTATTAAATAAGGCGACAGCGCCAACCCCCTGCTCAAGTGCTCGGCGAATACCGATATTTACCCCGCCGGCAAAGCCGCTATTCCGGGCATTGAAGATGGTCTGTAATTTTTTGCCATGCTCAACCTGATATCGCTCGAGAATCTCCTTGGAACCATCAGCGGACCCGTTATCAACGACGATCACGAAGAAGTCCGGATAGTCCTGTTTCAGGAGCGAATCGAGGCAGGCCGGCAGTAAATCGGCGCCGTTCCAGTTTAGGACCACAATCGCGACTCTGTTCATGACGGTAGTATATCGTATCCGAACAGTCTTTCGAGGAGAGCTGAGCCCCCAACTTGTTAGAACGGTCCGTAAATCATATAATTTGACCTAATGAACGTTGCCAACATTTTCAGTCGCCGCAACCGGATTCTTCTACGCGAACTGGTAATCACTGACTTTAAGCTCCGCTACCAAGGATCAATCCTCGGCTATCTCTGGTCGCTACTAAAACCACTACTCCTATTCTTTATTCTCTATATGGTTTTTGTCCGCTTCTTACGCTTCGGTGCCGACGTCGAGCACTTCGCAGTCTATCTGCTTCTTGGCTTAGTTCTGTGGGGCTTTTTTACCGAAGCGACCGTTCAAGGTATGCACGCCATCGTCGGTCGAGGCGACATGATCCGCAAAATAAATTTCCCAAAGTACATCATTGTTATCTCGAGTACGATCTCAGCCTTAATCAACCTAGTGATCAATCTACTAGTGGTGTTTGTTTTTATCCTGATCAACGGCGTTGATATCAAGCCAACGATTCTCTTACTGCCGTTCAATATCTTAGAGCTCTATGTCCTAGCGCTCGCTGTCGCGTTCTTTCTATCGGCTGTTATGGTTAAATACCGCGACATAGGATACGTCTGGGAGGTTATATTGCAAGGCGCTTTTTACGCGACACCGATCATCTATCCGTTGAGTATGGTTCTCGAGTACAGTCCGGTCGCCGCTAAGATCATGCTTCTCAACCCGGTTGCTCAGATAATACAGGACAGTCGGTATAACACGATCACTCGCCAAACTATCACCACCGACTCACTCATCGCCAATCCATGGGCTGTGGCGATTCCCTACATCGCGATTCTTGTCCTCGCAGCTATTGCTGGAATCTACTTCCGAAAGAACTCTAAGTACTTTGCGGAGAATATTTAATCGATGAACCCAGACACAGCAATTACCGTTACCAACCTTAAGAAGACGTTTCGTCTCCCGCATGAACAGTACAGCGGCGCCAAACAAATATTTGTAAACCTTTTCAATCAAAATCGTGGCTTCGAAGCCCAGAGGGTTCTCGACGACGTCTCCTTTGAGATAAAAAAGGGCGAATTCTTTGGCATAATCGGTCGCAACGGCAGCGGAAAAAGCACGTTACTCAAGATATTGGCCGGCATCTATGCTCTCGATGAAGGAAGCGTTCACGTTAACGGCTCCCTAACCCCATTCATTGAGCTCGGTGTCGGGTTCAATCCAGAGCTGACTGGCCGCGAGAACATTTATATGAACGGCGCGTTACTTGGCTTTAGTCGCAAAGAGATGGAGCGGATGTACGATAGCATCGTATCATTTGCCGAGATAGAGAAGTTTATGGACCAAAAACTCAAGAACTATTCGTCGGGAATGCAAGTTCGCCTCGCCTTCTCAATCGCGATTCAGGCTAAGTCAGACATCTTGCTGTTAGACGAGGTTCTAGCCGTCGGCGACGCTCTTTTCCAGCAAAAGTGCTACGACTATTTCGAGGAAATCAAACGCTCAGGCCGAACTGTTGTTTTCATCTCTCATGATATGGGTGCAATCCAAACATTCTGTGATCGAGCGATTCTGATCGAAAAAGGCAAAAAGGTCGCCGAAGGTAAGCCCGTTGAGGTTATCCAAGAATATAATGAAATCTTGAGCGCCTCCGACACCTTCCGCCAGGAGCTCGAAGACACCAGCCTACTCCATATCGGTGTTGGCGGCGCTGAGGTCTTAAGGGCTGAGGTCATTAATTCCAGCGGTAAGGTAGTTAAGAAGGTCAGTGAAGGAGAACCGTTTACTGTGAGGATCCACTACCGGACCTCCAAAGCGATCACTGGGTCGGTTCTCGGTATTGGAATAATGGGCGACCGCGGTCAGTCCATCCTAGGTCCAAATACAAAAGAAGTGAGCTTTGACGCGGGTACGTTGCCAGAACGTGGCTTTTTCGAAGCGAAGTTCTCGACCAATCCACTTTCCCCTGGTACGTATACATTACGCGCTGGGATCCTCAATACATCAGTTACAATACCTTATGATCTTGTAGAAAATCTGGCCAAATTTACCGTGGTTGGTAACCGCCGGTACGGCGATATTTATATCGAGCCGGCTTGGTCCAATCACCCAACGGAGGCAAAAAAACAATGAGCCGAGCAACCCTGTATCACTTGACCCGCAGTGCCGCATCAATTACCTTGCAGTTTATCTTTCATCCCCGCCGAGCCCTTGGTCGGATAAAAGCGTTTGTAGCCCGGCGCCAAACCAAGCGTCAGCGGCGAGCTGTGTACGCTCGTTGGTTTGATCACTACTACTCATCCGAGGCGGCCAACCGAACCGCCCAAATTCAAGAGATAGACAATTTCAAAGATAAACCGCTTATTAGTATTATCTTACCGCTCTACAACACCCCCCACGAGTTTTTGCGTGAGTGTATCGACTCCGTCATTAGCCAAAGCTACGCCAACTGGGAGCTCTGCATCGCTGACGATGCTTCAAAAAACGACGTTAAGTCGGTTGTACAGGAGTACCAAAAGAAACACACCAATATCAAGTTCACTCGCCTAGAGAGAAACCTTCATATTACCGGTGCCTCGAACGCCGCCCTAGGGCTAGCGACCGGAGACTTTGTCGCCCTACTTGATCATGACGACCTCTTAACACCAAACGCGCTCTTCGAAGCGGTCAAGGTCATCAACCAGAAACCCGATATCGATCTCATTTACAGTGACGAAGACAAGCTCGAAGAGGGCAAGGGTCATACCGATCCGTTTTTCAAGCCCGATTGGAGTCCGGACTTTTTGTACTCCTGCAACTACATCACCCACTTTGCAGTGTTACGTAAAAGTGTTGTCGATAAAGTTGGTCAATTCCGCATCGGAACCGAAGGCGCTCAAGACTGGGATCTGTTTTTACGTGTCACTCGGGCAACCCAAAAGATCCATCACATCCCTAAAGTGCTTTACACTTGGCGTCTTTCGGCCACCTCGACAGCCAAATCCTCAAGCACTAAGCCCTATGCCTACATTAACCAGCTTCGAGTCCTACGCGACTCGCTTGCGGCAACCAAAACAGCCGGCTCGGTGTTCGGCAGCCATTTTATGGGATTCTGGCGCGTTCGGTATCACCTAAAAACCAACCCGCTCGTTTCCATCATCATTCCGACTAAGGATAACTACGAGCTCGTTAAGACATGTGTCGAGTCGATCATCGAAAAAACAACCTACCCGTACTTCGAGATTGTCCTCATCGACACCGGCTCGACCGACGAACGCGTCCTCGAGCTCTACGAGTCAAAACTCTTCAAGAACAACCCGATCACGGTCGTAAAGCTAGCCGGTAAGTTTAACTTTTCCAAAACCTGCAATTTCGGAGCCGCCAAAAGTAAAGGGCAATACCTTCTCTTCCTCAACAACGACACCGAAGTACTGTCGCCTGAGTGGATTGAGAACATGCTTGAGCACGCGCAGCGGCAAGAGGTTGGTATGGTTGGCTGTCGACTCTGGTTCCCGAGTGGCCGCTTGCAACACGTCGGCGTTATTCTTAGCGACCGCGACGTCGCTTTTAACGCCTGTTACGGCGAGGACCCTACCCGAGATATCTTTACCAACATTTACGTCTCCAATATTCGCAACTGCGCTGCCGTGACCGCTGCCTGCTCGATGGTTGAGCGCGGCAAGTTTGAAGAGGTAGGAGGGTTCGACGAAAAGCTTCGAGTGACCTACAACGACGTCGACATCTGCCTAAAACTGCTCGAGAAAGGCTACTTCAATGTCTATACGCCATTTGCCGAGCTCTACCATCACGAATCGATCAGTGTCGGTCGAATTAACACCACCGATCGCGACAAGACCGAGGTTAGCGAGGCTGTTCAATTGATGCGCCAACGCTGGGGCCACCTACTTGCTCGCGATCCATTCTATAACGACAACTTTAAACAGCACGGACCCGGTTACGAAATTTAGTAGTTGAATTGGTAAATATAGAAAGTGGCAGCTGGATACTCGACAACCGACTCCAGCTTGGCACAAGAAACACTGGCGTCGAGCTCGCCCGACGTTACCAAAAATCGCACACCCTCATCTTTCAGAAACGCGCTACAGGGCTCGGTAAACGCAACAAAACTATCAGCTTGTACGAGCGAGAGCCTGGTTGGAACCGTTGAGCTGTAATCACGATCCAGCACAACATTAAAGTGCGCGTAGCGGTTGTAGATATCGGCTTGACCAGCGAAGCCCGCTTCTTCCCAAAGCTCAATTTGGGGGTAAGAATACACGCCAGACAGCGACTTAATACCGTTTGCGAGAGCAAAATTCTCGAGCATGATGCCTTCAAGTATCCAACGTGCGTCGGGATTACTTGCCGCCAACGACTTCATCTCATGCGCCAACGGGGTTTCAGTTATCACTGCCATCCCGCGGTACAACGGGTGAATTTTGTAAGTCGACACGATCGACAAGAGCAGTAGTAAGCTCACTGCAAAGACTTGCCAGCGAGCAAGTAAGCTTCCCCCGATTATGAACGACGCCAATATGGAGGTAATAATCATTCGCTTTTGGGTAACGAACTCCGGAACAATTTCCCGTAACTCGTACCCGACGCCGAGTAAGACTACGAGGCTGCTAACCGTCAGTGCCAGAACTGTCGGCAGCCGAAATGGGTTTGATCTTCCAACCCTTAGGGTAAAAACAAAACTTAAGACCGAGAGCAGACCCAGGCCGATAAGAAGTCGTGTGTGCGGTACACCCGTTAAGAGCAGGGGCTTGAAAATCAGATCACTCCCCGGAAGAAATAGTCGCATCAGAAACAAAATGAGCAGCACCGCAGAGATGATCACCGACCAGTCAAGTCGCTTCGATCGTCGAAACTCCCGGACTTGCCAGACCAATAATATTGGCACCAGCAACAAGACAAATAGAAAGAAATTCGAGGCTTCGCTTTGATTCGTTATCCCTTGCTTTGGCAACAAATAACTTGAAGCGGTCTCATTACTTTGAAGCGGCGCCGAGAGGTGACCTGCCGCTAAGTGAGTTAGGCTGTAGCCACCGCTCAATACCTCTCTTTGCCCTGGATACACCGTGTGCCTGGCCGCATCAACCGTGTCGCTACGAGTTGCGACGAAGGTACCGGTAAGGACGGCAGCGATAAAAACTCCAGCAAGCAGCGGTCTAAGTCGAGCCGAGACGGCGGCATAGCCTTGAGTCCTCAGCTGTTCGAGAACCATTCCGATTAAAAACGCGAGGCCGACAATTAAACAAGCAACCTGAAACGGCGGGTAAAACACTAGCGCAAAACAAGTACCAACGTAGGCGAGTACCGCCGACCACACCCATGCCCCTTTCAGTGACTGACTCGTAACTATTTTGTGTGCACAGATCAGGCCAAACAGTACATAGTAGATCGGGCCAAGCGTACCGTACTGATACCACCAGTGAACAAATGGAGAAAAATAGAGCGATAGCCCTATGAGCGCCGCGAGGGCAATACGTCCCGGCATGACAACTAAGGTAAAGAAGTACCCGCCCAAGATGAGTAAATAACCCATGAACCACCAGCGAAAGGCAAAAGCGTTATCATCCGGGAGAACGAAGAACGCGAGATTGTGCGGCTTAAACACAGCAGACCATTCCTTATACGGGACGTCTAACAGGAGCGTCATGTCAGAACCGTCGCCAATATTATCGTTCACTGGTATGTAGCCATTGTTGACCTGAGCGAGCGTCATTTGTGTGGCGACGAGCCACTCGTCCGAGCGAATAGGTCTTGGTTCATTAGCAATCAGGTTCTGGTCAGCTTCCAGGGGACCGTTGAAAAAGTCGTGATACGTACCGATCGAACTACCGCTAATACCACTGGCGGTGAGCGTCACTAATATTACTGTTAACAGGATCGGGAACGTCCATATACCAAAAAGTAGCGACTTCCAGCTCATCTCTCTGAGGATAGCGTATTTGGATCGAGATCGCTCTCCGGGCATTGTGTAGGAATCTGACCCTGTCAGTCCCTCTTTTTTTGTGTAATATACAGAGGACAAAATAATGATCACAATCGCTGCACCAAACTTAGGGAAAGAAGAAATTGACGCCGTTAACGCCGTGCTCGAATCAGGCATGTTGGCCCAAGGCCCCCAGGTCGCCAAATTAGAAGAAGATTTCGCCGCCTACTGCGGCACTAAATTTGCCGTTGCGTTTAATAGCGGCACCGCTGCCATCCACGCCGCGCTCTATGCCGCCGGTGTTGGCGATGGCGACGAAGTCATCACCACGTCCTTCAGCTTCATGGCAACGATCAACCCGATCCTGATGCTTGGGGCTAAACCAGTGCTTGTCGATATCAAAGCCGACGATTACAACATCGACATCGCTAAAATCGCTACCGCGATTACTCCAAAAACAAAGGCCATTATGCCGGTCCATCTCTACGGCCAACCGTGCGACTGGGCTGAGCTCCAACAGCTCGCCGACAAACATAAAATTATGCTGATCGAGGACGCATGTCAGGCGATCGGTGCCACGTACGACGGCAAGATGACCGGGGCGCTTGGGGCGATGGGCTGCTTTTCACTCTACGCCACCAAAAATATTATGAGCGGCGAGGGCGGCGTCACGACAACTGACGATGAAGAGTCTGTCCGACTAATGAAACAGTTCCGTCAGCATGGAATGAGCGCCCAGTACGAGTACGTTGATCTTGGTTATAACTATCGGATGACTGACCTGCACGCCGCGATCGCGATCGAGCAACTCAAAAAGACTGACACGTTTAACGCTACTCGGGTCAAAAACGCCGAGCAGCTGACTAACCTCTTAATGGAGGTTAAAGATATCGTCCTGCCGACAATTTCACCAGACCGGACTCATGTCTTTCACCAATACACTATCCGTCTGACCGACGAGGCCGGAATCAGCCGCGCCGACTTTGTCGCTGGTTTAAAAGAAAAAGGCGTCGGCGCTAATATCTACTACCCGAAAGCTTTGCATCAATACAGTCATGTCCAAAAGCTCGGTTATCAAGATGGCGACTTCCCAGTCGCTGAACAAGCCGGTCGCGAAGTTGTTTCGCTCCCGATCCACCCCAAAGTAACCGAAGAAGACATCGCCACCATTGCCGAAGCGATCAAAACCACACTTCATGGCTAAGCGTCCGATCAAAGTTGCGGTTATTGGAGCGGGCAACATGGGACGCAACCATGTCCGCAACTACGCGCTCCTGCCCGAAGCTGATTTAGTTGGCTTAGCCGATATCAATCCTGATAGCCAGAAGCTCGCCACTGAGTACAAAACCCGCTATTTCGCCGACTACAAGCAGATGCTTGATGCGGTCAAGCCCGAGGCTGTTTCCGTCGTCGTCCCGACGCCGCTTCATGTTACCGTCGGTCAAGAGGTTATGAAGCGGGGCATTCATTGCTTGATGGAGAAGCCAATCGCTCATTCTCTTGAGGAAGCCGATACCTTAATTACGCTCGCTAAGAAGCACAAAGTTGTTTTCACCGTCGGCCACATTGAGCGTTACAACCCGATCATCCGCAAGCTTAAAGAGATCGTCAGCGCCGGGCGCCTTGGCGAGATCACTTCGATTGTCTGCCGACGCGTCGGTGGCTTCCCGGCCCGCGAACCGAAAACCGACGTCATTCTCGACTTAGCCGTCCACGACATCGATATCATTAACCACCTGCTCGAGCGACACCCGACAACGATATTCAGCCACGGCTCACGGACGCATCACTCCAAAGAAATCGACTCTACCGAAATCCTGCTCGACTACGGTGCTGCCTCCGGCTTTGTTCAAGCTAACTGGCTGACACCGGTTAAGATTCGGACTATTTCCGTTACTGGGTCCAAGGGTTGCGTGGAGGGCAACTACATCACTCAGGATCTGGCGTATTATAAGCACAACATTGTCCGCGAAGGCGACTTCTCTGATTTTGTTATTTCAATGGGCAAGCTGGAAGAAGAGCTTATTAAAGTCGACTTCGAGGAGCCGCTCGCCTTGGAGCTTAGATCATTTTTAGCCGGTATCGGCGGTGAGCGGGGACGTATTCTCGTCACCCCCGAAGACGCCCGCGAAGCACTTAGAGTCGCCTTAACCGCTTCGGCGAAAGTCCAGCCGTAAAATGCTGAAGCTCTCCAGCTTTACTGGTCAATTTGAGGAGTACAGCTTGCCGCTCGACTATTACCACGGCAAAGACTTGCTTCACGAAGGCTGCCTGTTGAAAATTGACCCCGACTATTCGTGGGAACGGATTAGCGGCAAAATTCGTAATAAAATCCGCCAAGCCGAGAACCTCAATATACGGATCGAGCGCGTCCCCGGGACCGCCAAAAATATTCAGGACTTCCGGACCGTTTGGTTCGACCCAAATGATGAAACCCTACCAGCCAAACTTAGTCCCGATGAAGTCATGTACCTTGCCTATTTAGCAGATCGTTTGATCGGCGGTCTTATCTTGACCCCAAGTAGCCAGTCAGTCTTGTTTATGCACAATTTGGGCGCCAACGAAGAAGGGAAACGCGCCAACGTCACGCCGTTACTTCTTTGGCACGCTGTTAAAGACCTGGTTGGTTCGCAGTATCACTACATCGACGTTGGAGTCACTTTCCGGCCAACGCTCTATACTTTCTTCCGCAACTGGCAAACCGATCGTTACCCGATCATTTTCAACCCGCCGTTCATCCGGCCGGACATCCGCCTCACACCTTTTACTGCTAACGATATCGTCCCCTACAACAGTACCGCCGAGTATCGCGTTGAGGATTTTACGACGCTTTTCGGCCAGAACTACACTATTTTGCCGCGGGCGATCCATTGCCTCAAAGCCTTAATGAAACATCTCGGCCTGACCTCAAACGACAACGTCGCCGTGATGACAACGTTTCAAACCGGCTACCTCTCGCGCTGTGTTAGTGGACCGATCGAACACTATTGTAAGGTTACAGATAAAATCGACGCTACCACCAAAGCCGTTGTGGTTGTTCACGAGTTCGGCTTTCCTCATCCCGACACACTCAAGCTCAAAGAAACCTGCCAAGCCAAGGGCATCCCACTGATCGAAGACTGCGCCTGGTCGTACGGCTCAATGATCGATAAGAAACACCGAATCGGTGACGTCGGCGATTACGCCATTTTCAGCCTGCCCAAAATTTTGCCGATGCAGTACGGTGGCGTCCTTAAAGGTGTCACGATCTCCGACGACGACAACTGGAACAACTATCAGTTGCTCGACTACTTTAAGCGCGAGGTCGTTTTTGCCCAAATCACCGAGCTGGCCACCTCCCTGCCCGAAGCCAACGAGAAACGACGCGAGAACTGGGACTACCTCCGCGATCTCTTTGCCCGAGACGGCTTTACAACTTTCGCCGAACTGCCTGACGGAGTCTATCCCGGCGCTTTCCTGGTGCAACTGGACAGCTTTGAGGAACTGTTCGAACGCTACACTGCCTTCGGAGTTGAAACCGGACGGTATTACCAAGGTAAGGCGCTGTTCCTGCCTGTCCACCAAAATTTAACCCGACCGCAGCTCGACTACATCTACGGCGCTTTTCGCGGCAAGCTCAACTTGAGCAGCAACTACAGTCGGGGCGGGAAAAAACAGTAATGCGTTACCTGGTTTTTTCTGACTTACACGGCTCCGATTCAGGCTGGACAGCGCTCCAGAACCACCCCGAATTTTCCCGTGACGGGCAAAAAAGGGTCTGCCTCGGTGACGTAGTCGAGTTTGATGATAATTACCGTAATTACTACCAAGCGGTTGCCGCTAAGAGCGATGTCGTGATCTTAGGCAACCACGAGGCAGTCTTGACTGGCGCGTCTCCCGTTGAGCGTTTTAACCCTAAGGTTCACGAGGCCATTCTAGCGACCAAAGCGGACGCCGAACAGCATCACCCCGACCTGCTCGCCACGTTTCAAGCACTGCCGCAACAATTGAGAGAAGGGGACGTCTCGTTCACTCACGGCAGTTACAACCCGGTTGATATCTGGAAGCACGTTCGCTACATCGAGGATCTGAAAGACGAGCAACCGCATCTGCCCAGCCGGTTTAATTTCTTGGCTCACGGCCATATTCCGTTTGTCGCCTGGCTGGAAAACGATCTTTGGTACTACCAGCGCCAAATCTACGCTCAGCCGTTTACCCTTGACGGTCCCGGCCCGTATATCGTCAACTCCGGCAGTATTTTAGGTTCGCGGGAGATGCGCCAGCACGAGCGGACCTTCTTAACGTACGACCCCGACACCCAACAGCTAATATTTTATAATCTGTCAGTATGAAATCTATTCTCGTCACCGGTATTGGGGGAACGCGGTCGCTAGCAGTTGCCAAAGCGCTCCGCCAAGGTAAGAACCGCTACCGGGTCATTGGCAGCGACGCTAACTACTTCAACGCCGGTGCGTTTCAGTGCGATGCCGCCTACACTGTCCCGCTGGCGACCTCCGACGAGTACTTGCCACGCCTTGAAGAGATTATTGAGAAAGAAGATATTGGTCTGATTTTTGCCACTGTCGAGAAAGAAGTCGCCGTCTTAGCTAAGCTCAAGAAACACCTGAGCGATAAATTCGGCGTCGCGGCAGTTGTCCCCGACCCAGCGATTCTCGAAGTCTGCTTCGACAAAGCCCGCACCCAACAGTTCTTAACCGAACACGACTTCACCGCCATACCGACTATCTACGCCTCCGAGGAAGCTGAAGTTGAAAGCTTTGCTCGTACCCATCGTTTTCCCCTGATCCGTAAACCAGTCTTTGGTTACGGCTCGCGCGGGCTAAGTCTCGTTAACAACCTCGCCGAGCTCGAGGGGATGCCACTGGAAAAAGAGTACGTCTTGCAAAAATACATCGCCAATGACGAGACGGAGTCGTTTTACAACCTGGAACTGAACGAATATACCGCCGAGATTTTTATCTACGAAACCGGCCAGGTCGCGGGCGGCATTATTCTGAAACGGGCACTGCGGAACGGCGAAACAATCGCCGGCTACCTGGTTAAAGATGAGGCAATACGGGCTTACCTAGAAAAAGTAGCGCGGGCGACCGGTATCCACGGCCCGGTTAATTTTCAATTCCGCATTCACCAGAACGAAGTCTATATCTTTGAAATTAACCCACTCTACTCGGGTACGACCGCCGTTCGGGCGACGCTCGGCTTTAACAGCGTGGAGTTGGCTACTGAAAGCCTCCTGTACCAGCGCTACCCTGTCATCAAACAAGACGATCTTAAGGAGCAGTATTTCTTGCGCCAATTCGAGGAAGTCTTCATCAACCCCGATGCGCTCCGTACACTCAAGGAAACAGGAGAGTTACGTCATGGCTAAAACAATTCTAGTAACAGGTGGGACCGGCTATTTAGGCAGTAACGTACTTGAGCACCTACACGAAAAAGGTACGCCGTTCGTTTATAGCTTCCTGACCGAGCCGCACCCCGCCTACCCCACCGAAGGGCTGCGAATGAACCTGCTCGATCCCGAGGACATGGCAGACCACACAGAACTTGTTCACGCTACTTACCTGATCCACACGGCGGCGAGTGTCGGTCACGTCCTCGACGGCCAGACTGCCGATGACATTCACCGGCACGTGACTACCAATGTCATCATGCTAGAGAACCTTATTCGGCATCTGCCCAACTTGGAACGAATTGTCTTTGTCAGTAGCTGCTCTGCTGAGATCGCTGAACGCGACCCGTCGTACTACGGTATTGGCAAGAGGGTGCTTGAGGAAGTAATTCACCACTTAACGGGGCGCCAAATCCACACTGTTATCCTGCGCTTCCCTCAGCTATTCGGTCCCGGCGAGCCGCACGGAACGTTTGTTACTAAATTCGTTCGAGCGCTGCTAGTCGGTGAGCCGATTACGCTCATTAACGGAGGTGCGCTGGTGCGGGATATTGTCTATGTTAAAGAGGCCGCTAACGCTGCGGTATTTGCGACCGCAAGCCCAAAGACGGGAACATTCACCATTACCGACCAGCCCCGCACAGTTAAAGATATTTACGAGATGCTGGCGCGCTTGAGCGGTAAAACCAACCCAGTGGTAAGGCATGAACAGATACCAGAGGAGGAGTTGGCCAAAAAGAGCTTTCACTGCGACGATGATCTAGCCGAACTCGGTTATCGGTTTCGTTACACTCTCGAGGAAGGGCTAAAAGCAACAATCGAGCAAATGGAGAAGTAATGTACAAAAACAAGAAAATTGGTATTTACGTACCAGCCTACAACGAAGAAGAGAATATCGAGTCCGTAATCAAGACAATGCCGGATTATGTCGACTACATCTTGGTCGTCGATGACTGCAGCCAGGACAAAACGGCCGAGATCGTCACCCGGCACGCCGCCCGCGACAAGCGGATTACATTGGAACGCAACAAAGTTAACCGTGGCAACGGCTATGGGGCACGGTTCGCTTATCAGAAGCTCGCTGAGATGGGCGCCGAAATTATCGCTCCAATGGCGGGCGATGGCCAGACCGAGCCGCAGTACCTTCCCCGTTTACTCGATCCAGTCGTCGAAAACCGCTGTGACTTGGCCAAGGGTAACCGATTCTTGGAGCCAGCGGTGTATAAGAAGATGCCACGCTACCGATATGTCGGTAATATTCTGGTAACCATGCTCAACAAATTCTCAACCGGTTACTACTCGATGTTTGATAGCTTGAACGGTTACTACGCCGTCACCGCCGAGTCCTTGAAGCGAATCGATTTCGACCGGCTTGGTAACAGGTACGAATTCGAAAACAGTTTTTGGATTGAGCTTAACATCGCCAATGTTCGGATTCTCGATGTCTCAATTCCTCCAATTTATAAGAACGAGGAGTCGAAGATCCGTTTAACTCGAGTGATTCTCCCAACACTCTGGGTGCTCTGGAAAGGCTTTTTGCGGCGGATTTACCTCAAATATATTCTCTATAACTTTTCGCCGGTTGGGCTGTTCTTTATATTTGGAACACTTCTGCACCTGTTTGGCCTGGCCTGGGGGATTTACATCGCTATTAGCTCGATCGGCCCGGCTTCGCCCTCAACGGCGACCGTCATGATCGCCGTGGTGCCGTATATTCTTGGCTTTCAACTACTTCTTCAGACAATCGTCCTAGACATCCAGCACGAGCCGCTGCCGGAGCGCTAGCTAAAAATGAGGTAAAAACCGACCAAAACTACCGCTACGCCAGCCAGCTGGACATTACTGAACTTATCGCCAAGGATGTAGTGGTTAGCCACCAGCACAACGATCACGCTCGACATCGTTGCGAGCGCGGTCACGCTGAGATGAGCGCCAGCAAACGCCTCATGCTTTGATGCAAGATTATTGATAACCACGAACATAAATCGCGCTCCAACTGCGAGAAATGCCCCAAGCAAAAAGCGCCAGTCGAGAAACAGCGAGAGCAGACTTTTCAGCGTCAAGTTCCCAAGAATAGTTGACGGATTACCAAGTAAAAGAATCGAAGCTGCAACGACCACGTCGTAGAGAAGTGTCCAGGCAATAATTGCTGCCATCTACTTACTTTCGAGCAACTTTAGTAGGTACTGACCGTAGCCGGACTTAATCAACCCCTCAGCCACCGCTTTAAGCTGTTCGTCAGTAATAAAGCCCTCGCGCCAAGCCACTTCTTCAATACAACCGATCTTGAGACCAGTTCGCTTCTCCATCACCCGTACGTACTCGGCGGCATCATTCATCGAGTCAAACGTACCTGTATCTAACCAAGCAGAGCCGCGTCCCATAATTTCAACTCTGAGCTTGCCCTTTTGGAGATAGGCGTCCATAACACTCGGTATCTCCAGCTCGCCGCGGGCACTCGGCTTGACGTTTTTAGCGATCTCAACAACGTCGTTATCAAAGAAGTAGAGGCCAACCAGAGCATAGTTGGATTTTGGTTCGGCCGGCTTCTCGGCCACCGAAATTGCGTTCATCCTGTCGTCGAACTCAACAACGCCGTACCGCTCGGGGTCGGCAACCTGATAGGCAAAAACCACGCCACCATCAGGTTCAACGGCCCGCTTCAGACTCTGGCCAAACCCATCGCCATGAAAAATATTGTCACCGAGCACCATCGCCACCTTGTCTTGGCCAATGAAATCCTCACCGATAATAAAGGCCTGAGCGAGGCCTTCGGGTTTTGGCTGAACGGCGTAGGTGATGTTGATGCCGATTTCACTACCGTCACCGAGAAGACGCTTAAACATCTCCGATTCGTGCGGCGTGTTAATGACCAGAATATCGCGGATACCGGCCATCATCAGTGTCGAGAGCGGGTAGTAGACCATCGGCTTGTCGTAAATCGGCATCAACTGCTTTGAGATGCCTTTCGTGATTGGATACAGGCGCGTCCCGCTCCCGCCGGCTAAGATAATTCCCTTCATTGCGTTAAGAGTAGCAGATTTTTACAGGTTACAACACCTTCATCTTTATGAATTGTCCGTACTGCGCGGCGAGTTTCTTATCGAGCGTCACAAACATGTCACAGCCGCTCGTCACTGCGCACGCCACCTGCAGCGCATCTTCAAAATCGTTACCCTGGCAATTATCAATCGCCCAGGTAACCTGCGATTGTCCAAAGGGGGTAAAACGAAGCGCCCGCAAGTGCTCAGTGAGCCGGCGAAGGGGGATGCCGACCTTCGTACCAAAATAAACGTAGAGATGGGCGCTGAGCGGCGAGGTAACGATATCTTTGCCCGAGAAGGATAGAGCCTGCTCGGCCTTGAGGCGACCCGGCAAGCTACTCTCAAGCAGGATGTTTGCGTCCAGAAAGACTTTCATCGCCCTTTTCTATTTTGGCCGCGCAACGGGCGTACTTGGCGTATTTAGGGTGGTGATCCAGAAGGTCGTGATAGATTTCTTTGGCGCTCTTGGCTGCGTTGATGTGAGAAAAATCTGCGCCACCGAACATGGCGCGACCGGCAACGAAGAACTGCCTCATTGCTTCTGGGCTGCCGGGATCGACGCCGTTGTGAGGCTTCGGTTCGGGTCGCAGCATAATGGTTGTCCGAGAACGGTAGGTCAGCCTAATCGGTTCACCGCGCTCGACGCGTTTTATAATCTTCTCCATGTTGTCTCGAAATTCCTTAGCCGTTACCGTGTCCATAGTTAAAGTTTAACTTTGAGTTGAACTTTGTCAAGGTCGAATAGTATATCGTTCGATGCGCCGGCCAGCGTGGCTGTGGGTTGTGGAGCGCCAACAGAGATTACGGTTGGTTGGGCTGAAGGAATCCGCCCATGTATCGGTTACCGAACCTGAGAGTTGGTTGCCAGATAGTCCTGAAGCGCCGCTTCCCAATCTCGCGGTACGAGCCCGAGCGCCGTTATTTTTTCTAGGTTGAGCGTGCTCTGTAGTGGTCGAGGGGCTGCTTCTGGTTTGTCTTTAAAGTACTCCTCTGTTGAGATCGGCGTAACCTTGTTCTGTTGGGCGCCGCTGAGGCGAAAAACAACCGCCGCGATCTCGGCCCAAGAGGCAACTCGACCGCCGTTGGAGAAGTTATAGGTACCATAAGGTGCTTTTTTCTCGAGTAAGAAAAGGATGGCCTCTGCTAGATCGGCTGTGAAGGTCAGGCGGCCAACCTGGTCGTCAACGACCGTTGGGCTGACTCCTTTCTTGGCTAATTCGTGCATTGTACGAACAAAGTTTTTACCGCTGCCGATTACCCAAGAGGTACGAACGATGTAGTGCTGCGTACAGGTCGCAGCAACGATGTCGCCGGCGGCTTTGGTTTGGGCATAAACCCCAAGCGGCGAGAAACCCTCCGTCTCAGTGTGTTCTTTCTCTGTGCCATCAAAAACGTAGTCACTTGAAATATGCACAAGCGTCAAATTGTGTTCAGTCGCGACACGAGAGAGCTTGCCAACAGCTTCGGCGTTAATCTGCCAACAGAGGCGACGCCCTTCGGGAGTCTCCGCCGCGTCAACCGCTGTATAGGCGGCAACGTTCAAAATTGCTTCGTAACGCGTCCAATCCTTC
>JALHMV010000012.1:0-6821 GCA_022843855.1 Patescibacteria group bacterium
GCCTTGAGGTGGCTGTGGGAGCAATCCCGTGGAGGTTCAAGTCCTCTCTCGCGCACAAACAAAAGCTGTCACGAAAGTGGCAGTTTTTGTTTGTCTGTAACTAAGTGCCGACTTGGACCCAAGCTTCCTAACTTACGCACAACTGGGCCGTCAAAGACGGCGAAGATTTCCTTTCTCGTGCACAAAATAAAATGAGCGTATAGCCGTTGATTTATTGTGTGCGGTCGACTAGACTGGACGCGAGTTTGCGGCACGGATGCTGCGAACATGCTCTTCACAGGAAGACAAGATGAAACTCTTCGAATCCCCCAGATCTCAGTTGGCGCTACACTTGTTCGAAGCAAGTGAGGAGCCAATCTTCGCAGTGAACGCGCAAGGGATTGTTCGCGGTAGCTGCAACCCAGCCGCCCTGAACGCCTCGCAGCGCCTTGGCAAGCCTGCTCTCTTTCCCGAGGGTGACTATCATCGTCTCTTAGGCTGTCTGGATACGGTCTCAATCACAGAAGTCCGTGGCCAATTCGACGGCCAAAGTGCCGTCTGGATCTGCCGACCGCTACCGTTGAGTGACGAAGTCATCGTCTGCTGCTCAACCGAGCAGGCTAGGTTGAGAGATCAGGCAACAACGGATCCGTTGACCGGACTAGCCAACAAGGCGGAGTTCCTTCGGGACCTCAGTACGGCCAGTCTGGTTAATACCGGCCTCAACGCCTTCCTCGTCTCTGATCTCGATAGCTTTCGAGCATTCAACAACCAGTACGGCCACGCCGTCGGTGACGAACTATTGATCCAGGTCGGCGAGGTGTTACGTTCTCAGATCAGATCTGGGGACAAGTGCTACCGATACGGTGGCGAGGAGCTGGTGGTTCGCATGAGTGGACTGATCAACAACCTCGAATTCTCAAGAGCGATCGTTCGATCTCGCGCCGTTGCGTTTGCCTCAGCAGTGAGGCAGATCAAACTAAACGGGATCGACCATCAGCCGGTCACCACTACGATCGGTATCGTTATGTTCCCGAGCGACGACTGCGACCTTGATGCTCGCCACAAGGAAGCAGATACTGCTGCGTACTTCGGCAAAGAAACCGGCCGCGATCGGATCTGTTTCTACGACGAAGTACCAGCCGACTGGCTAGCCAAGCGATTGGCTGCCGTTGGCAAATGACCCATTTTCAACCAGCCCGGCTTCATAAGCCGGGCTAAAAAATACCCCTCCAAACCCTGGATTTTTGGCGTAAGATAGGGTAGTATTCGCGCCATGTTCCTTGATTTGGAGAAACCGATGCCAGAGAACTCCTGCACCATCGTTCGACGAAAGAGGGAAGCAAGACAGCTAACCAATCCGCACATAAGGAGAAGTGCCAACAACGGCGACCCGTACGCGCGGGTTCTGATCTTCCGCCACACAGCGTCGGAGGAAAGACGGGCTTGCCTGCTTGAGCGGTGGGGAATGATTGAGACCCTCCAATTCGACTGCCACGGTGAACCGATGTTCGCCTAAGGGCACCAACCGAAGCGGTGAGAGACTCCAAGTCTCCCACCGCTTTTTCTTACCCTATAATTTGGGTAAAATAGCTTGTGACAAATTAGCCGAAGTAGCTCAGTGGTAGAGCACGCGCCTGAAGAGCGTGGTGTCGAGTGTTCGATTCACTCCTTCGGCACAGTGACGATAGTCACTGCCGGAGGAGTGAACGCGAATGGAATGAGCGATTCTGACCTTCGGCACAAATCGCAATCGCGATTTGGGACGAAGGAGTGAACTGAGCGAAGCGAAGATTCACGACCTGAGGCACTCCTTCGGCACAAACGAATACATGCTTGACCAATTCACTTCACGCTGGCAGACAATCACAACTTTTTTTGAGACGCAGTCGTTTCCAACAAACGACTGGGCACGACTCGGTTCCTGGAGCTACTGGACCGGCGGGCCGCTCGACAGCCAGACACCGTACTACGCCTTCGGTCTCGCCGTTTTTCTCATTAGTCTTATCGCCCTGGAGGTCTGGCGCCGACGCCTCAAGAAAGCGCACCAAGCAACGCCGGTCTACACCGTCCCACTAGTGCAAATCTCAAACGTTTTCTACTTTCTCCTCTTAATGGTCCCGTCCTACTGGTTCTTCAGAATTCAAAGTATCAGCTACCTCTCCAGCCGCCTCGTTCTTGGCGCAGCATTTATAATTGCACTGGCCTGGGTTATTTGGATTATCATCGTTGTCAAACGCCGCCTTCCGCAGGAACAGGTATCCTACCTTGAAAAGGAGCGGTTTTTCAGGTATCTTCCAACTACGAGCGCTTCTGACCAATCAGGACGCAAGAAAGGAAAAAACAAATAGTAATGTCAAAAGTTAACGCTAATCCAAAAACCATGGCTGAGCTCGTCGAGCTGATGGGCGATACGCTCATTCCGTTCGACCAGGGCGATGTTGTTGACGTGACGGTTCTCTCCAGCTCACGTGACAGTATTATGGTGGATGTAGCAGGTTTAGCCACCGGAATTATCCCGGAAAAAGAATTCTCAACCGCCATGGGTAAAGTTAATCCAGGCGACACCCTTCAGGCCTACGTCGTTTCCACTGAGAACGATAACGGTTACGTTATTTTGTCGATGAAGAAAGCTGAGCGCGAACGCCTCTGGAGCATGCTCGAGCAGCGCAACAACGATCAAGAGATTATCAACGTCCGGATCGTTCAGGCTAATAAGGGGGGTCTCGTTGCGGAGTACAACAATATGCAGGGTTTCATCCCCGTTTCGCAGCTCTCTGCCAAAAACTACCCTCGTGTTGGCGGCGACAAACTCAAAATCAAAAAGAAGTTGATGGAGCTAATCGGCACCAATCTACCGGTCAAGATCATCAGCTACGACAAGGCTGCTAAGAAAATAATCTTCTCGGAAAAAGCCGTCGTTGATTCTGACCTTGAAGAAAAGGCGCAGAAGTTTGAGATCGGTCAGCGCGTTAAGGGCAAGATTACGGGCATCGTCGACTTTGGCCTATTCGTTGATATTGGCGAGCTCGAAGGATTGGTCCACATCTCGCAGGTCTCGTGGCAACGAATAAACAACTTGAAGGATCACTTCAAGGTAGGGGAAGAGATCGAAGCCGAGGTTGTCAATATCGACGCTGGTCGCGTCTCCCTTTCAATGAAGAAGCTTCTTGCCGATCCGTGGCAAACAGAGGTCAAGAATCTCGAAGTTGGCGGTAAGGCTGACGGTATCGTTACTCAGGTTACTCCGTACGGCGCCTTCGTAAAGCTGTCAGACAGCCTTGAGGGTCTCTTCCACGTCTCACAGATGAACAACCAGAAGCCTGAGGAACTTGTCACTGAAGGTCAAAACTATACGTTCGAGGTTATTTCGATCGAACCAGAACTTCGCAAGATCTCTTTGAAACTTGCCGAAACAAAAGCCAAGAAGACTAAGAAAACCGACGAGTAAGCGATGCTATCGATTCGGCCGGCTAAGGATGGGGCAATTGAGCTAACCGATCGCGACAAAGTTCTCACTATCAGCGGCCGTTCCATGAGGCTAGCTGATAGTGAGTTCTCCAGTCCAGGCGAGTACGAGGTTGAAGGCGTTGAGGTTGTCTACGGACAAAGCGCCGCTCTTATTGTTTGGGAAAAAATGCAAATAGTCGTTACCTTCTCCGCCGACAAACCAACCGCCTTCGAGAAGAGCCAATTTGCACCATGCAGCGTTTTGGTTATCAACGGGGAAACCAGCGAGCTTGATAAAGCTAAAGCGACTGAACTCTTTGAGACTTATGATCCGAGCGTTGTTGTCTTTAGTCACCACGTCAACGTTAGCGGCGTTCAAGACGCATTGAAGATTGAAGAACGTGACGTACTGAAACTCAGTGAAAACACACTACCAACGGAGGGGCGAGAACACTACCGGCTCGTCGGATGACGCTCGAAGCACGCACCGCTTGTGAGATCATCCAGAAAGCAAAGCAGCTCAGTCTCGTTGTCCATGAGCGACCTGATGGTGATGCGATCGGCAGCGCCGCCGCTCTCTTTCACCACTGGAACAAGAAAAAAGATGTCGAGATTGTTTCGGTAAGTACCATTCCGTCAATATTCTTCCCGGCAGTGGGGGAATGTGTCGTTTCCAATCGTCCAACGAAATCGTGCATTGTCATTCTCGACTGCGCTCAAATCCATCGGACAGGTATGGAGAAGACGCTCTCGAGCGCAAAGGACAGAGGCGCCACTGTTGTTGCCTTCGATCACCACAAGCGATCAACTATAGGAAGATTTGCTGACGCAGCTGTTCACGACCCGGAAGCGAGCTCGACAACAGAGATTATCTTTGACTGCCTCGAGTCGTTCCGCCAACCGATTTCACCGCAGGTAGCGCAATCACTTTTGCTCGGAATCGTAACAGACACTCACTTTTTTCAGCACCCGAACACAACCAGTCGAACCCTTCGGGCCGCCAGCCGCCTTATTCGTTTTGGGGCCGATCTGGGCGCTCTCCAGGCAGCGTTCGATGAGCACCGCACCATTAGCAAGACCAAGCTCTGGGGCGATGCACTATCCGGTCTCAGGCTCGAAGAGAACGGTCTGGCGGTTACAAAAATAACAGCCACAACGCTGCGCAAGCACGGTGCTAGTGAAAAAGACGTTGCCGGCCTGGCCAACGCTATTGCCCTACTAGACGAAGCGAGAGCGGCGGCCGTTCTCGTAGAAACTCGCGACGGCTGGCGAGCAACGCTACGCACCCGGCATGGCGACGTCGATCTTCGACGATTAGCAAGGTTCTTTGAAGGACGAGGAATCCAAAAAGCGACCGGTTTCTTCGCGACAAACGAAGCTGTTTCCGGTAAAATTAGTGCTACATAAATTGCCCGGGTGGTGAAATATGCCTACGTCATTTCACAACCCGGAAAGAAATAGTATGCCCGGGTGGTGAAATGGCAGACACGGGGGACTTAAAATCCCCTGCCCTACAGGCGTGCCGGTTCGAGTCCGGCCCCGGGTACAGCGGAGTAATCCGCGTTTGGGCAGTTAGCTCAGCTGGTAGAGCGTCTCGTTTACACCGAGAGGGTCAGAGGTTCGAGTCCTCTACTGCCCACGACCGACTAACCCGTTGAACAACTCAAGTTGTTTGCGCGTCATTGCCGCCACGCTTAACTCATCAATAAAGAGCTTCTTGCCAGCTGCTCGGAGCTGGTCGCGTCGGTGGCGATCCCCAAGGAGCGCTAAAACGTGCCCAGCCAACTGAGCTTCTGTCTTAGCAACTGCAGCAACGCTTTCTGGATAAAACTCAGGTTGAATTGGGGAGGTCAGTGCCGCGATTGGTAGACCAGCGTTCATTGCTTCGCCGAAAACCATACCCTGCGTCTCGCTTTGTGAAGCAAAAAAGAAAAGATCGGCGCCCCAGTACATCTTGCGGGCCTCATCGGCAGGAACAGAATCGGTCATCACGACGTTGTTCTCAATACCGAGCGACCGAGCTTCACGCTTGAAGTCATCGAGATGGCCTGGACCGACGACGAGATGGGTAACACGCGGATTATGCTTGACCACTTGTGCCAACGTCCGGAAGAGAGCACTAATATTTTTTTCACGCACAACCCGACCGACGGTCAGCAAGACAGCGTTTTGTTTCGGAATATGCCACTTTGACTTGAGCTCGCTACTGGAATACCCGCTTTTGGTTTCCTCGATACCTGTCGGAATAACAGTGATCGGTTGTTTGACTTTCCAATCGCGTAGCAATCCTTCGACGTAGTGGCTCGGTGCAATGACGGCGTCCATTAGACCAGCTACTTCACGGCTGCGATTGATCATATGCTGCTGACCAAGACTACCGAAATAAATCTTGCCGTAGTTACTGACCATTGTGTGATACGTTAAAATTTTGATCTTCTTGCTGCGCTGCAGCATAACCTCAAATATGTTTGGAGCCCATGTGACAGTGTGGAGCCAGTAGATATCGGGTTGAAATTGATCGACGATTTTCTGAATATCTGCCACTGCACGCACCGAGAAAAAACGCTCACCGTTCCCAAATTGTTTCGTTGCGATTTCAGAGATTCTCGATGAAGATACCGGAAAATGTTCGGGACGAATCTTCCCCGTTCCATAGTCTGGCGCAACGACAACTACCTCGTGGCCAGCCTCTACCAGACCGTCAACGGTGACGTTGATCGAGTTCGTGACACCGTTGGCGAGTGGGTACGTCAACGAGCTGAGGATCAGCCGCATGTTCTACGATTCTTTGAGCTTTCCGTGTGGCCGGATCGCCTGGCGAATAACCGCCCAGTCATCAACGATAACGCTTATCGCCGCAGCCAACGGGACAGAGAGTAGGACGCCCATCAGTCCGTAAAGCTTGCCGCCAACCAAGATAGCTACAATCACAACAAAAGGGTTAAGACCGACAGCCTTGCCCATTATCTTTGGCACCAGCACCGAATTCTCGAGCTGTTGCACAACGAGATAGACTGCTAACGCCAAGAATGCCTGAAGCGGCGACTCGGTCAACCCCACCACGACGCCAGGAACCGCACCGATCCATGGGCCGACGATCGGAATCACTTCCGTCACGCCCGACCAGATACCAAGAGTTAAGGCATACGGATGACCGATGACCAACAGTCCGAGTGTTGTAAGGAGGCCAACGACGCCCATTAATACGAGCTGACCGCGCAACCAAGCGCCAAGCTTAATTGCGATTTTGCGTGTAATCTCACTAAACGGCGCGTGCCACTCATCTGGGAGAATCCCTCGATACATTTTTCGAACACCGTCTTCCTCAATCAAGAGGTAGAAGCTGAGCAAAATGATCGTAACGACCGCAACAACACCGCTGATGACGCCGG